>JAYOKQ010000064.1:0-1848 GCA_038119905.1 Gemmatimonadota bacterium | reverse complement strand
TGCGAATATTCCACTTTACGCGCCGCTAAAAAGGAGTAAACAAAGCGGTAGGCAAAGACATAAAAAGTTGAAACAAAGAAACTTGCGTGCAGGATCTAAGGACTTGATGGGAAGATAATCGGAAGGGACTAGCAGGTCAAGGAAGCAGACTAGGGGAACCGGCCGAACGGGCAATCTCAAACCAAAAAGAGGATGGAAAAGTTCCAACTCTTTCTCAAATGACAGGCTTACGTGCGACATACATCCGTTCACCGTCTTCAACAGCGCCCCAAAATTGCCAAGGACGCTGGGTTTCGGTGCGCCTCCTCGTATTGTAAAAGGCTATTTCAAAGCCACACTGCCGGAGCATATTCATGAGCGAGGAAGGTGGAAGTATTTGAATGTATTTGACCTCTTCGTCTTCGTGCTCGCTGAACCGCTCCCCCAATTCACGCTCCTTTATGGGCAAATTTAACAGCTGTCCAACGAGAAACTTAACGAAGGTGCGAAAACGCAAGGGGGCAAATTCATTAAGCGCAAAAGGCGAATGAGAGCTGAACATGAAAACCCCCCCGGGCTTTAGCACTCGAAAAACTTCGCGCATAGCATTCATTTTACCCGCGCGCCCCGGCAGGAGCTCCAACCCATTATAGGAAAAGAGGGCCAGATCGAACTCTTCTGCACCAAACTGCAAATCCATCACATCCATCACGCGAAAATCTATGTCGACCTGACAAGCTTGACCTACTTCTGATGCAAGCTTGACCATGCTGGGGCTAAGGTCAATCGCCGTGACAGTAAATCCCATTTCGCGCAGCGGTATACTGGTGCGCCCCGCACCACAGCCGATATCGAGGACGTTCCCATCATCAGCAGCGTATTCAAGTAGGAGAATTTCTTCAGCTGGCCAGAGCCCGACCTCTGCATAGCGCGCAACAACACGCGGATCTTGATAGGTAGCGCGGACCAGATCGCGAATGGACTGGAGGCGTTCATCGGCCATGAATAGAGTGATTATCCCAGCAAACCAGGCGTTTGCAGGATATCGCGCAGCCTGCTTAAAAACCGAGCGCCAAGGGCTCCGTCGACGACGCGATGGTCAGCAGCCAGCGTAAGCGTCAGAAATGGCCGTACCGCAACTGCATCTCCGTCTAATGCAACCACACGGCGTTCGATCGCCCCCACAGCCAAAATAGCCACCTGCGGTGGATTTATAATCGCCGTAAAACGAGAAACCCCCAGCATGCCGAGGTTTGATATCGTAAATGTACCCCCTTGCATATCATCAAGCGAAAGGGCACCGCGCCGTGCTTGGTCGACCAAGCGAACAGAGGCTTCGGCAACTTCTTCGACCGTCTTTTGGTCCACCTGCCGCAGCACGGGCACAACCAACCCGCGATCAGCCGCCACTGCAACCCCTATATTAATCTCTTTCTGGGGAACGTATCCCCCCGGACTATAATGGCTGTTAATGCGTGGAAAATCACCGAGAGCACGGGCCGTTGCACTCACGATCAGATCGTTATAGGAAATGCTCTTCCCTTCTAGGCGATATCCTTGGCGGAACTGTTCCAGCCACAACGCAGAAACATCCATCAATAAATGGATATGGGGCGTCTGGCGATAACTCTCCGTCAGCCGATCTGCCGCCACTCGCTCGGCTGGGTTTAGAGCGACAAAATCCCCAAGCAGCCCCCCCGTATCTAATTGGGCAACAGAGGGTTGTCCCCCTTCATTTGAGCGAGTGGTCGCCACTGATGCGGCGCCGACCCCTTCAAGGTCAGCACTTACCACGCGCCCTCCCGCGCCCGACCCCGTAAGCGTCCGAAGATCGATGCCCCGTTCAGCGGCGATCTTACGCGCTTTAGG
>JAYOKQ010000063.1:23606-25683 GCA_038119905.1 Gemmatimonadota bacterium | reverse complement strand
GCACAAGGTGTGCCACTTTCTTGCGATTGTATCGGCCCCCGTCTATATTCTGAAATCACTCCGAATCGGCTATTATCCCCGTATCTTTGATGGACTGAGTTGGATGGCAACGACCTCTTTTTCTCGCTGGTTTCTGCCCACACTCAGCGGCATACTCCTAGCGCTCTCTTTTCCCGGTCCTCCGATTCAATCCATCGCCTTTCTCTACCAGCCCCTTTGGGCGCATATAGCGCTTCTCCCCTTGATGTTGACCGTCGCACACGGCACGCGACGCCGTGCACTACACAGCGGTTGGATCGCCGGAACAACGTTTAACTTGATCTGCCTTTACTGGGTGGCCTACACGCAGGGAGGCGGCCCAGCCGTGGTGGGCGGCACGCTGCTACTCGCCCTCTATTTGGGTCTCTTTATCGCCCTGTGGGCCCTAGGCGTCCACCTAGTGATAGAGCGCTGGGGATCCACCGGTTGGATCGCAGCACCCGCCCTTTGGACGGCTCAGGAATACGCTCTTTCCCTGGGTGAATTGGGCTTTCCTTGGCTCCTGCTGGGCCATGGTCAGGCAGGAGAGACGCACGTGGTCCAGTTTGCCGCCCTGACCGGCGTGTACGGCGTTTCATACTGGATCGTATTGATTAATGCCTTGCTCTTTCTGCTGATCCATGCGGAGCGACCAGCGCGCTGGCTATGGGGCACAGCACTGGTATCGGCCATCCTTCTGCCGTGGTTGCACGCGCGCAGCGTGCTAGCCGAAGAACATCCTTCCGAGACGCTGCGCATCGCACTGATACAACCCAACCTGAGCTTAGAAGAAAAGTGGGGAACCGGCGGGCTAACGCGCAGCATAGAGCGACTCGGCCAGCTGTCGCACAGCGCAGTAGACCAACGGCCCGATCTCATCGTGTGGCCCGAAACGGCGCTGCCCTGCTATCTGGCTCTAACAGCGGACTGCAATAGGCGCGTTCAGGCCTTGGTCGACACGCTTGATACACCGCTGCTAACGGGGGCATCTCACTACGACATGGAGCGTCAGCAGCCCTATAATTCGGCATTTTTTTTACAGCCAAACCAGGCGGACATGCCGCACTATGCCAAAATGCACCTCGTTCCATTTGGCGAACGAACGCCCTATCGCGACAGCATTCCCTTTTTGCGGGAAATCGATTGGACCCAACTGACGGGCGACCTAGGACCGGCCGAATTTGCCCCCGGCCTGCAGCGAACTATTTTTTCACACGAGCGCGCGAACTTCGCCGTGCTGATATGCTTTGAATCGGTATTCCCCGATTTGGTTCGCCGACACGTGCTGGCCGGAGCGCAGCTGCTCGTCAATATCACCAACGACTCTTGGTTTGGCCGCAGCGCCGGTCCCTATCAACACGCTCTGCTCAACGCCATGCGCGCGATTGAAAACCGCGTGGCGATTGCGCGCAGCGCGACCAGCGGCCAGTCACTGTTTATAGACCGCTTTGGACGCCGCTACCAGATGAGCGAGATTTTCACCCAAGCCGTGTTGGTTGGCGATGTATCAATTGCACCTAGCGGTTCGTTTTACAGTCGGCACGGTGACCTATTCGCGCAGGCCTGTCTACTGTTTACTGCGCTCGCGCTAGTCGTTTCACGCATGAGAAAACGCATCAATTTATGAAGGAAGAAAACAAGCCCGCCCCAACGAAAAATACCGAGCAATCGCTGCTGTCTGCCGGATCCGGTGACATGGCCTTCCTCGACCATCTCGAAGAGCTTCGCTGGCGCATTCTGCGCTCGCTATTGGCCATCCTCGTCGGAGCAATCCTGTGCTTTGCGTTTTCAGACAGCGTTATGCAGCTGCTGACGCGCCCCTATGAGCAAGCGGTGCTCAGCTTGGAAAACCAGCGATCCCCCGGCGTAGCAGCGGCTATGCAATCGCTGGTCAATGGCTGGCTGGGACAGGCCCGGGAGGAAGCCTCTCCGGTAGCCGACATCGTCGAAATACCTCCTTCGCGTCGCCTGCAGGCGCTGCGGCCCATGACCTATTTTTTTATCAGCCTACAAATCGCTTTTATGGGAGGAATCGTATTCGCGCTGCCCTATATTCTGC
>JAYOKQ010000063.1:0-23596 GCA_038119905.1 Gemmatimonadota bacterium | reverse complement strand
CACCCGGTCTGTTACAA
This sequence comes from Gemmatimonadota bacterium, assembly GCA_038119905.1. Lineage (GTDB taxonomy): Bacteria > Latescibacterota > UBA2968 > UBA8231 > UBA8231. The sequence continues at coordinate 23,579 of JAYOKQ010000063.1, read as the reverse complement.
ACGGAAAAACGCTTAGCGATACCTATCATCTCACTGAGCGTTCTGTGCTTCGCCATCGGAGCCCTGATCGCCTATATGCTCGTGCTTCCGATGGGCCTGCGCTTTTTTCTTGCACTCGAACCCCCCGACATGACCTCACAGTGGGCTGCCGACGAGTATATCGGCTTTGTTCTACGCCTTATTTTTGGCTTCGGCATTGTCTTTGAAATGCCGGTATTAGCGCTCTTCCTCGCCAAGGTCGGCGTGCTAACGGCCGATATTATGCGGCGCATCCGCCGCTATGCGATTGTTGCGATTTTTATCGTCGCTGCCATCGTCACCCCGCCAGATCCGGTTTCACAAATTATGATGGCCCTACCGCTGCTGCTGCTTTATGAGCTGAGCATATGGATCTGCAAAGTGGTGGGAAAAGATCGCCGTCGTCCCGCAGACGATCTACCTGAAAAAACAGCATAAACATACAGAAGGGGCCGTTCCCTTATGGAACGACCCCTTCTGCGTATACAGTGTACACGACCCACCGCTAAAAGGTACGTCCTAAGCCGACGTAGGTGCGCATGTTGCTCACATCGATAGCCGGCCCCCACTTGGCAACCTGCTGATAGCCGGTTTCTAAGATCAGTGTCCATCGTCCCGGCACCTGCAGTCCAGCCGTAAAATTGAAGCCTACCTTGTTGGCTGAATCGTCGCTCTTACCAGGTGCGTCCACGCTCAGCTGATGCAAACCAACGCCTGCACCCACATAAAACCCTGCCCGATGGTAATCACTCAGCAACCGATGTACATCGGCCTCTATAGCCAAATCTTTGACATCGTCGCCCAGACTCGTTCGATAGGTGAAGTTGAGGCGCCAGCGCGTTTTCAGGACCTGCCCCAAGCGCAGGCTCAGCGCCGAACCGTTGTTCGCATCCGCTCCCCTCAGTAGATCGTTCTCTGCATTCCACTGCAGCTGCGTCGTGCGGCCCCATTCTCCGCCATACATAATTAGTGTGGAGCGCTTCGGAGGACCCGCCGACTGCGCACGATGGACAACCGGTGTTTCTTGTTGGGCCTGGTCGGCCATCATCTGCCATTCACGAGTGGATATAACGCGCTGTAGAACCTCGATCGTGCTGCCCGCTTCGACGTAGGTAATCTCGCCGATGCTGAAGCCATCGGCGACGCGCACCACCGACATTTCGGCAATCTGTGCCCAGTGCGGACCTTGTTCGCTTAAAATCAGATAGGTATCTCCCACCTGAACGCCCTCGCTCTGTCCCAAATCAACATAGACCAGCGTCGGCGTCACCTTGATGACGTAGTGCTCCTGTTGGGCACGCACCGTTGCCGCTGTACACAGCAGTCCTATGACCCATAGCATGTTCTTCATCGCGTCCCGTACCTCCCATCGGACTCGTCGTCTTCAAACTCGTCGTCCTCAAATTCATCGTCGAAGTCTTCGTCAAAGTCCTCGTCGGAAAAATCTTGATCGTAGTCATCTAAATCGCCCATTACATCGTCATAGCGGCGTTTGATTATGTAAATAGCGATCCCCGTCAACCCAAAAATAAAGACGAAGATGCCGCCCAAAACCCACGGCGACTCCAAGAATTCGCCATCGAAATCGAGATCCAAACTGCCGTAATCAATCGCCCAATCGCCGGTCGCGTTTTCCTGTACATCGTCCAAAGAGACGGCCGTGGCCGTATCGACCGCAATTTCTTCCAAGTGTAGGGAATCGTTCTCCACGCTAATGACGAGCGTTTTACCTGCGATCTGTAGACGCACATCGGTGTCTTCGTCGTAGCGAATCGTCACCTCGCGGGCATCCTGTCCACCGCGCTCTTCGCGCAGTGCCTGCGCTAGGTGCTGACGATCTTCCCCTTGCTGCGCCTCGAGCGCAATAAGGCGTTCGTCAATCGTAACGAGATAGGATTTAATCGCCCCCATTTCGTCCCATACCTGCTGGGCAAATACGGGATATGCCGAAATGGTCTTCTGCGTCTTTTGGTAGCTCTCGATGTCTTTTTCCAAACCGCGCACGCGCTCTATAACCTGTGCAACGGCCGCAGGTGACTCTTCGCTCTTCTCCTCGCTAGGCGGATACATGGGCTCAAACTCAACCATATCGCCAATGCGGGGCGTCGAGTAGGTCTTTGTCATTACCGCTACGGCACGGCCATTATCTATCCGGCGCACTTCCGCTGTGCCGACCGGTTCCTGCGGCACGCCTAGCACTGCACCGCTGAGCGGATGAACAATATGCTCACCCTCGCGCAGTATCTCGACGGAAACGCCAGGCTGTAGTCCCTGCGCCGTGCCAGCTTCCAATTGTACAGACGTCACGCCGTCGCTCATAACCGCGACGACGCGGGTCGTAGCAGTCTCGGCTACCGCAGATACCGCGCAGAGGACGGCGCACAGCACTGCAAAATATGTGTAGAGCATGGGGAATCTACTCTCGCTTTATCTCAATTTTAATGTATCGTGTGATCCACGCCCTTCGCGTGTATCATCTACAGCTTACGCGTTCCAAAGGCCAATAGCACTTCGGTAGGTTCTCGACCGCTGCGCGGCCATATTTCACGCCCTACCAATCCTATGCCCGGGGAGTAATACGACGCATAGGACATGACCTCGGATGCTTCCGCACGGCGGAAGTGGGTAACGACTTGAATACAGTTTTCGTAGCGCCGCGAATGGGCTTCCAATACCGTATCTCGACTGCCGATTTCTTTTTCTATGTGCAGTCCCTGGCTGCGATACACATAGGAGTCAGACGGCGGCGGGGCGTCGGCCAGCACCACATTCACACCGCCTTCCGGATCAATCTCAAAGACTTTTTCACCTTCGCGATAAGCAACCGTACCATCGTCAAAAAAGTAGATATCGCGTTCGTCGCGGCGCTCCCGACGCACAATACGACGCTCCACTTCCGTCGTCGTGCCGCGCACGGCGTCGTGACGCAGATAGATCCAGTAGCGCCCAACTTCCAGCGGATAGTATGCTTCGACTGTATTCGGCGCTTGTCGTGCGGGCGCTGACACGGTATGAACCCGCAGGTCCGCTTCCATAACGACTGGCTGCCGCTCTATATGCGGATCCCGCTGCGATGTAAACCACAGGCCGGCACCAGCGGCTAAAAGGCACACACAGCCCAATAAGCCCGCAAGGCGTCCGATCCACTGACTGCGCGTTTTTCTTCTAGTTAACGATGCCACGTTTACCTCCGCTCTCTTACTATCGGAATCACCCCAAAAACCTTTATAACTAATCGCGTAGCAGGCAACTGCCCCTGCATGCAATACCACATGTTGTATAGGCCGCCAAAATATACCCTCTGAAAGCCACCCTCACGCGCGAGCGCGTCCGTTGACTCGCCAGAACGGGCGCCATGTCATATATTCTGCCCGTCTTTTTTGGCCATTCCCTCTCTCACAGGAGAACCGCTATGAGCACGACGACGCGCATTGGCCTAGTTGGCTATGGTCAGATCGGCCGCGCCGTTCACCAAATGATTAACGCAAACCCACAGACGGGTATGCAGGTCGTATTTGTCCACGATCAGTTTACCGATGCACTCAACGACGTGCCGGCCGAACTCGCCCTGCCCGACTTGGGTGAGTTTGCGAGTAAAGAAGCCGACCTAGTCGTCGAAATGGCACATCCCGACGTAACGCGGGCCTGGGGCAAGACCATCTTGGAGCAAACCAACTATATGTTTATCTCCGTAACCGCGCTGGCAGATCGTCAGGTCGAACAAGATATTGAGGAAACGACGCAGCGCTGTGGAACGCGGGCCTTCGTACCGCACGGAGGCGTTGTCGGGATGGATGCACTCCTGGAAAACCGCGAGGTCTGGGAATCGGTCGACGTCATTATGAAAAAACCGCCCCACAATGTCGACTGCGCTGCAGCCGGACTCAATCCCGACGAAATCAAAGAAGAAACGACGCTGTATGACGGCCCCACGCGCGGCATATGTCCCCTCTTTCCGCGCAACGTCAACACCCATGCAGCCATCGCCTATGCCGGCATCGGCTTTGACCGGACGCATTCCGTATTACAGGTCGATCCGGCGTGGAAAGAGGCCACCGTAGCCATACATGCCAAGGGACCAGGTATCGACCTGCACGTCGAACGCGTCGAAGGAATTACCGGCGTAACGGGTGCTTCGACTCCGGCATCCATCTACAACACCGTGCAGATGATCGGCTCAACCGGTCCGGGTATCCATTTGCGATGAAACCATTTGCCAGCATCCCGCTACAGATACCGCGCTCGGGCATCCGCGAAATTATGGACATGGCCTGGGCAGTCGAAAAGCAACGGCCCGTTATCCACTTAGAGGTCGGACAACCCGACTTTGCCACGCCCGAACACATCGTCGAAGCCACCTGTCGCTATGTCCAGGCTGGGCATACCAAGTACGTGCCCAATGCCGGCGTCGATCCGCTGCGCCAAGCAGCCGCACGCTACTTTCAGGAACGCAGCGGCGTCGAGACGACGACGGAGAATATACTCGTCACCCCCGGTGCGGTTATGAGCATTGCTTCGGCCTTTTTCTCTCTGCTCGAACCGGGAGATGAAGTCCTACTGCCCGATCCGGGCTGGCCCAATTACAACATGGCCGCCTCGCTGATCCACGCTCAGCCCGTTTTTTATGAACTCCGGGCGGAAAACCAATTTCTGCCGGATCTCGACCAGATCGACAGCTTAGTCTCGCCGCGCACCAAGCTGTTGCTCCTGTGCACGCCATCCAATCCAACGGGTCAGGTATACGACGCCGATACCATGGCCGCGCTGATGGAGTTGGCAAGACATCGCGATCTCTGGGTGCTTTCCGATGAAATCTACGCGGACATCACCTTTGGCGATGGGCATATCTCAGCGCTTTCGCACGATACAGATGGACGCGCGCTCATCGTCAGCGGCATGTCAAAGAGCTATGCGATGACCGGCTATCGGGTGGGTTTTACGCGCGGACCACGCGACTACATAGAGCTAGCAGCCAAACTTCAGGAACCCTTTGTGTCCTGTGGGACTGGTTTTTCTCAGCTAGCTTCCGCCGAAGCCTTGGACGGACCGCAGGACTGCGTGACGGAGATGCGCGACGCCTACGCGCGCCGACTGCAGATCGCGCTAGATATACTGCGCGAATACGATCTCTATCGCTACAGCCCCGGCGGCGCAATCTACCTACTGATCGACATTTCGCCCTCTGGACTCAACTCACACGAATTTGCCACGCGGCTCCTACGGGAAAGGGGCGTGGCCGTCGCACCTGGCAGCACATTCGGTGCAATGTGCGCTGACCATGTGCGCATTTCCATCGCCGCTTCCGAAGAGCACATCCACAGTGGCGTTACGTCCATATGCCAAATGGTGCGCGAACTCGCATCGAGTTAACGAGGGGCTGAACAGCTGCAAATAAAACGGGGGGCGACGCATACGCGCCGCCCCCCGCCTACACCGATACAGACTTTTGAAGCTACGAATAGCGATCTTCGCCGCGCTGCTCTAGGGCTTCCAGCACATCGCGCACGCGCTGTGCTTGGTCCTTTCGACATACGAGCAGCGCGTCTTTCGTATCGACGACGACGACATCTTCCATGCCGATCAGCGCGACGACCTTATCTTTCGAGGCATATACCGTAGTATTGCGCGCATCGAGCGCAACCACCTCGCCGGAAAACAAATTGCCCGCAGCATCAGTCGGCAGCACGTCGGTAAGCGCAGCCCAGGTGCCAATGTCGCCCCACTCAATATCCGCTTCAATCGTCGCCACGTTCTCAGCTCGCTCGATAATCGCGTTATCGACGGCCACCGCCTTTAGGCGCGGGTACTCTTCGGCGATCACTTCGCGCTCGCGACCGCTGCCAACGGCTTCGGCGATCCGCTGCAACCCGGCGTACATCTCGGGTTCGTAGCGGGCAAATAGCTCGAGCACCGTCGACGCCTTCCACACAAACATATTGCTATTCCACAGATAGTTTCCGCTCTCCAGATACTGTTGGGCGCGTTCGCTATCGGGCTTTTCTGTAAAAGCATCGACAGCAAAAATATCGACGCCATCGACCTGGCACAGCGAACCACTTCGGCGTATATACCCATATCCCGTTTCAGCCCGAGTCGGCTTCACGCCCAGCGTAAAAAGATAATCAGGACGATCCTGTATAGCCGATTCGGCGACCTCTAACAGACGACAAAACGCCTCGTTTTTACCGATGTAGTGATCGGAACCCAGACTAGCTACCGTGCATCCGGGAAAGCGCGCTTCCAACAGAGCACACTCTAGCCCTACTGCCGGGCCTGTATTGCGCAAAGCAGGTTCGATAATCAGCCGCTCCTCGGGCAGTTCGGGTAGCTGCTCACGCACCAAGTTAGCCATAGCCTGGCCGGTAGAAACATAGACATCCTCATGCCGACTAATCGGCGCAATCCGCTCGACTGCATCTTGCAGCATCGTCGCCGATCCAGCCATAGCGTGAAACTGCTTGGGACGATCCTTGCGACTAAACGGCCACAGGCGCGTGCCAATTCCCCCTGCGCGAATCACGAATTTCAAATGCCAATTCTCCTAGTTAGCCTGAACCGAAGAAACCACGTATTCCAACACCTCATGTCCAATCTGCTCGATCTCCACGCTGCGCTGGGCCGGCAGCAGGACCGTAGTGCCGGTAGTCAGCGTCCACTCGTCGCGCGTCCCGCGCAGCAAGGCCTGCCCACCGACCACCGTTAGCGCGACAAAGCTGTCGGCAGCCGCACAGTGCGAAGAAGCCCCGCGAACGTAGCGCGTATAAAAATGTTCGCAGTCAACCAGCACGCTGCCGTTTTCATTAGCTCCGGGGAGAGCGGACCAAGACTGTGGAGGGGGCAATGAGTCGGAAAAATTAATTACGTCGAGCGCCTGTTCCAGATGTAGTTCGCGCGGCGAACCGTCCAAGCCAGGACGATTGTAGTCGTAGATCCGAAAGGTTAAATCACTCGACTGTTGCACCTCGTAAATCACGACGCCGGCACACAGCGCGTGCACCGTGCCCGGAGGCGAGAATACGATATCGCCGCGCTGCACTGGGAAAAAACGGATGACCTCTTCTACCCGCCCCTCGGTTACCGCTCGAGAAAACGTCGCCTCGTCGACGCCATCGGCGAGTCCATAGGCCACGCGTCCTCCGTCGGAGTGCAGCACGAGCCAGGCCTCCATTTTGCCATCATCCTGCAAGCCGCGCGCGCGCGCATAGGCATTGTCCGGATGCACTTGAATCGACAGGTCTTGCCGGGCGTCGAGCAATTTTATCAGCAGCGGCATGCGCTGACCATAGCGCTCAACCGCGGCGGCCCCTAGCAATTCAGCTCCGTAGCGCTGCACGAGCTCATTGAGTCCGATGCCGTCTAACGGCCCCCCACAGACGTGGCTCTGGCGTCCCGCATAGGCCGATAGTTCAAATGATTCGCCAATGGGCACATCGGCGGGCAGGTCTTTACCGAACAGCGTGTTGAGACGTCGGCCACCCCAGACCATCTCGCGAAAATAAGGGTTTAGAGGCAATACATCGGGTAGTATATCAGACATGTTTCCACTTTCTTTAGGCGTCACTTAACTTAGCCTTGACCTGCTTCACCGGCAAGGTAGCCTCGCACTTGTATCTATATAGCTCTTGTTTCATATACACTCGAGTTATTATACTCTAACCCGGTCAGGGTTTACAGAGGGGAGCACCATGGCAGACAGCGAAATAGATCCCATACAGATCAGAGAAGAAATACACCAACTCAAGGCCCGACTTGCCGAGTTAGAAGACCAGCTCGAGCAAACGGAAAGCCCCCAACGCCCCCAGCGCAGCGAGTTATCCACGTCCATTCGCTTTATCGGCGATTTCGGCCTGTTGGAAGCGAAGGGCATCGACCTGTCCGATGGCGGTATCTGCTTTGAAGTAGAAGGTGAAATACCGTTCGACCTGGAATTCGAACACGATGGAAAGACGCAGCAGCACAGAGCTCATATCGTATGGATGCACCGTCTCCCCGATGGCCGTAGCCGCTTCGGTTTCCAGTTTTTGTCTGGAGCCCCATCCGGCCTCCTATGGCTCTACAAAGAGCTAGGGGACGCCCCCTTAGAGGACGAATAACCCCCCCTTCTTTTTTTATAGCAGGTCCTGCGGGCTGAGCACTAGCCGCTGCGACAGGTCCAGCAAACGCTTCTTTTCGCCTAGATCAACCTGCAGTGGAAGCTGTGCGACCCCTATTAAACGCCGCATGATCTCCACTCCAGCAAACTGCAGGGCAAGCGCATCGGAAAACTCGGCAGAGCCGCTGTAATCATCAAAGACGCCGAGCGCATAGGACAGCGACATCCCTGCCAACAAGAAATGTCCGACGCAAATACCCACGTCGAATTCGCCCGGACCAAAAAAGCAAAACTCCGGATCAATAACCCAAACGCCGTCAGCAGAGCGCACCCAACTGCCCGGATAAAAATCGCCGTGCAGCAGCGAAGGTCCATCGCCTAAGTAGCGCGCTCCAAGTTCCTCGACAGTCCGCACGTACTCGGTGCGAGCGATCAGCGTGCCGGCCAACGCGGCCAGGCCAGGCGTGATGCCATCTAAATCGAGGCCGTTATCTGCCAACAGCGGCAGGTGAAAGATGTGCTCGTGATTGAGTTCGCGCATACCGCGATTTTCTAACGCTTCGCGCGTTGCTGCGTCAAATTCGACCCGATGCAGCGCCGCGAGCCAATCGCACAGCGCCTCCCGGGGCACGTCCTCCTCAGAAGGATCTCTGTATATATGGGTAAAGTCAGCGGTATCTCCCAGATCTTCTAACAGCATCACGCGGCTGTCCCGGTCAAAGCTGAGTAGCTGCGGCATGCGCGTCGCAACCTCTGCCGTCGATGCCACACACTGATAGAACCTCGCCTCCATCGCAATGCGCTCTTCCGGTGCGGCAATCGAGGGGTATTTTTCCACCCATGGTCTAGACTGCTTGGCGATAAAGGATCGACGATTACTGCGCACGCGCAGCGTGCAGTTCATATTGCCTTCGCCGGCGCGGGAGACCTCTTCGATACGCTCGCCGTCGGCCAACCGACCTTGGTCGCTTAGGTAGCGCGACATGCCCTCGACGTCATTGGCATTCAACAGTGGATATCCTACTGGCTGCTCGTTCATACTGGTGCCATCATTCTCGTGAAAAGTGCCCCCGTATAGTTCGTGCAACGCGGTGGCCGCAATCGTAAAAAAAGAGTCTTTTTGCATTGTAACACGGGGATAATTAAACGATAATAGTGCACTTAGCGCCAACTTCAACCCAGCAAACGAGAACAGTTTTATGATCACACAGCGCACCCTTTTTACTAGCGGCACCTATGGATATCACACATTCCGCATTCCCTCTCTGCTCGTTACCCGGACTGGCCATCTACTCGCCTTTTGCGAAGGCAGACGAAACGGCGGCGGCGACAGCGGCGATATCGACATACTGTTGCGGCGAAGCGACGACGGCGGCCAAACGTGGTCTCCCCTACAGACGGTATGGGCCGATCCGGGCCATACCTGCGGCAATCCGTGCCCGGTTGTCGATCGGCACAGCGGCGCAATTTCCCTGCTGCTGACCCATAATTTGGGCACTGATACCGAGCGAGAGATCATCGACGGAGAGAGCGAGGGAACGCGCACAGTGTGGCTGACGCGCAGCGACGACGATGGCCATACATGGAGTCCCCCCAAAAACATATCTCAAACGACCAAAGAGTCCCATTGGACCTGGTATGCCACTGGGCCCGGAGCAGGTATTCAACTGCACAGCGGACGGCTGGTCATTCCCTGCGACCATATAGAAGCCAATACGAAGAAGTATTTCTCGCACGTGCTGATAAGCGACGATGGGGGCATAAACTGGCAATTGGGCGGGACGACGCCGGAAGATCAGGTCAACGAATGCGAAGTCGCCGAACTCGAAGACGGGCGCCTGCTGCTAAACATGCGCAACTACGATCCACGCCAGCGCGCACGCGCCCATGCCTACAGCACAGATGGAGGCCTTAGCTGGTCGTCCTTGGAACGGCAGTCCGAGCTCATTGAACCCATTTGCCAGGCCAGCCTGCGCCGACTCGACGACAGCGACGGCATGAAACTGCTCTTTTCCAATCCAGCCAGCGAAGAGCGCCGTGAACGTATGACGGTGCGATTAAGCCACGATGGCGGGAAGACATGGCCGATCGCACGCGTGTTACATCCCGGTCCTGCAGCCTATTCATGCCTGCAAGCCATGCCCGACGGCAGCGCCGGCTGTCTGTATGAATGCGGTCAAGACAGCCCGTATGAACAAATTTGCTTTGCCCACTTCGACCGATCCTGGCTCGGCTTAGCCTAGCGTATCTATTCACTATACAAACAGTGCGAGCACGAAAATGAACATAACGGACATGCGCATTTTTGCCGTAGCGCAGTTTGTCTACGTCAAAATAGAAACTGACAGCGGCCTACATGGACTTGGCGAGGCCTCACTCAGCGGACGAAGTCTGGCCGTAGTCGAAGCGCTGCAGGCCATCAAACCCCTGCTTATCGGCCGCGATGCAACGCGCATCGAATTTATATGGCAAGACCTGTACCGCGGCACGTTTTGGCGAGGGGGTCCCGTCTTACAATCGGCTCTGGCCGGCATCGACATTGCCCTATGGGACCTAGCGGGTAAAGCCTTAGGCGTGCCGACCTATCGACTCCTCGGCGGGGCAGCGCGCGATCGCGTTTTGCTCTATCGCCACGTTCGCTGCGACACCATCCCCACCATGTTAGAGCACGGACGTGCGTTGGTCGACGAGGGCTACAAGGTCCTGCGTATCTCACCGCTAGATGCGTTTGCGGAAGACAACGTATTCGATGCCGTCCGCGGTCTGCGCAGTTCCATAGACTATATGGCTGCGCTGCGAGAAGCCGTAGGCCCGGACACACAGATCATATTTGAAGCGCACACGCGACTCAATCCCCCCCAAGCCGTCGAGCTGTGCAACAATCTAGCGCCCTATCGTCCCTTTTACATAGAGGATCCCATTCGCTCGGAAAATCCCGCGTCCTTTGCCCATCTGCGCGCGCACACAAACGTGGCGATCGGAACGGGCGAACAGCTGCACGACAAGTGGACTTTCCGCGAGCTGATCGAGCGCGAGCTAGTCGACTATCTGCGCGTCGACATCTGCCACACCGGCGGCATCACAGAAGGCAAAAAAATTGCTGCCATGGGAGAGGTCCACTACCAGGAACTGGCTTGCCACTATACGGCAAGTCCAGTCAGCACCGCAGCGATGCTGCATCTGAATTTGTCCATTCCCAACTGCGCGGTGCAAGAATTTGCTCCGAGCGGCGGTTGGATGGACGAAGTCATACAGACGACATACATATTGAAAGACGGCTACCTGAGCGCAGCGGATACACCGGGCCTCGGCATTGACATAGATGAGCAGGCGGCAGCAGCCCATCCTCCCGCCCTACCAGACGAACCGCCGCACTGGCGTCGGCCGGACGGATCGGTAAACGACTGGTAAAACGCATAAAAAAACGCCCTTCACTCGAAATCCCATAACCGGGAAGAGCGAAGGGCGTTTCTATGTTAGAAAGAAGATTAGTCCTGTAGACCGGCGAAGGCGCGCACAAAAACCAGCGAGCGGCTTTCGCTGTCTTCCTCGAAGCTGCGGTGCTCCCAGCGGAAGCCAGCGTTCAACGTCAGCGCGTAGCCCAGGTAAGAAGACTGGTTGGACAGCTGAGCCGCCAATACCGTCGCATTGAAATCGTTCTTAAATCCAGCCGGCACCACTTCAGGCACGTCTTCCATATTCCTAAACAGATCGAACTCTACGCCATATTCGACGAACGTCGTCGGCATAATGAAGTATTTGGAAGTTAGCATAAAGAAGTGCGACCACTCCGTCGTAGCCAGATCGGTGGCATACGTAGGATTAATTTTGCGGAAGATACTCTTCCAGCGCGGCCAAAACTGCACATTATCCGACAGGACAATCGGATAGTCCGCTCGGTTGATCATGCCTAAAAACAGGCGATCGTCCTTGGTATCTGCAGCGGCACCGCGCTGCTTGACGAAGTCGTACTTCACCTTGTTGTATACGTTGAGTTTACCCAGACGCTTGTAGTCAAAGGTCAAATACCCTGTGCTGATAAAGGCATCGGTCGCCTCAAGCGGATCGACCACCTCGCGAAATCCTTCCGGATCGGTCCAAAACAGGACCGTATCTTCGATATTATCTTCGACCGAGCGCACGTACTCATATGCGCGCATTTCTATACCGGGCCAGTTCCAGCGACCTTGGACAATGGCGTAAAGCTGATCTGAATTGCGCCGACTGCTGATCTCGTCGGTTGCCGCTAATCCCACGATCATCTTCACATTGCCGTTGAGATGCACCCCACCATACGTGTTCCAACCGCGGCGATCTTGGCGGTAGGGCAGATCGGCGAGATTATCGTTTTCAAAGCGATCGATGATGCCGTTGTTGTTCATATCGACGCCAAACAGGAACTCTGGTGCGTCGACGCCATAGCGCACAAAGGGTTCGTCGTAGTCCGGCAGGGTGTTGTCATTCTGGTTGAAGTCAGAGATAAAGTCCGAGTTTTCATCGTAGCCGGGAAAGACCTGCGGATCGGGCAAGCCTCCCGTGCCAAAGGGCGTCGTACCGAAGACGAAGTCACCGCCCTGCCAGAGTCGCTGCCAGTCGGGAAAACGGTCCTGGTCGTCATTATCGTCGACCGCTTCAAAAGTGTAGCGTTCGAGATTTTCGTAGTCGATAAAGCCGCGCGTATCGCTCATAAATGCGCGCGTGGAATACTCGGGATCAATCCGATAAACTTCGCCGTAGGCAAAGTAGGGATAGGCATCTTGCGAAGCGGTTAGGTAGTAGGCGACCCCTTCGTCCTGTGCGAGTCTGTGCTTCTGAAAGTTCTGGTTGGGAAAGCGGCGAAAGGCACGGCTCATAGCCCACTCTGAGCGCAGATTAAAGCCGTTGGCATCCTCGATATTGAAGTTGAAACCGATAATATCACGAGCGGTCGGCAAACCGTAGTCAAAGCGCACAAAGCGCAAGTTCGAACCGTCGCTCACGTTACCGTGTGCACGTTCGACAAGGAGAAAGACCGGTTCATCCTGACCGTTGACCTGTAGATTCGAAGTCACTTCAATGCGGTAATCGTTAGCCACCGCCAGTTCAAACTCGATCTCGCGAATGGATTGAAAGTCTTCAACCACGTCATCTTCGTTGACTTGGAAATCGGTCAGGATATTGTAGGTCAACTCAATCGCCTCAACGCCGTTGGCCTCTATAACGCCTCCGCGGCGAACGCCTCCGCGCAGGACCGGAACGATTTCGGGGTGCTCGACGCCGTCGATTAGGATCCGCTCGGAAAAGAGACGCGTGCCGCCTACGCCATCCTCGGGCGAGTCGTCGCTAAGGCGCAGCACCACCGTCTCGACCTGGCCTTCGTTCTGCGCTCCGGTGAGCACGCCTTTAAGCGAGTTGCGGCTCAGCTTACGCGTGCTGGAGAAGTTGGCCATGTTGAGGTAAGTGAAACCAAGCTGTGAGAAATCATTGAGATGCACTTTCGCATGACCGCCAAATAGATTGGTCACATCTCCCATCGTTTGACCGCTAGCGTTTTCTCCCATGATTACAGTCCCCGGCGACGCCAGGCGCGAGGAGAGGATTGTCCCCTCAAAATAATCAGAGGAGAAATCCCACTGAATGCCGTTAAACGCCGGCTTGTTGAAGGTCAGCGGGGTCAAGCGCGTATTTATCGCATCGCCGATCATAAGGGCCGAGTAGAACCCTCCCTTAGACATCGAAGACACGACGAGATTGCGAAACCAAGAACCGTATTTGGGAGCTTTGCGGACGTTCGTCCCCGAGCTAGTTGGACTATCGATCGCCCAACTGTAAACGGAGAAACCGCGCGTCATGTAGTTGCCATACATATCGTATGTGCGGAACCCCTCGAGTTCGGTCGATACGTAGCGCTCGTAGTTTTCCGTGGCGTAGTTGGTGTATCCGTCACCCGTCCACTTGTAGAAGTGGTAAAAGCTCTGTGACTGTTCCCACTTGCGCATCGAGGGAGTCATCGCCATCTCGTACACTTCGACACCGCGTGGTTCGCGCCCACTCAGAAAACTGACTTTCTGGGCAACAGACGGCGCCGTCGTCAACAAGGCCAAGGCCAAGGCGCTCAATGCTAAATTTCTCGTATTCGGCATAGCTACCTGAAGCTAAGAGACGTAGTCAATGAAGGTGTCAAACATTATAACAAAGAGAAAGGAATCCAACAAGACTCTTTTAATATAGATTATACAAATCTAAAGGTCCCAGCATACGGGACCCAACAGCTCTTCGCGCTGCACTATAACCAGCAAATCGCCCCGCCCGACGCGTATTTCCACCGGATTGCCAACGACTTCGTTGGAGATGCCGTCGCGCACACCCGACGCCAACGACTCGCCCTCGAGCGGGAACTTTAAACCGCTGGTTTCGATACCCTCGACTGCCCCACCCAGCGGAGAAAGCGATATTTTTTGGCCAATGCATGCGCAAAAACGCAGCACATCCTGCACGAGCCGCACCTCGCAGTAATTGTCGACGATCCGCAGAGCAATGGATGGCCCGAACACCTTTAGCATGCTCAAATTCCACAGCCAGTGGTCAGTTCGCCCTCCGGTAAACCCAACCAGCACAGCCTCTTGTACGCCTATCTCTTTGGCGTAGTGTAGCACTTTCTGCACGTCGGTGCCCGTGTTGTCGGCGTCAACCCGCACTAGGCGTTCAGTAGGTATATCCTTTTGAATTTCAGGAGCGAGCGAGTCGAGATCACCAACGATCGCATGGGGAGTCACACCGTATGCGTGGACTGTATTAGCCCCCCCATCGGCGCATAACACGAGCGGCGCACTCGCCATGAGCTCCTCCCATAGGGCCGGTGAAGGCCGTTCGCCGTTCCCCACGATCAGCGCGCGGACTACATCCGCATTTTCTCTGCTCATATTTCAGCGTACTTCAACTATTTGCGTATATTCCGCCTGCACAACAGCCCCTATCTCAGGAAGCTCGAATGCAGTATCTCTTCGTCATATTACTGACGGCGCTTTTACGGCCGTTGCCACTCGCTGCCCAGCCCCCCGGCTTCTCGGCCGATCCCCGCACCGTGCATCCCCCCGGTATAACGGGACGCTGGATCAACGAGTTTTACTTTGCACGCACCGGCCAAGCGCCGCGCCTGTTCTGGCAGATCGTCGAGTTCGCACCGGACGGCAGGACAGAGCACAGCTACTTTTCACTCGACCCAACTTCGGCTCCCTCCACGCCCTATACCAGCATCGTATCTACTTGGCAGGCCGGACTCTTTGTCGACCCGCAGGCCAATAAAGGCATTCTTTCGGTCATACGCCTGAAGCCCAGCGAACAAATAAACTACGACGCTACGCGCAACCAATTTCAGCATATCAGAGGAAATTTCGGCGCGCAGTTCCGCCGCTATACTCTATCGTCTGACGGGACGCAGCTGACGCTTTCCGAACTCGTCGTCCTCGAAGTCCCGGGCAATATCATCATCTCGTTCCCCGCCACCGCGCGCGATATGATCTTTCGACGCGTCGTCGAACTACCCAGCGCCGTGTCTCCAATCAGTTGGGCCCAGCTCAAACAGCAGTATTAGCGCGAGGGCTCTTGCACCGAGTGCTCGGCCAACTGACGACGCACCTGTGCACTGTCGGGCGCACGCACGCGAATGAAGAGCTCTTGGATTCCCTTCGATGTCTGCAGAATCCCGCGAAAACCACCTGGCATCTCGCCCTGTAGCTTAAAATCGCCCACAGCCCGGCGGCGACCGATCGACTTGCCGCCAATGGAGCGGCTGATAATCACCCCCTCCACGCCGGGAATCCGCTCCAGTGCGTCAATCGTGCGCCGTCCCTCTTTGTCGGTTGAGCGATGCCTTCCACGCCCTTTACTCATATCCGCCAGCCTCCAACAGTACGAATGCCTACCCGATCGCCCTAGAGCAAATTAAACTGCTCGGGGCCTAGCGCCTCCGGCGTCACGTGTATTTCAGCGATCGCGCCCTTGAACCAGCAGACTCGATTTAGGCGCACGCCAATCGACAGTGCACCGGAGCCGAGAGGGGTGAATTCTATGGGTCCGCGCTGCTCCATATGACCATCGACGTAGTTTATCTGCTCGCGCCTATCGCAGCTCATAGCAAGGTGATACCAAGCGTCCAATGGATGCAGAAATCCCTCATTTAGCAGCGTGCAGTGGGACGCCCCTGAGCTGATAAACGTGTCCAAATACCACTCATCTCGATCCGTCAGGCGCGTCTCGAACAGCACGCGGTCGCCGTGCGGGTCGCCGATGTGAAAGAACCGCTGTTCGGCCAAGCCACCTCGTTCAGGCCGGAAAACGATTTCTATGGTGAACGCCTCTATTCCCTGCAGTGGGTGACTATCGGCGAACAGCCCGTCCGCAGCCCCGGCAAACGCCACAGCCGGCCCGCGCGGCCCCGCAACGACCTGTGGATTTCCCTCGGCGCTCAGGGGCAGATCGGCCAAATAATCTGTCGAGTTCAGCTGCCAACTTGTCTTTTGCAACGCGGTCTCCTTTACCTGTGTAGTGAAGCGTAGACTTAACGTCCGCCCGGGGGGGGACCGTCGCCTAACATCGCGCTGATAAAAAGAAATTTAAGCGGCGTATCTCCGATGTTGCGATGCTTGTGAAACACGTCGCGCGGCAACAATACGCAGTCACCTGCACGCAGCCGATACGTCTCTTCGCCGACATCCACTTCCATCTCGCCCTCCAAGATGTAGAAGGCCTGTTCCTGATCGGGGTGGGAATGGCCATCGCCGGAAAGCCCACCTGGCTCGTATTCGTTGGTGTGAATGACCAACCGCTCGCTATTGAGGGCGGCAGGACGATCGGCACGACGCGCACTAGGGCCGACAATCACCCGGGAAATACTGCCGGGATGACCGTGGTTTTCCGGCGGCTGTGCAAAACAATCCTTGACGCTATATTGCTCGCTCATGACAACAGACCTCCTAAGGTTTCTCTCGTTTTATATTGCTGCAACTGCTTTGAAGGAAAGCGCACGGGCCCATACGAGCCCTTCTGTTCAATACGCGCCAAGTTTACCCAGCACCAGCGCCAACCCAACAATAGATGCCGTTTCGGTCTTGAGGACTCGTTGCCCCAGGTGCACCAAGGTAAATTCATTGTCGCGCAGCACCGAACGCTCCCGAGTCGACCATCCTCGTTCCGATCCCACTCCTAGCACGTAGCGGCCGGCATCGCTCGGTAGCGCAGCGAGTGACATATCGGCTTCGTAATTATCCAAGGCCAAACGCTTACCCGAAGCGAGATCGACCATACACGCGTCGAGTGATTCGTGCAATACGACCGTGGGCAGGCGCGTGCAAAATGCTTGTTCGGCCCCTTCTCGCAGCAAGCGACGATACTCATCACTCGTCCACAGTCGACTATTCAAATAGGAGCGCTCGCCCTTGTCCGTGGCAACAAAGTGGATCTTTTCCACGCCCTGTGTCGTCAGGTCTTTTAGCATGCGCCGAGCGCTCGGCGGACGCGGCAAGCCGATAACCATCTCTACTGGATAGAGTTGAGGACGCTCGGCGGCAAAATTAAATTCGAGTTCCATACCGCGCCCCGTCACGGCGACTATGCGCGCCTTACCGCGCGGTCCATCTACCAAGCCGACGTCAAAAACATCGCCCTCCGTACAGCCGATAACCTCGGTTACATGTCGGACGCGCGCATCATTGAGAGGCAGAAGATGCTCGATTTCACACGCATCAAACAGGATGATGTTCAAGTGAACTCCCCATCATTCTCGACGACGATTTCTTCTCGCGCACATTCGAGACCGGCACACAAACGCGTGACGATATCTTCCTCTACATCGCAGTTTCCCTGGGCAATGATTTCCGTTAGGCGATCGTAACTAATACCTACGAGATTTGCAATCTGGTGCTTAAAGAGCACGTTGTGACGCAGCATCACTTTCCCGAGGGCTTCTACATCAATACGCGGCATAATCTTTGTCTTTTCTAAGCGTTTAGCATCTTTTGAAGAGCGCTGTGCCCCAGCTTAGGTACGTCAATTAACCCAGTTACTCAAGGCCGCTATCGGCGCTCTCCAGCATGTCTAAAATAATGCGTAAATATTTAATAAAATTGAATATACGTCAACAAAAAGCAGCTCCTATTATTCCTTGCAAAAAAAGTATCACACCTTCATACTGTGTATTTTGCACAAAAAGCCGATAGATAAGTAGATTGGAGTATTCGCAGCCCATTTAGCAACCTAGACCCATACAAAACGCAGACATTTAAGCAACACCTACCGGAGCCATCCGACGACGCGACGTTTCAATAGGACGCCTCGAGTGCGGAGTATAAACAAACACCTATTCGCGATCAGAGAATTATTTATTAGTTTTCATATATGACGCACCGCATTTTTCTGTAGGCTTTAGGCTTTAGAATGATTAATTCGATATCCGATACCCAGATATTCCTCATTATCGTATGCGTAGGTGCGTTGGGTATGTCTATAAAAATCATGGCGAACTTCTCTGCGGAGGCGGCGCGTCTAAGGCCCAAACTCGGTAAAATTAACCACGCGCTTACGGTGCTGCGCGACCGCGCACAGGCGCGCAAGCCAAACATAGAAGTGCTTCAGGAGGTCACTGCTCCGCTGCGCGAAAAAGAAAAAACGCTGCGCACCTATCTCGAACAGCTGCGGCAGATAGACCTAGCGCAGATGCGCAAGGAGGACGAAGAACAGCAGGAACGAGAGGGTAAGCGGATCCGCCACAGAGGTTAACGGCACCGACCGCAGCCAACCGCGCAGGATCAGCGCGTCTCGCCCCACCCAGCGATCGCCCCGTAGCATACGCGAAATGCCCCCATCACATAGCATCATCCTACCGCCGGATCCCTTGTGTTCAATTTAGTCCAACCGATTATCGGCACGCAGGACATACGCCGCGCCATGACCTTTTACACGAGTCAACTAGGCTTTGAGCTGGCATTCTGCGACAGCGACCAAACACCCAATTACGTCGGCTTTCGCCGCGATGCGGTCCAACTGCACATGCAGTTTCAGTATCCCCACGAAATGAGTCGGATTCGACTTCGATTTAAGATAGAAGATCCCGACGCGCTCTTTGCCGAATACGCACAGCGCGCCGTCGAGTGCAGCCGGAGTGGCCTGAGAGATACCGAGTGGGGAACGCGTGAATTTGCACTATATGATCCCGATCGCAACGCGTTGACATTTTATCGGAATTTTCCATAGATTCGTCGGTGTACGAGAATACTTATCATATGTGGAGTTAGTTGCTAGCATGAGTGACATAGCCGGTTTATTCAGCACATCTGTCGACCTATCCATTGTCATCGGCGAAAAAGAAGTCGAAAGGACCTGCGGGCATTGCACAAACCCCTTCGTCATGGACATCGACTTTTACCTGATCGACAGCAATAATAACTTGCCCGTTTGCACATCGTGTGCCACGAGCATACATCCGCCCTTGGTTGATATGCTGTCTATGTGGAGTATGCGCAGTGGAAAGCCGCTCAACGACGATGAAAAACTCTATTTCAACGAGCGCGCGTTACCCATTGCCAAAGCGAGCTTCGCGCGCTGTATGAAAAGTGACATGATTGATGTATTCTACGAGAGTCTGCTTAAGGTGCCTGCTATTAGTTCGATCTTTAATCAGCATGAATACAATATCGACGAACTCAAAAAGAAGGTGGTTGATACCTTAGTCTTTCTACTCGCACACGCAGCCGAACCCAATTTATTGCGTCCGCGTTTAGAAAAAGTGGCGGCTATGCATTCTCGCTCCGACCGCAGAGTGCACCCAATGCTCTACCGCCATTTCATTGTAGTCATGCTACAGTCTGTGGCCCAATGCGATCCAGAATTTAACGAAGAAGTCAAAAAAGCCTGGCTCCATATCTTGCCTGTTCCCGTGCGATATCTCATCAGACGCTACTAGCCATGCCCCGTTTATTCGGGTAAAACGGCACGCAACACGCGCATATAGTTTCCGCCAAAAATTTTAGCTGCATCGGCCTCGGTATAGCCATCTTCTAACACGGCATCGATCAGCCACGGCAGGCAGGCCGAATTGAAATGCGTGCCGATGCCGACGCCTTCAATCCCCATGAGATTCACTGCGTAGTCTATGTGCCGAAGGACGCCGGCCAACTGGTCGGCAGCGACGCCTGCATAGGGGCGTTCTCCTTCCGGCCGTGCAATCGCCGGCACCAATCCCAACATGCCCCCCCGATCGGCCAGTGCCTTCATCACCGCATCCGACGTATTGCGGGTCGACTCTTCCAATGCGCGCGGATTCGAATGGCTATCGATAACCGGCCTGTGCGAATGCGCTATGATATCGAGCGCGCTGGCCTCGTTGGTATGGGCCAGATCTATCAGGATACCCGATTCATTCATCTGGTCGATCAGCCGTCCGCCCAATACGCTCATACCCCCACTGCCCTGAACTATATCGTGCCCGTCCCAGCCTAGTTCGCGTCCCGATCCATTGAGCGTAATCATCCGCAGCCCCAACCGAGCAGCCATGCGCAGCACGCCCGGCACATCCCCAAACCAATCCGCGCGATTTGAGCCCATCAGCAAGGCGACCACTCCATCGCGCGCAGCGGCATCTAAATCGGTGGCTGTATGCACTAGCCGCACCTTGTCCGGGTTTGCTTCGACGTCGCATAAGAAGCGATCGAGCAGAGCCAGCACAATCTGCGTAGGATGCTTGGACACAGATGATAGGTAGAGCGGTTCGGGCTGGGCGCGCCCCGGCCGCCGCTCGGGCTGACTTGGCCACAGGGCGGCAAAGTTGTCGTCGAACAGCACCGGCCCTCCTTTGCACATAACTACGCGCAAACCCCACTCGGCGAATTTCACAAAGTCGCCGCGGCAGGTGCTGTCGTCTCGCTGCCCTAGATCGATGTGGTCAATGGCAAAGCGCGGATGCGTCAAATTCAGGCCCAGCATATCACAAACGGGATGTGTGCGCACAAAATCGGCGACGCGCGGATGGATGTGATCGCTCATATATTAATGACCACCTCTTCGCGCATTGTCTGCAGCGCTTGAATGCCCTCAAGCGTTTCTTCTTCACCGCCCCAGTGCTCTATCGTTAGTGGACCGCTGTAGCCATCGCGCTGCAGCAGCTGTAGCGCACTCAGGTACTGCGCCCGCGTCGCACCGGCACCAAAGCGCTTTATATGCACGTCGCGAAGGAGCTCGCGAATGTATCCATACCCCTCTGTCGGATCTTCTCCTGCTTGTGCGGAGACGTCGATTTCCCAGATCGCACCGACGTGATCGGGGGTTCCTAACGCGTCGATAACGCGGCGTATTTCCTGCGACGTGAGCACGATGGTTCGCGTCACCCATTCAAAGCACAGCGAGACGCCACTTCCGGCCGTCCACTCGATCCATGGCCCCCAGCGATCGACAATCTGATCGAAGTACGCGTCGAATTGACTCGGACCCAGCGCCGTAGAATCGGGTGCTCGAAAGGGAAACACGCGCACTGCATGGCTCCCCAAACGGCTGGCCAACTCGACGGTCCGCTTGAGTTTTTCTTCGTTACGCGCAATCTTGTTCTCATCAGTGATAGAGCATTTGCCCACCGGTGACAGCAGCATCCCAGGACGCATGTCGTGCGCTTCTAATATGGCCTGTACGCGACGGATCTGGTCCTCGTTGAGCGATTCCAAATCTTCGTCCCACACCGGGGAACGCAAAGAAACTACGTTGACACCAGCCTCAGCTCCCACTTTGATCGCACGGGCAAAATCGTCGTTCATCTCAGCGGTTATATAGCTAATTTGCACTGTCGTCCTCCACGTTTGATATCTAAGAGCCCAATCTGTCATAAGCCCGATCGACTGTCAACAACGCGATCAACGGTTCCACATAAATAGCATGGGATCTGTTGCACGTTATCCATCGCAAAAACGATGACTTGTCTCAGCGCATAATGCACATAGTATCATGGTAAGCACCATTCAATAGGAGCAGCTAGATAGACGCCCCCTTTACCAACGGTTTGCAATGGATCCAATACCACCAACTGCACGCACCAGCACCGCGCGCCAACTCTCCGCACTAGGCATCGCTGGCCTCGCACTAGGCGGACCGTTGGCCGGCATGACCTTGGTCAGCTTGAGCGCGTCTTCTCTCCTGCCTCTGCTGGCCGATTATGGAGTCCCCGTACTCGGTGCAGCAATGGTCGGTGTCGGAGGTGCAGCTGTCGGCTTCGCGCTCCTGCCTTCGTTCTTCTTTGGTGCCCTCTGCGGCTATTTATTATCCGGATTTTGGCCCTATATAACCGCTGTCGGTGGCCTAGCTTGGGCTACACTACTGGGCCTAGGTCTAGGCCGCCTGTTCAGCGCGAGCTTTCTCGAAGTCCTCCTACAGCGCAAGCCCGAATGGTGGACAGCCTATAAGCGCCTCGTCCATACGGGCGGCCCCTTTTTGCCTACGGCCATCGCGCTGCTCAGACTCACGCCTCACATGCCGTTTGCCTTGACCAATCTCGCCTGCGCACGGCTCCCACTCTCGCTGCAAACTACCTGGCTATCTTCCCTTGTCGGCCTTTTACCTCGGACCCTATTTGCCGCCTATATCGGCAACCAACTGCAGGATTGGCGCGCCCTACTCGATCGCCAAACGCCGCCGTGGGAACTTTTCCTCTCCGTCATACTCTTAGCGCTGATCGTCTATGCCGGGCGGCGCACAGCGCAGCGTTTAAACGCATAGAATAGGGATACGCTAGTGCGCACTGAGATAGAAGGGATCTGGCAACGAGGTTTCCAAGCAGCTTCCCTCGAAGTTGTACGGGGCTGGCTCGCACAGAAACCGAGCCTAGTATCCGTTCCCGTCGACTGCACGCTGAAGAGCGGATCCGTGCGCCGGTGGAGTCCGCTCTTTGTCGCTAGCAACCGTCTGCGTGATTTGGATAAAGTTAAAGCGCTCGTCGAGGCTGGAGCCGACCTGAGCAACGGGAAAAACGGCACGCACTGGCCCAGCGAAGACTATGCAATTAACGCGTATTTTATAGAGCGAGGTATCGACGTTAATCAGCCCAGTTATTTGGGCTTTCACGCCATCGGCGTAACGGGATTAGATAGCTTTTTTCTAATAGTAGAGCACGGCTTAGATCCCAACTACACCTGGCCGCACAACGGCGAAAGCCTGCTGCACGTGCAGGCGCGCCACGACGACGAAGCCCACTTAACACGCGCCGATGCACTCATTAGAGCAGGAGCCAACGTCAATGTCCAGGCCCTGTCGGGTTTAGACAAAGAACCCATTATGGACAATGAGCACTTTGTCCAATTCGGTCGCGAAACACCCCTTCATTTTGCCGCACGTCTAGGCAATATAGAGCAAGTGCGGCTTCTGTTGGCGCACGGTGCCGATCCCTCCCTGCGCACCGTAAGCAAGATGGTCGAACCGAAACAATTCGTCGACTGGCCAACGGACGTCACGGCGC
>JAYOKQ010000062.1:0-25824 GCA_038119905.1 Gemmatimonadota bacterium | reverse complement strand
ATATCATAGCTACCGGCTTCCTGCTGAGCCTAATCGGCCTGCTCGCATTGCGCGATGGCGCCAAGACCTTCGACCTAGACGGACGCCCCGTTGACCCACTCGCCACGGAGACTGCAGCGACCGTCCTCGTTTTTGTCGGCACTGATTGTCCCATTTCCAATCGCTACGCGCCGGAAATACAGCGTCTATCGACTCGCTATCAACGCGATGGAGTGCAATTTTTCTTGGTCTATGTGGATCCACAGCTCAGCAGCGCGGCCATTCGTCAGCACCTGCTGCAATTCGCCTACAACCTCCCCGCTCTGCGCGATCCAGAGCACGCATTGGTCGCCCGCTCCGAGGCCCTCGTTACGCCGCAGGTCGCCGTTTTCAACGCCGACGATCACCTTGTATACAGCGGCCGCATTGACGACCGCTACCTAGACTTTGGCCAGCAGCGTCCCGCCGCTCGCACCCGCGACCTCGAAGACGCACTACAGGCGGTCCTATCCGGCCAGCAGCCCGCCCAAGCGCGCACGCGCGCCATCGGATGCTATATCGCCGACCTAAAAGAATAATGCCTACACTACACTCTCCGTTCACCCGCATTGCGGCCCTCTCTCTCCTACTCGGAGCCTGTCGGTCTGCTGACCAGCTCGACACAGCGCCTACCTTTAGTCGAGACGTCGCGCCCATTGTCTTTACCAACTGCGTGCCCTGTCACCGCGCAGGCGGACCCGGCCCTTTTCCCTTTACTACCTACGAAGAGGTAGCTGACCACGCGCGTCAGATTGCCGAAGTAACGGCCAGCCGCTATATGCCGCCCTGGCAGCCGGCCGCCGGCTATGGACATTTTGTCGGCGAACGTCGCCTGAGCGATGCGCAGATTGACCTGCTCGCACGCTGGGTCGACGAAGGTGCGCCAGCCGGCGATCCAACCCAGTTACCACCGCTTCCGACGTTTCCCGAGGAGTGGCAGTTGGGGACACCCGACCTCGTCGTTGCCATGGACGAAGCCTACCGACTACCGGCCGACGGCAGCGACCAGTTCCGCAACTTCGTACTACCGATTCCCGGGGCCTCCACCCGCTACGTAGAGGCGGTGGAGTTTCGCACCGACAACGCACAGGTGATCCACCATGCGGTCATGATGTTTGACCGCAGCGGAGCAGCCCGCAAGCACGATGCGCGCGAAGAGGGACCCGGCTTTGACGGTATGGTATTTGGCGAGGCACAGGGACCCGACGGCCATTTCCTCGGCTGGACGCCCGGCAAAAGGCCGCATCGTGAGCCGGCGCTGGCCTGGAAGTTGGAACCGGCAACCGACCTCATCGTACAGCTGCATATGCTGCCATCGGGACGTCCAGAAGACGTTACCGTGCGCGTCGGCTTTTACTACGCGGCTGGTCCCCCTCAGCGCACGCCGGCCCTACTGCGCCTGGGGCGGAAAGATATCGATATACCCGCCGGAGACGGCGACTACAGACTGCGCGACGCATTTACTCTACCCGTCGACGTGGACGTCGTTGGCATTTACCCACACGCGCACTATCTGGGCAAGGACATGGCCGTCTACGCCGACCTACCCAGCGGAGAGCGCACGTGGCTGATTCGCATTGACGAGTGGGATTTTAACTGGCAGGACGACTACCGCTACGTCGAGCCCGTCGCCCTACCGAGCGGTGCGACGATCGTCATGGAGTATACCTACGACAATTCAGCGAGTAATCCGTCGAATCCGAACGATCCTCCGCAGCGCATTTTTTACGGACTGCAGTCGAGCGATGAGATGGGCGATATGACCCTCCAAGTCGTTCCACGCAATGAGAGCGACCTGCGCACGCTACAGCAGCACTACGCGCGCAAATGGGTAGAACAGGAGATCCAGGGCTACGAGACCATGCTGCAGCGGGACCCGACGCACGCGGAACACCACCACACGCTGGCCATGCTCTACCTGCGCACCCGACAGACCGCGCAGGCGCGCAGTCATTTTGAACAGTGCATACAGCTGCAGCCCGACTATGCCGAAGCCCGGGTCAACTACGCCATTGCCCTCAGTGCCGGACGCGACTTCCAAGGGGCGATCGACCAGCTATACGCTGCCGTCAGCAGCCGTCCAGACTACGCCGATGCACACTTTAATCTAGCCATGGCCCTGTTTCAAACCGGCCGGCGGCCAGCCGCCAAAGAGCACTTCGCCAACGCAGCGCGCCTGCGCCCAGAAATGGCCGAGGCAATTCATCGCCAAATGCAGCGCCTGCAGCTGCACTAGCCGTTCGCTACCACTTCATATTCATCGCCAAGCGCGGATAATCCGTCACATTGCGGCTGCCCGAATGCGCACAGAATACGTGATAAAACAGCACGTCGCCCCGTCGCGGTATGACTTCCACGTATTCGCCGATATCGGCCTCGTCCAAAGCGCCGCCCAACACCCACATAGAGCGATAGTAGTCGGGGTTGCTGCGCGCCAGTGCAGCAACTTTGCGGTGCGAACCGGGCCACACCACCGTGCCACCGCCCTGCGGTTTTACGTCGTGGAGAAACGTCATCGAGGCGACGCGAAAAGCCGGGGGAAAGGTCTCGTGTCCGTGCTCTTTAATCGAATGGTCGAGATGGGGACCGTGCGGTGCCCACGGTTCGTCGGTGGGAAACGTGTTAATTGCATAGCCGCTCTTGGGCGCGCGAAACGTGCTGCGATCTAGGCTCCCCTCGCTCAGCTGCCACGCCGCCGTCAGCAGCGCATCGGTGTAAACAGCCGTCAGATCGGCGTCCTCGTAGCCGGCGTGGCCGGCGGCCCGATCTTTCCACGATGTCGGGTCGTCGCGATCGATTCCCATACAGCGCCACATGGCCTCTTCGGCGCGCTGCGCTAGGCCGGTGGGAATCAAGCCCGAGACGAGCACGTAGCCGTTTTCGATATACGAGGCTACCTGCTCCTGTGTCAGTACGGGTTCGGTCATACGATGTATCTCCTGTGCGTAGGTTTATCCGAGTATAAAAATGATGTTGCGCGTCTGTCCGGTGATATAGTCGATGACAATCCACAGGCCGTTCACCAGCGCCTCGCCCGCTATGAGCCCGAGAAAGAAGCGCTGACTGCGCAGATAGAAAGCCGGTCCGCCGTAGCGCATAACGACCCGTTTTAGCACCCAGGCAATAAAGATGCTAAACCAAATTTTATTCATCAGGTGATTGGCCGCCACGGCAAAACCGAGCGGATGGAGGGGCCACCACAGCAGGTGCTGGCGCGCCCAGGTCAGCAGTACCATAACCGCCCCGCCCAGCGCAAAAAATCCCCACTCACTCCAGGCGATACCAGCCGGTTCCAGATTGCGCACAGCCGTGTCGTAGACCACGGCGGGGCCCCCCTTAAAAAACCATCCCACCAAATTGATACCGCCGTGCCTATAGGCCATGTTGAGCACCATCCAACACGAGCCGAACGCGCCAATGCAAACGGCCAGGTAGGCCCCATACAGCACGAGGCGCCGGCTGCGACGATCCATATCCTCGATGAGCTTAAGTCCGTTGGCCATAAGCGCGAGAATAAAAATGCGAATATCGGCCGCCCATATATAGGCCAGCGACATATTGAGCACGCCCCCTGAACCTACCAGCGTCGAGCCCAGGCCCTGCACGACAAGGTCGGGAGCAATCATCGGCGAGCGCACGGCGGCCAGTCCTGCTTCGGCCACTACCCGGCTGATGCCAATGAAGATGAGCAGCGCAAAGACGACAAAGAGCAGGGCGACCCATAGCTTGGTGCCCATCAGCCAGAGCCAGCCCACGACGACGGCGCTGCCGCCGACTAATCCGCACAGCGCGCCGCGATAGGAAGCCACCTCGTCGCTATCGTCAATCTCACTGGTTCCCGTAAGTGCCTTGCGCACCACGTCTTTGAGATGTTGACGTCCGACCCATAGACCCATCAACACCATAGCGATCAGCGCCCCACCCGCCTGGTAGGCCAAATAGGGCTGCTCGGCAATCCCATACACAAATTTTTGCGTCGAACGCAGACCGGCCAGCGCCAGCGCTTCCGACTCGGCTTTAGCGAGCAGGTGAAAAAACCACAGTCCGGCGGAGATGTGGGTATTAATCAAGTAGGAAAAGCCAATAATCGAAAAGACCACGCGCAGCTGCAGCGTCTGCGTGCCAACATAGGGCGTCACCCACGACAGGTTCAGCACGGGATAGGATGGATCGTAGTTGTGTAGCCCCTTGAGCGCGCCAAAAAACAGCGGAATCGCCGCGCCATACCACATCGCCTTGCTCTTAAAAAAGGCGTTCACTACGCCGTTTTCCCCCTCGCCGCGCACCATTGCCAGCCCGACCTGGGTAAGCGGATAGGCCAGCCGCTCGCGCTCCATCCACTGACGTCGCAGAATGACCGCCGAGGAAATCATGGCCACATAGAGCGCCATGAGCAGGACACTCCACCAGAACAGCGGCTCTATCCACGCCTCCCACGGCACGGCCGCCTGTGCCCCCATGCCTTCGTAAAACGTTTGATTGTCGGCGCCGTCATCAACCAGTATAGCGTGCTTGGGCAGCAGCGGTCCGAGCGTTTCCGCCCATTTGTTTTCCGGTGTGGCGTAGTAAGCGAGAGCAGATATAATAGGCAATAGCTGCTGGCTCATACCCATTGTACACAGCGCAGAGACGACCAGCAGCATGACGTAAACGAGCACGAGGTCGGCGCGGTTCAGCGCCAGCGTATTCCCGCGCAGCGTAAGCGGCACGTTGACCAGAGCCGATGCCAAGAAAAACGAAACGAACCAGAGGCCCGGGTTAAGTAGATCCATCGGCCGGCCCGCATAAAACCCCACAAAGAGCGCCACGGCCACCGCCGCCACCCCGACGGCCATCGCCCCCGAGCGAGAAGCCAGCTTAAACAGTGCGTTAAACAGTCCAATCAGTAGCAGAAAGAGGAAAATGGCCCCCGGCGTGTTAAAATCCCACGCCATAAAGGTGGCGTGCATCGCCGTATTGGCGTAGGGCGCGCCAATCGCTAGAAAGAAGCTTAGAAAGGACCCCGTCCAAAACCCGCGCCAGCTGATAGCGGCACCCTGACCTATACTTTGGCCGTCGCCGCGCTCGTCGAGATGCTGCGCATAGGTGGAGGGAATGGCTCTTTTCAACGCGGTTTACGCTCTCTCAGTAGGGCACGGCCGCGGCCATGCCCGAGTCAATGCGAAAAAGAACAATACAGA
Organism: Gemmatimonadota bacterium; assembly: GCA_038119905.1. GTDB lineage: Bacteria > Latescibacterota > UBA2968 > UBA8231 > UBA8231. Next base: position 20,626 of record JAYOKQ010000062.1, on the reverse strand, counting down.
CCGAGCAACGCGCGGCGGATCGGACGCATCTGCTGGGCAGACCATACGCCCGGTATCGGCGGCGCGCGGATCGCCTACAGCTGCGCAGAAGACTCAGCCTACCAACGATCGAATTGCGGATGGTACACTTCGTTAAAAAAGCGCCGGCGCTCCGGCGTCAGCGATTCGAGCATCTCCTCGGTGAACGACGGCTTGTGATGGCGCACGTTGATGTGATTGTAGGCAAAGAACAGGGCCATCCGCGGCGTCTCGCTCTCCCAGGGGCACGAGGCGTGACGCACCGCTTCAGAAAAAACCAGCAGCGAACCGGGCGGACAGCCATAGCTCTCCCATACGCCCGAATCTCGATCGTCAAATAGGGGCAGTTTTTTGCGATAGTTCGACTTGTGACTGCCGGGAATAAACTCGGTGCCGCCCTTGTCTTTTTCTACGCCGTTGAGCTCCCAGACCACGCGGGTCATACCCGAGTGAATCTTGCCGTCGTGATACTGATACGAGTAGTTCGGATTGACCGAGCGGCCGCCGGCGTGCGGATTCCAACCGCGGTGTCCATCATCGATCGTGCGATAGCTGAGAAAGCAGTTTTCGCAGCGCAGTTTCTCCGTTTCGTCGTCGATGATAGCGTGCAGCACCCGCAGCACGGCCGGATGATCGATCAGCTCGCTGGCCGCCCCGCCAGGCAAGCACCGAGCCCCCGGTGGCAGCGTCTCGCGATCCCTGCGCAGGGCCTCGCACTGAGCGCGCAGCGGCGCCATATCCTCTTCGCTGAGCACGCTGGGAAAGAGCAAATATCCCTTGAGGTCAAAGAGCACCTTTTCGCGCTCCGTTAACGGAGTGTATTCAGGTATATGCATGGTCTTCTCCTCAGTGCGCTACAGAACCATCGGCGTGAAAATGACCGGTGATCGGCACCGGCTTCTGCGCATACGCTGCGATCCGGTCTTCGTCGATCTCAACGCCGATACCCGGCCGATCGGACACGATACGATAGCCGCCTATAATGGGCATGGGCTCGTCGACCACGGCCGCGCCCGCTGCATTGCTCTCCATCAGCACGTAGTTGGGAATGGCCGCGGCAAAGTGGGCAAAAGCCGCATTATTGACGGCACTGCCCATCAGATGGGGAAAAATGCCGACAAAGGCGGCTTCTGCGATGGCGGCAATCTTCTTTATCTGGGTGAAGCCGCCGGCCAGCGAAACATCGGGACGAATCAGACTTACCAGCTTGCGATCGATCAAGTCCTTGAACTGCTGGATGCTGTAAAAGCGCTCGCCCGTTGCCACCGGCAGGCGCACGCTGCGCGCCATGATCTCCAGTCCCTCGACGCTCTCTGGAGCCAGCGGATCTTCGTAGTAGAGTATCCGGTAGGGCTCCAATTCGCGCGCCAGCGTGATCGACTCCTCTATGCGAAGATTGCGGTGGATCTCCAACCCCAAGTCAATGCCGTAGCCCATGCCCTCGCGCACGCCGGCGACCATGGCCACCGCCTCGTCGATGACCTGACTGGCCGGCTTTTGCTCAAATCCGCTGTAAAACGGCGTCATGCGCAGGGACGTATAGCCGTCGGCGACATGGCCGCGCGCGCTAGCGACGCGTTCGGGCAGCGATTCGCCGATAATATTATTGAAGACTTTCACCTTGTCCCGACACTTGCCGCCCAGCAGTTGGTATACAGGCAGATCAACTGATTTGCCGAGAATGTCCCACAGGGCAATATCGATGGCGCTCAGCGCCGCGCTCAGCACCGCACCGGCAAAGTGGGTCTGGCGAGAAACGACCTGAAAATGATGTTCGATGCAGCGCGGATCTTTTCCCACGTAATAGGCAGAAAGCTCATCAAGGGCCGCTTTGACCACACCGTGGTGCGCCCACAGTCCCGCCTCGCCGTTGCCGACGATACCCGCATCGGTATAGACCCGTATGAGCAGGTAGCGGTCGACTAAAAAGCTGCGAACCTCTGTTATCTTCATTCGTGTATTCTCCGTTTAATACAGGCTCAACAGCCCCTCTGTGCCCGGCACACCCCGCTTTTCAAACGCTTCGCTGAGCCAGCGCGCGCGCGATGGCAAACCCGGATTGCGATAGGCATAGACGACCGTCCAACGCGTGTCGCTGCCCGGTCTTCGCGGCGTGACGGCATGGGCGGCGTGCGTCCACATCAGTACAACAGAGCCTGCGGGCGCCGACAGTTCCTCGATTTCGAGCGGCTGGCCGGTGGCCGGATGCACCTTGTCCTGGATCCAGCCGTCGCGCAGTTCGCGGTCCGATTGAAAGTCAATCCGCGCGTCGCGGTAAAGATGGCTGCCGCGCACCACCTTCAGCGCTCCGTCGCCCGCCGCAAAGCCGTTGACGTAGAAGAAAATGCGCACGAAGCCCAGTTCGGGCCGAGTCTCGCCGTATTCGTGGCTGTGCCAGTGCGCCCCGCCGTTGCCACCGGGGCGGTTGAGCGACACGCAGTGATCGTAGCGCACATCGTCGCCCAAGATCGCGTGCACGAGGTCGCGCATCTGCGGATGGCCGATCAGGCTAGCTAAATAGTCGTCATACTCGGCGGCATAGTGATTGGGTTTATGGTCTTCGTCCCCTGGCATAAGCGACTGGATGTGACTCAGCGATTCAACCAGACGCTCTCTTGTAGCTGCGGTTAACAGCTCGGGCAATACGACGTGGCCGTCTCGATCCATCTCGTCCCTATCGCCTGCGCTCCAAGCACGACCGGCAAAAATTGGTTCCATGATCTATTCGTTGAAATAGTCGAGCACGGGATCTATACATACACGGCCAACTCCTGTATTGACGGTTTTAGCCATCTCCAAGCTCTCCTCGGTTCGGTGTGCTCTAGCCCCGCATAATCTGACAGATTTGGGCGACCTAATCAAATCGCAGCAACCGCGCTTTCCCGCTTCGCCCGCGTCGAGACCTATAGACATCACCGCTTAATTTTCGTATGCTGAAAACGAGGAGAGGATCTATGGACCTAACGACGGACCAGCTGCGCTTTTTTAAAGAAAATGGGTATCTCATCGTGCGCGGCGTGCTCGATGAAACGCTCATGGAGCGCGCGCGGACTCGCCTGTGGGAATACGCCCCGCCGAATCGCTCGCGCGACCAACCGGCCACTTGGGTGGGGCCCTTTCTGCCCGAAGAAGAAGATGTGGAAAAGCCCAACCACCGGCGCGGTTTTCGCTGGCAGTACCGCGAACCGGGCGGCGAGGATTGGATGGTCGACCTATTGGCCAAAAATCCCGATATATGGGCCATGGCCGAACAGATGCTCGGCGAAGGGCAGCTCGTTCAACCACAGCGCATTCGCGGTATCTACTGCACGATGCCCTATGGGACAGCACCCCTACCGCCCCTGCAGTGCCACTGCGACGGCCATCCTTTTCACCTCGGCGTGGTCGGCTATATCGACGACGTGCCGCCCAACGGCGGCGGCTTTGCCGTCTGGCCCGGCAGTCACGCCCAATTTTATCGCACCTTCACCTCGCAGTATCGCAACGAGCCGACCGAAGAGTACGAGATCACGCGCCAGCGCATCAGCGAATCCGAACCGGTAGACTGTCACGGGCGAGCCGGTGACATCGTATTCTGGCACAATCGCCTAGGGCATATGGCCGCTCCCAACGCCTCCGAGCAAATTCGCCAGGCCGTGCTCTACGACTATGTAAAAAGCGATATCGAAGTGACGCAGGAAGAGGGACCGCAAGAGGATATGTGGCGCGATTGGTCGGAAGCCCTACGCGCCGTCTGAGAAAATCCGTTCAACGTTTCTAACGAATAGCCGAATCCATGAGCGAAGACACACAGCGCCGCACCTGCAGAGCATGCGGCCAATCCTACGACTACCCCGGCCATCAGAGCTTGGCCACGCGCACCTACTGCGAAGTCTGCGTCGAGTTGCCCGAACCGGCGCGGCGCAACTTTGAGCGCATCCGCCGGCGGCTCGACCGCCTAGAGAAATCGCTGGCCGAATTGAAGAGCCAGCGGGCCTAATGGCCGAAACCGGTCACAATCGGCGCACGTTTTTTCGCGAGTTTATCAAGCGCGTCGTCGATCCGGTTGCCGCCTATGCCGAGCAGCGCCTGCCCCAAGAGCGCACGCTGTTACGACCGCCCGGCGCCCTGCCCGAACGCGCGTTTTTAGATACCTGTTACCGCTGCGGCAACTGCGCCGACAGCTGTCCCGTAGAGGCGATACAGCACAGTCAAAGCGAAGACGAGGCCCTGCGTGGAACTCCGGTTATCGACCCAGACCGTCAGCCCTGTATCGCCTGTGACGGCCTGCACTGTATGGCCGCCTGCCCCAGCGGCGCTCTCGTGCCCACACCACTCGCTCAGATAGCGATGGGCCTAGCTCGAGTAGACGAACAGAGCTGTCAGCGCAGCAGCGGCGAGGACTGTCACCTGTGTATCGACGCCTGTCCCACGCCCGAAAAGGCGCTCGCCGTAGATGAGACGGCACGGCTCGTCGTCTATGCGGAGCACTGCATCGGCTGCGGCCTGTGTCAGCACGTCTGTCCGACGACGCCCAAGGCAATCGTCGTTCATCCCACCTAAGCATCTCGGCGGAATACAGCCGCGAGAAGCCCCCTTTACCGCGCGGTGATCCTTGCATCGACCATTCGTCGCTCGCACATTCTTCCGCTCACGTCGAGCAATGGCATCTAAGCACAAATAGAAACGGGCCGGAATAATCCGGCCCGTTTCCCTGCAAAAACACCCTTTATACAAACGTGCTATGCCAGTTTTTGCACCGCTTCATTCATGAGCTGACCGATCGGCAGATTGTGCGGACAGGCCGCTTCCGCCGCGCTAAAGTCAACGCCTTCGACCTGCTTGGCCTCGGCGGGCAGCTGCGCAAAGAGTTCGCGACCGCGACGGCGCTCGCCGTAGTTCTCGTAGTACATGCGATAGCGCAGCGTCTCGGCGATTTGCAGCGGAGCGGCCAGCGCAACCTCACAGCGCTCGCTACAGCCGCGGCAGTAGAGATGATCGGTCTCGGCCGCGTATTCGCGCAGCATCTGTCCCTCTTCAAAGCCCATGGCGCTGTTGCGCGCCGCAGCGGCATTTTCTTTGACCTGTTTGATATTCTTCATCGCCGACACGGCGCCGGCAATGCGCTCGTCGGCCCATACCGCTTTGAGCGCAGCCTGGTAGGGATTGAAGCCCTTGGCCTTGAACTTATCGACGCTATCGGAAAACGAAACGGCCCCGCCCTGCGTCTTCATGGCGATTAAGCCAATATTGGCCTTGTGCATCTTGTCGATAGCTCTGTTGAGCGCATCGTTGTCGTAGTCGCGAAAGTTGTACTTAAACATCACCGCATCGACAAAGCCCACTTCGGCCGCCCGCTCCAGCGTCGCCACCATATTACCGTGGTGCGAAGACAAACCAAAAAAGCGGATCTTGCCCGACTTTTTAAGGCCCTCGGCGGCCTTCATCATCTCGTCGTCGAGGCGATCGGGATTGCCCAGATTATGCAAGAAATAGAGATCGACCACGTCAGTGCGCAGGCTTTCGAGCGAACCGTCGAGGTTGGACACAAACGATTCCACGTCGTGGTCCGTGCTCTTAGTGACGATAAAACACTCGTCGCGCCGGCCGCTTTTTTCAAGAATCGTGCCGACCATCTTTTCACTTTTTCCACCGACATAGCTCTGCGCCGTATCGATGTAATTGACCCCTTCTGCCAGCGCTGCGTTGAGCAGCGGCGGCGTGACGGGCAGGGCCGTGCCCATCGTCAAGATGGGAATCTCCACGCCGGTCTTACCCAGAACGCGCGTGGGCATCGACTTGTCTTCGGCGGCTTCAGCCCTTCCAACGGCCGAAGCCAGCACAGCTCCTGCTCCTATCGCACCGCTCGCAGCGATAAACTCGCGGCGTGTCAGCTTTTTGTCCCGATTGCGCATCTCTCTCTCCCCGTTAGGCGTTTTCGCTCAAATCAATGTGCAGCAGGCCGCTCCTGTCTTTCTTGCCGCTGCTGCAGCCGCAGCCACCGCCGGCATCTTTTGCTCCACCGCCGCAGCATCCGTCGCTCGCTCCTGCCATACCCAGCAGCAGCGAGCGCTCTTTCGAACGCGTTTCGCCGACGGCTGTCACGCGAATCGCGCGATGATCTTGGACCGGGCACTCGTGCTCACAGATACCGCAGCCGATGCACACTTCAGGGTCGACATAGGGGCGCGTCAGCACCACTTTTTCGCCCCAGCGATTGGTAATTTCGACCTCGCGCGAGTAGATCGCCTTGGGCGAGGTCGGACACACTTCCTCGCAGACGACGCAGGGCGTATCCATAGCCCACGGCAGGCAGCGACCGCGATCGTAAAAGGCCGTGCCGGTTTTTACCGGCCCCATATCGGCATACTGTCCCAGACCCAATTTCTGTTCGATCGATATTTTCTGAATGGCACCGGTCGGGCACACCTCGCCGCAGAGCGTGCAGTTTAACTCGCAGTAGCCCGTGCGCATGTTCATAATCGGCGTCCAGATGCCTTCTATGCCGCCCTCCAGCATAGCCGGCTGCAGCACGTTGCTTGGGCATACGCGGATGCACTGATCGCACTTGATGCAGCGCTCGAGAAACTCGTTTTCGGCGACCGAACCGGGCGGGCGCACGACTTCTTTTTTAAAGAGTTCGTCCACGTCGCCGCTGCGCCGCGAAAAGGGAAAGCTCAGCGCGCCAATCAGTCCAGCCATTACCGCGCGTCGACCGCTGATCTGCGGTCCTGTCACCTCGCCCCTTAGGTCGGGCATAAAGTCAAAAGACAGCGCGTCGTGTGGACAGTCGTCAATGCAGTTAAAACACACGAAGCACTCCGACTTGCGCAGGTTCGTATGCGGGTCGGATGCGCCCTCGCAGCGCTGCAGGCACAGGTCACAGTCGACGCATTTGACCGTATCGCGGTGAATTCTCCACAGAGAAAAGCGCGACAGCAGGCCCAGCGTCGCCCCTAGCGGACAGAGCACGCGGCAGAAAAAGCGCGGTATGACGAGGTTCATACCGACGAGAAAGAACAGCAGAAAGCCGACGACCCAGCCCAATTGGTGCACGTGTGGGCGCACGTAAAACCACTCGGTCGGCATATCCAACGTCGGCAGCACAGCGACGGTAAAGGAACGGAACAGCAGGCAGATGGGGTCGAGCAGACCGATTTGCAGCGAGCCAAAGAGCGCGGCCGCTCCCATGCCAATTAGGATGTAGTACTTCAGTGCAAAGATCTTGCGATAGCGGTTGCTTTCGATGTTTTCTGTGATCGTCCGTCGGTTAAAGAGCCAGCCGGTAAACTGGTGTAAAATGCCGTACGGGCAGATCCAATTGCAAAAAAAGCGACCGAGGAACAGAGTTGGAATCAGCAGGACGAGCGACCAGACGAGTCCCTGGTACAAGGTGTGCGTGGTGATGGCGGTCGCAATGGCCACCAGCGGATCCACCTCGAGAAAAATCGAAACGGGGTAGCCCTTCAAATAGCTGAACTGCGTAACAAAGCAAAAGAAAAAGAACAGCCCCATAAAGAAGATTTGCGAGATCAGACGGACAATTGTTATGCGCATAATAGAATTACCCCACCTGTATCTCGCGCCAGTTAAGGCGCTTCCAGTCGGTTGTGCCCAACGAGCGTTCAGCTGCCTTATGCAAGTACTCTAAATTGGCCGCATCGCGTCCCAGCAGCGAATAGCCGTAGGTATCGACGGCGACCATGTCGGTGCCGACCACGAGCGTATCGCCCACGGCGACGTCGCTCAGACTGCCACCGGTCGGCCCGTTGCGCATCAGCACGCGCGTTGCGTCGAGCACAACCAACGTCGGCTTGACCATATGGGGGAAGTCGGAGACAATGCCGTGAATGGCCTGATGAAACTGGTTGCGCCGACCGCCGAGCATACCGTACCAGTTTTTCATCGTCATCGAACCCGAGCACAAATTGTGGTCTTTGCAGGGGGCAATGCCAATGACCTTATCGGCTGCTGCAAACGGTTCGTAAAACGTAGTCCACGTTCCCAGCACTTCTCCATCGATGCGCACTTCCTCAAACGAGGAGTTTCTGGGCAGTATAAGCTCGGCACCGATTTCGTCTGCGGCAGCTTTGATACCCGACTTGAAGAAACAGCCCTCTGGCTGATTGATGGGATTGTCCGCGACGATGATCTTGCCCGCGCCGGCCTCGCGACACAGCGCAGCGACCGATTTGAGCACTGCTGGACTTGTTGTCGCTCCGAGCAGCGGCGCGCGATCAAAGGCGACATTGGGCTTGAGCAATACCGAATCGCCCCGGTTGATAAAGCGCTCGATACCGCCCATCTCGCCGATGGCGGCGCGCACCATCGCGTCGGCATCGGTGCCGTGGGCAATAGCCATGGAAACGGCATTGGCGCCTCGATCTACGGCAAACGAAGGCAGCACTTTGGCGGCGGCCACCTGCGCGTCGCGAAAGAATTGGCCCCCTCCGCGCGTATCGTGCAGCAAGCCGGCACCCAGTCCCGATCCAGCGACGGCCAGCCCCGTCATACCTGCGCGGCGTAAGAATTCACGTCGTTCCATGAAATCGCATCTTCCGTTGGCAAACAAATAGTGATTGGTATGGAGGCCACGTGCTGTGTGGCATAAACAGAGAAACCGCCCCCTCCTCGTCTGTGCGACGTTTTTATTCCATCGCCCTTAGCAGCGCATCTGCGCCATCTTCGGCCAGCTGCCGTCCCTCGGCCAGATTGACGCCGCCAAACAGGTTGCCTCGCTGAAATATCACGTCGTAAAAGCCGCCGAAATCTCCGGTAAAGACGCGCGTGCCCGCCACCGTGCGCGGATCGGATACCTCGCCGTAGTCGCGCAGGTAAGCCAGGTATTTCTCTAGGGTCTCTTCGGCAGCCTGCGGCGAGTCGTGCAGCGCTACAAACGACGTCCATTCCCCCGCATCGCTGCTATATTTGGCAGTATAGGTCTCGCGGAGAAAGTCTAGGCTGAGCGCATCGCGCTTGTAGTACTGCACGAATTCCCTGTTCTCCTCTGGCAAATTGGCCAACCCCCACACCTCGCCCTGCCCGGCGGCCAGACGCGCCTCGACGGCGCGCGCGATGGCCTCGCTGCTCGCCTCCATATCGGGCCCTACGTCCGAGGCGAGGATTTGCGCATAATAAGAACCTTTCCAAAAGAAAAAACTGCTCTCAACGCGATACCCCTGGTCGCCCAATGACAGACGCCGGGCGTCTTCGGGACGCTCGACGGCGTAAATGCCAAAAGCGTTAGCCAATCCGCCCATATCGTACACAAACACGTCGATAAACTGCCCCTCTGTAGCGACCAACCCGACAAAATCCATGCCAACAACGTCATAGGCCAGATACTGTTCGGCGCGTCCGTTGATCTTTTCGTAAAGCGTCTCGGCGGTGAACGATTCGACTGGGCCCAAATCGCGCCAGCCGTCGGGTGCGAGTCCCTGCAGCATACCGACAGCCACTGCTTCTTCACCAGCCACCCTTCCCTCTGCGCTCTCTTCGACCAACTTGACCTGCTGTCTAGCGGGTGCCTGGTCGGCCAGCAGGCTCTGATCAAGGGCAAACAAATTCGGGTCGTAGTGCTGTCCCTTTACGTATATCCCCATGCCGATACCTGCTATCAGCACGAGCAGCAACCCGCCAATGGCATTTTCCGTCGTCGAAATCTCCGTGCGCTCAAAGGCGCGTTTACCAACGCCGCCAAACACGCTATTGATCCTCTCTTTTTGGATGGTTCATCGCGCAGTCCATTATCGTATCAGGGTGCGCGGCCGTTCGACGAGGTCGCGCAGGTAGTCGCAGTAGGCGTTGCCCTTGGCAACGGAGGCAATCTCGAGCAATTGTTCGGCGCCGATATAGCCTTTAGCGTAGGCAATCTCTTCGATACACCCTACCTTCAGACCCTGCCGATGTTCGATGGTCTGAACGAAATTACTCGCCTCTAACAGGCTTTCGTGCGTTCCCGTATCCAACCACGCAAAGCCGCGTCCCAGCACTTCGACGCCGAGTTTACCGCGCTGCAAGTAGACTTTGTTCAGGTCCGTTATTTCTAGTTCCCCGCGCGCCGACGGCCTTAGACTGCGCGCAATGTCGACCGCCTCTCCATCGTAAAAATAGAGGCCGATTACCGCGTAGTTCGAACGAGGCTGCTCTGGTTTTTCTTCGATGCCTACCGCCCGTTTTTCCGCGTCAAATTCGACCACGCCGTAGCGCTCGGGATCCTGCACATAGTAGGCAAACACCCGTCCACCTTCTTCGATTTGCCCGGCGCTCCGCAGCATGTTGGACAGGCCGTGTCCGTAGAGAAAATTATCGCCGAGAATGAGCGCACTGGGTTCGCCGCCGACAAAATCTGCGCCAATCGTATACGATTGGGCCAGTCCTTCAGGACGCGGCTGGATGGCATATTGGATGTCGAGACCGATTCGCGAACCGTCGCCCAACGTAGTGCGATATAGGTCGATGTGTTCGGGCGAAGATATGACCAACACCTCGCGGATATCCGCGAGCATGAGCACGGACAGCGGGTAGTAGATCATCGGCTTGTCAAAGACGGGCAGGATCTGTTTGGAGAGCGAAGCAGTCAGCGGGTAGAGGCGCGTGCCCTGACCGCCGGCCAGTATAATGCCTTTCATCTGAATCCTTTTTTACGCGTGTGGGGACATCTTAAAACAGCAGCCGACTATCTGCCCTGCCCCCGTAGATATACCGTTCCTACAAGCTACATTCTTATATTAATATGGCACATTCGTCGTCGAATAACCAAACCCAAAGGAACCCCATGAACATCGTTCTTGTTGGCTATCGCGCCGCCGGCAAATCCACGTTGGGCAAAATACTCTCCGAAACGTTGGACATGCCCTTTCTCGACGTGGATCGCGGCATCGAAGAGCGCATTGGCGATCAAACGCTGACCGATTTTTATAGCCAGGTAGGAGAAGAGGGATTCCGCCCCATAGAGACAGAAGTCGTTGTCGAAATGTGCCGCAACCGACGCGCCGTCATTGCCTTTGGCGCCGGCTCGCTGATGCGTGAACGCAACCAACAGGCTGCCACCGAACACGCACTCGTCGTCTATTTACAGGTGCCAGTAGCCGAACTGTGGCGTCGCATCCAATCGGATCCCAGCAGCGGCCAAACGCGCCCCAACCTAGCGGGAGGAGGAGCCGAAGAGGTCGAACATATGCTGGCGCTGCGCGAACCCGTTTACTTAGCCTGCGCCGACCTGGTGCTCGACGGAACGCTACCCGCCGCACAGCTGTCGGCCCAGATCATCGAGGCCTACGGCACCACCGAAGTCGCCTAGCGTTCGCACCGCACGCATCATCTATCCGGCAAACGCCGGCGAAGGCACGCCTTTACAACCCGGATCTATTTTGACCAACGAACCGGCCAGCGGCTGCGAAGCCAGCGTCGATTCGTCCATTTGCTGACAGGCCGACGTAATGTATAGCTCGTCTAAGTTTTCACCGCCAAAAGCACAGGACGTCACGTTGGAAAAGGGCATTTCGTATACGGCGATCAGCGCTCCATTTTTCGGGTCGTAGCGTTTGACCGACCATCCGCCGTACAGGGCAATCCACAGCGTGCCGTCTGCGTCGATGGCCATGCCGTCAAAAACGCCTGCCCCCTCGTTTTCACACACCACGCGCTCGTTGGCGATCGCACCTGTATCGACGTCAAAATCGTAGGCGCGCACCGTATTGAGGGGCGAATCTATATAGTACATGGTCTGGCCGTCAGCAGACCAAACGATTCCGTTGGAAATCGAGACAGGCGCTATTTTTTTTTCGACGCTGTGATCAAGGTCTAAGCAGTAGAGCGCGCCGGCATCTTTTGCCCCACCAAATTCCATCGTGCCAGCCCACAGGCGACCGGCTGGATCACATTTACCATCGTTAAACCGATTGGCGGGGATCGACCGCTCGGGATCGAGCCCCATCGGAGTCAGTTTCTCGCTGTCCAGGTCAATGTGCGCAAAGCCGTTGTGCAGCGCCACGACCAATCCTCCGCTCTGGCGCGGCACCACGGTGCCGACAGCTTGGCAGGTGTGTAGCGTGCGGTTGTCCCCACTGCGCGGATTGTAGATATAGACTTCGTGGCTGAGGATATCGACCCAGTAGAGGACGCCGAGTTGCGCATCCCACAGCGCACCCTCTCCGACCAGCGTCCGTCCCGCTACGACCTGTTCAATATCGGGTTTTTCTATATGGCTCATACTGTCCTTCCTATGCACGTGCGCAGTATAAACAGCAGGTGCACTCCATCTCTTTTAGTTAAAAATGGATGCGCTATCTTTCATGAGCAGGCGAAAACTGAAGGTGCTTCCCTTGCCCACTTGGCTGCACACGTTGATTGATGACCCCATCATCGCCACAAGTTCTGCGCTGATACTCAGGCCGAGCCCCGTGCCGCCATACTCACGCGTAGTAGAGGTATCGGCCTGTTCGAAAACGGCAAAAATAGACTCTAACTTATCCTCTGGAATGCCGATGCCCGTATCTTCAACGGCGACATCCACCGCTATATGATCTTCGACCCGAGCGCTGGCCACCGTCAGTTTTACGTGGCCTCGATTCGTGAACTTCTGCGAATTGCCTAGCAGATTGACCATCACTTGGCGCAGACGAACTGGATCTCCCACAACGTGGCGCACGTCAATAGCAGACAAATCGCAGTCCAACACAACGTCTCCGTCAGAAAAGCGTCCCCGCATCAGGTCGCAGACTTCATCGCACTCTTTTTTTAGATCGAAGACTAGATTCTCTAGCTCCATCTTTCCAGACTCTATTTTGGAGAGATCGAGAATGTCGTTGAGCAAGGACAGCAGATGCTTTCCCGCCGTGTGAACCAGATCGAGCGACTCGCGCTGGGAGGCAGTGAGATCGGAGTCCATGACCAGTTCGGTCATGCCGAGAATACCGTTCATCGGCGTGCGAATCTCATGGCTCATATTGGCCAAAAATTCGCTTTTGGCCGCATTGGCACGGTCCGCCACATATCGCGCCACCTCAGCTTCTTCTAAAGCCGAACGCGCCTCTTCTAGGGCCTTGTCACGAGCGCGTATATCGTCGAGGCGCTTGTTAGCCACAGAAATCATTTCGCCGATATCTGCTATAACGCGAATGAGTGTTTTGCTACAACCTAACCGAGCCTTTAAACCAACAGCAATCGTCCCACGCGAAAACGGTACGTCGATTACGACATTGGGCTCATATGAATCGCCTAGCCCTCGATAATGCTCTAGGTTTGGCTCGCGTTCCCATACTTGGTTATTCAACCAAAAACGTCTCAATTGGGGAATCTCGCCCACGCTATTCGATATGTTTTTATGCTGGATAGACTGTTTTTGCCCACCCACACCATCGTTAAGAAAGTTATACGAATTCATCGTCTGTTCAGCTTCATTAAAGACGTTCAGACCCCAGGCCTCAACTTGCAGCCCCATGTCGATAAACCCCGTACCGATAGCTTCAACTACATGAACGAAATCCTCATCGTTGGACATAGAAGTTATACTGCGCTGTATGCGATTGTGTGCAGATGCCAAACGCACCTGTACGTCACTTTCTACTACTTGAAAAAACCGATCAACGCTGAATGTGTTTACCAACGCAGTAGCGATTTCGATCATAGACGGTGCACACGCAAAACTCGACTCGGACAAAACCGTCACAGACCCACCTTCCAAAAGCGGTATCTCTATCCCACACACTCGATCAAAAATACCGATCGCACGCAAATCTACCTCAGTAATCATTACAGGTTTTTGGGTATCCCATGCCGTGCGAATCCATGGTCGATCCGCGAAATTATATGCTATGTGCTCGACCAAGTAATTCGAGGGGAAATCTAAAACATTGCAGTAGAATCCTTCGCGCGTAGAGGGCATATGTATTTCTATCGAAGCGACGGGAAAACCTATCGCTTTCATCTGATACGGCAGACTGAATTCAACTACTTTTTGCAGATCGGCGACCGTATCCGCATTGGCAATAGCCATTTGCATACGGTGAATCGCGAGATCCTTGTCGGAGCGCATTGATATATCGCTCTCTGCGACACTTAATGCCCGCTGCAACTCGACGAACTCAGTATGAGCGATCTCATTCTCCACTACCTGAGCCAATATATCGAGCTTGGTCTGGTCGTCGTCAGTAAATACGCGCGGTTTCACATCAATAATACACAGAGTGCCAATCAATGAACCGTCCGGGGCAGCCAGCGGCCGCCCGGCGTAAAAGCGGATATTGGGATCACCTATGACCAAAGGATTATCGGAAAAACGCTCGTCTTCCAGCGCATTTTCAACAATAAATTGAGCCGGTGTATGAATAGCGTGTCCGCAGAATGACACATCGCGCGAGGTAGACTTGGCATCTAGGCCATAGCAGGCTTTGAACCACTGACGGGTCTTATCGACTATACTCACGAGTGCAATCGGCACATCAAATATCATACTCGCCAAGCGCACAACCCGATCAAAGCGCTCCTCAGTCGGCGTATCGAGAATATTCAATGCATCAAGTGTAGCAAGACGCTGACTTTCATTGGATGTTAGAGCCGGTTTTTGCATTGTAATTTCTCCACTTATTAGGTGAAAGAGCCTAAAACACAATTAATGTGTGAATGTAGGAACCACAGCAAAGTGGTATTCAGCATCCGAACGGACAGCGTCCCATCAGATCTTACCAAACAATGTATGCAAACTATAGACGCTTACTATCTCACTTCAGTATAACTTTTCGCGAGCTCAACATGCCGATCTCGACCTTTACGGCCCGCTTAAGACCGGCGTTTAGCGCCCGCAGCAAAACGATGTGGATAGGGCCACTCTATCGACTAGCTCGCCGTTCTTACTAGCGATTCTCAGCCACTTTTTCTTCGTGTAGCTTGCGCATAATCGGATGGTGGCTCATTCCCTGCGCCCGGAGTTCGGCATAGCGCTGCTCGTCAACGCCCTCGCGGTTTAAATATCCGCGAATATCGTAGGGACCTTTTTGCGTCGGCTCTAGCAGGCCCTCCTCAAGCATGCGTTCCAGTGGATAGCCCTTTTCCTGCAGCGGCAAACGGACGACCTGATGGCGCCGCGCCGATTCGAGCAAAGCCATGAGGATCTCTACCGTAGACCGCGCCGAATCACCCGAACCGCGATGTTCGGGCCCACCCTCCATCCAGGCGATAAGTTCCTTTGTTTGACGCGCATTGGCCATACCGCCAATGGTATCAATCGCCTCAGGCGCTATACCTAGATCCTGCATCTGCCATCCCCCGGTCTCGGCGTTGAACAGCCGCGTCCATGTCTCGGTCGTCTCGACCATCCCCTCGGTGCCGCGAAAAACGAAGCGCGCGCACGAAGCGTCCTGCATGTCTAGGTCGCACTGCATAAAGATCTGGGTTCCGTCGGCCATGTGCACCAGTCCCATACAGCCGTCCTCGATCGGCGTATCGCGCTCAAAGCGCTCGCTCTGGCGTTCAACCGCACCCATGACCCATTCGGCCTGTGGATCGCCCATGATAAAGCGCATGCCGTCAATGGCGTGCGTGCCGCAGTTGAGCAGACCGGCGGCCACCTTTGCATCGGCTCGAATAAGCTGGCCAATGGCACCACCCTGTACCAGTTCGCGCGCTCTTTCCCAGCCGGGCGTAAAGCGGCGCTGATGGCTGACGACGAGTTTGGTGTTGTTTTGCCGACAGGCCTCGACCATCTGATCGGCTAGTCCCATTCCCACCGCCATCGGCTTTTCGCATATAACGGCGCCAACGCCGGCCTGGGCCGCGGCAAGCGTCGGGCCGGGGTGGAGTAAATGCCAGGTGCAGACGCTGACGATATCTGGTATGAGCGTGGCCAGCATATCCTCTACGGAGGCAAAGGACTGCTCGACGCCGTATTCTTGCTGAAACTGCGTGCAAGCCACAGCGAGCGGATCGACGACGGCGACAACGTCTACACCTGCCAGCTGGTAACCGCGCATGTGGTGGTGAGCAATATCGCCGCAACCGACTATGGCAGCCGTATATTTCCTTGCCATCTGAACCTCCTCAATCTCTGTAGGTAGTTGGAGGGAATCGATGCCCCCGTTAGTGAATTCGTGCTATTCGTTGCGATCTTGTTTGCGCAGGGCGCGCAAAATAACGCCCTCCGCCCACTGGGGGCGCAGCGCATATACCGCAGCCAGCAGCTTGAGCTTCCAGGGCATAACCAGCTGGCGCGGTCGTTCTACCAACGCCTGCGCAATACGCGCGCTAGCCTCCTCAAGTGTGATCGATTCACTGCTGTGACGACGCGACGTAGCCCCGAGGGCCTGGCCGTCGCTGCCCAGCGCACTCTGGCGCAGATTCGTTCCGCGCAGCCAGTGCGGTAGGACGACCATAACGTCCACGCCCGAGCCGAGCAATTCCAAGCGCAGCGTATCGCAAAACCCCTGCACGGCGTGCTTAGAAGCAACGTAGCCGCTGTGCAGAGGAACGGGCACCTTTCCCTGCACGGAAGAGACCGCAACCAGCAGCCCCCGGCTCTCTTTTAGATGCGGCAACGCAACGTGGGCACAGTGCACAACGCCCATGTAGTTGACGTCGATAAGTCGGCGCAAAACCTCTACTTCTTCGATTTCATCAAAGCGCACCCACATGCTGATTCCGGCATTGGCCACGACATAGTCGATTCCGCCCCACGCTTCGACCGCCTCGGCCACAGCGGCGCGCACATCCTCTATCTGCGTCACATCCCCTGCGCGAACGCACACGTCTACGCCCTGAGCTCGACACTGATCGGCCACGCCCTGCAGGCGTTCGAGGTGGGTCGCAAACAGAGCGAGCTTGGCGCCCTGTTGGGCCAGCGTCAGCGCAAGCGCCGCCCCGAGGCCAGACGAAGCGCCGGTCAGAAACACCCGCTTGTCTTTCATATAGGGTCGCCGAACACGCCGTTGCCCGCAGAAAAAATATTGTTCGGATCGACGGCATTTTTGGTCTGGCGCAGCGCGTTCATACTGTTGGCACTGTGCACCTGCGGCAAAAAGGCGCGGCGCACCTTGCCAACACCGTGATGATGCGAGAGCGAACCGCCGTTGTCGAGAATGACCTGCCGCAGTGCGCCTTCAACGTCGTGGTAGGTGTGCTCAGGATCTTCCAAGCCCAAGCTAGAAAAGGCCATCGTAAAATAGATGCACACGCCCGTGTGGTACGTCTGCGTAACGCGAAACGACAGATAGGGCCTGCCGACGACGTTGCGCTTTTCGCACTCTTCCCACAGGCGCGCGCGCACCGCCGACGTCACGACTAGGATCCGGTCCCAGGGCACCGAGGTCTCGAACGTCTCGCCGAGAATACCAAACTGATTAAAGAAATCTCGTATGTAGGCAATGCCAAAGGTCAGCATATAGCCGCGCTGTCCGTTACTGGCACCGGCCGATAACGCACCAAATTTTTTGGCCGTTGAAAAGATGATTTTTTCTTGATGCGCAACCTCCGTTGCCGTTCCCTCCATGGCAATAGTGCAAGCGGCCAGCTCGTTTATATCGAAACCCTTTACGCCAAATAGCACAAAGCGCTGAATGCGCTGTTCGAGCTTTTTGATGCCCTTGGCTGCGGGTTTGAGCGCCTGACCAAAGCGAAACTCGTAGTTGTTCACTAAGCGTATACTGGCCGGCAGCACCCCTTCTCCCTGGCGCAGCTCTTTGAGAAACGCCACGCCAGTAGCGAAGTCTGGAAAGACCAACGAACCGAACTTTCGCACCTTGGGCAGGGGATAAATCTTGAGCATGGCCTTGGTGATGATGCCCAAGTTCCCCTCGCTGCCAAAGAGTAGGCCGCGCGGCTGCACGCCGGTCGAGTTGCGCGGCGTCGCCGACAGCGTCTCGACCGTGCCCGTCGGCGTTACCAGCGTTGCCTCGAGCACGATATCCTCTATATTGCCGTACTTATTCTTCTTCATGCCGCTGGCGTTAGTAGAAATCCATCCGCCCAGCGTGGACAGTTCAACGCTGTCGGGATCGTGTCCGGACGTATAGCCACGCGCCGATAGTTCGCGCTCTAAATCGCGCCCGCAAATCCCGGCCTCAACGCAGGCCATTAGGTTGTCTTCGTCCAACGAGAGAATGCGGTTCATCCGGCTCATATCGACCGAGGCAATCGGCCGCTCTTCGGACCGCTGTAGCGACAGGGCTCCGCTGACGTTGGTGCCCCCCCCATAGGGCACCAAACACACGCCGTGCGCGTTGGCCATTTCGACGATAAGATGGACGTCCTCTTCGCTCTGCGGATACAGCACGAGGTCTACAAAACGTTCGAGCGGCGCTCCATACAGCACGCGATATACCTCGTTGACGCTGAGCTGACCGTGGCTATGCCGCAGCCGCTCATCGTCGGAATCGGCGATCTGATCGGCCGCCAGTTTCTCGCGCAGGGCCGCGACAAAGGCTGCGTTCTCGCGCGGTGCGGGCAGCTCTTCCTGCGGCCGCTCGGGCAGCACGTCGCCCGGGCGAAAAGAGACGCCAAGAACCTCTTCGGCAAACGGAATAAAGTAGGGCATCGTATAGCCGCAGATCGGATAGCGATCCCCCGTGACGCGCACGCTGCCTTCGTCGACAAACTCAAAGCGCGTATCCGTATAACCCCACTTATGAGCATGGCGCTCACCGGCTTCGTATGAGTAACTGCTGTTGCCTTTCATGTATTCGCTCCGTGCTTGGATCACTGGTAGTTCATCTGGTCACAGCGGCGGCAACTCGGCCAAGGCGCTACCGCCCACATTCTTCCCACGACAGTGCCACACCTTATGCGTTGGATTGCGCTCGGGAACGACCGTTGACGTGAGCGCGAAGTAGCGCATTGTATAGCCGCAGCGGCGCTGAGCGCTGGTATTAGCGGTAGCTCCATGGACGATGCGCGCGTCGTGCAGCGAGCACTCGTTGGGTTCCAACTCGAAATAGACGGCCCGGCTCTCATCGAGCTGCTCTGGGATAATTTGACGGGGGAACGTGTTGACGGCCCGATCGACTTCTTCGTAGTCAGAAAAGCCGTTGACGTGGGTGCCCGGGAGCACGCGCATACAGCCGTTGGCACGCGTCGAAGGATCAATAGCCAACCAAACAGTGATGATCTGGTCCATGCGATCCATGCGTCCATTCCAGTAGGCCGAGTCTTCGTGCCAGGGCGTAGCGCGCCCAATTTGGGGCTCTTTGCAGATAAAGTGACTGCTCCACAGGCCGATGTCGGGACCGATAAAGGACTCGACGAGATCGAGGACCTCATCGGCGAGCAAGAATTCAAATAGCGCAGGGCAGGTAAAGTGCGGCACGTCGAGCTGGTCGGCGCGACGACCGGGATCCTGCGACGCCAATAATTCCTCGAAAATCGCCGATAGACGGGCAAATTGCTCCGCGCTAAACAGCGGCTTCTTGCGCAGCCAATAGCCGTTCTCTCGATAAAATGCAGCGGCGCTATCTTCCGACACGTATCATCTCCCCAATAGGGTATATATTGGCTCTAACAAGGTACGGCCCACAGGGGCGACCTGCAAGCAATATGCGGCCCCCCACAGTGGATGGCACACCGACGATTTACTACCTTTGCCCGGACGGCCATCGACCTATTACAGAGGAGCACTGCATGGCAAAGAACATCGTAACACCCGATATCAAACGCCCCCCTAAAAAGCTGCTCAAAGCCCTAGAAGGCATCAGCGCAGCCACAGCCGCCGGGGAGCTGAGAAAGCTGGGAATTCGCGACCCTAGCTTTGTGGGCCCCGTGCCGCGCACGCCGGGTAAAAAGGTAATCGGACCGGCCATCACGCTGCAGTTTATGCCCATTCGCGAAGATGTGTATGCCGTAGGCGAATACACTGACCCCGAACTCCAACTGCATCGCCACGCCCTCTACCACACCCGACCCGGCGATATCGTCTGCGTCGACGCCAGGGGCGATATGCAGAGCGGCGTATTCGGCGAAATGATGCTCACCTACTTCGCCGGAGCCGGCGGCGCGGGTATCGTCATTGACGGCTGTATTCGCGATTTTCCGCAGGTTATAGAAGATCTCGACATCGGCCTGTGGATCAAGGGGACTACGCCCAACTTCCACACCCAGACCAATATTTTCCCCTTCGCCGTCAACGTGCCCATTGCCTGTGGTGGGCGGCTCGTCATGCCTGGTGATATTATTATCGCCGACGATGATGGGGCCGTTCTCGTCCCCGCGAAACTAGCGCCGCAGCTCGTTTCAGCCGCGCAGGCACACGCCGAGTGGGAGGTCTTTAGCAAAATGCGCCTTTCGCAGGGCGGCCATCTGCGCAAGTACTATCCGCTCAGCGCCGAAGCGCGCATCGAATATGAAGCGTGGAAAAAAGAGCAGGAGCATCTGACAGCGCCTAGTCCGGCTAAAAAGCCGTCTCGACGCCGAACTAAGAAGTAACCTCCAAACCGCCACACACCAAGAGCCGCGTCGTCCGAGGATGGCGACGCGGCTCCCGTACACGACATGGATGGACAGTGCCATATGAACAGCCCTAAGCAGCCCAATATCGTTTTTGTGCTGACCGATGACCAAGGCTATGGCGATCTGGGTTGCCACGGCAACAGCGCAATTAATACGCCCCATATCGATCGCTTCCACAGCCGCGCCGTGCGCTTTCGCA
>JAYOKQ010000061.1:15651-25898 GCA_038119905.1 Gemmatimonadota bacterium | reverse complement strand
GATAGAAGAGCGTCGCGCGGTCCTTAGAGAGACTGTAGCCGAGTTGGTTGAGAGCGGCGAACGGCATGCGCTGAGCCTGATCCTCAACAATCAGCATCCTGCTGATCTGGCCGAGGTTATACGGCCTTACGACGACATACAGCAGCGCGGTCTCTTTGCGCTATTGGCCGAATCGCTCGCTGCGGGGGTGCTGGCCGAGTTGGATACCACGACCCTGGTGGATGTCGTCGAGGGGATCGATGACCAGCAGCTTTCCGATATCGTCGGCGAGATGGAACCAGATGATGCGGCCGATGTGCTAGGAGAACTTCCTGAACTTCAGAGTGAAAAAGTCCTCGAACTTATGGAAGTCGAAGAGGCTGAAGAGGTGCGCCAGCTGCTAGCGCACGAGGAGGATACGGGGGGAGGCATTATGACCTCTCGCCTGTTAGCTGTCGGAGAGCAAATGCGCGTGGATGAGGCCATTGACTACCTGCGCACGGCGGCTGTTCCGGAGCGAATATTCAATCTCTACGTAGAGGACGCCAAGGGACTGCTGTGTGGAACACTTTCGCTGCAGAGCTTGCTGTTGGCGCAAGCCGACAGCCAGATTGCATCCATTGTCGAGCGAGACGTAATCTTTATACGCGCCGATACGGATCAAGAGGAAATTGCCCATGTATTCCGCGACTACGATTTATTGGCTGTGCCCGTGGTTGATGAACGCGGCGCGCTCATCGGTGAGATTACAATTGACGATATCGTCGCCGTAATCGAAGAGGAAGCAACAGAAGACATGTATGTCATGGCGGCAATGAGCTCGGAGGAGCGCGAGGAGCGCTCTGTCTTTGGCATTGTGCGCCGTCGCGTTCCCTGGTTGCTCGTGTGTATGGCGGGAACGATGTTGGCAGGAGGAGTGATTCACGTATTTCAGCAGCAGCTGGCCGGTGTGGCCATCCTCCTGCTGTTTACGCCGGCCATAATGGCCATGGGAGGGAACGCGGGTATCCAAACCTCCACCGTGACGATCCGCAACCTAGCCATGGGTGAGCTGCCCTCCGGCAGCGTGCGTACGGCCGTTTGGCGTGAACTGCGCGTGGCACTGGTCATGGGGTTACTGCTGGGATCGGTTGTACTGTGTATTTCTACGATTTGGGCTGGAC
This sequence comes from Gemmatimonadota bacterium, assembly GCA_038119905.1. Taxonomy (GTDB): domain Bacteria; phylum Latescibacterota; class UBA2968; order UBA8231; family UBA8231. The sequence goes on along the minus strand of JAYOKQ010000061.1, from coordinate 24,756 downwards.
GGTGGACCGTCGGGCTGTGCGTCGGGTTGGCGATGTGGTCGGCCGTGATGTTATCTGCTTTTTTGGGTGCGCTGATCCCGCTGGGATTTCGTCGGTTGGGCGTCGATCCAGCCGTAGCCTCGGGGCCGTTAATTACGACGCTGAACGATGGCATGTCGCTGGGGATGTACTTTCTTATCGCCAGCGCTATGTTTGCCTATTGGGGATAAGGTGTATCGAAATGTCATCATAAGTGGGATGCTGTGGCTACTCGTCGGATGCAGCGGACACCAGACCGAGCGACCGCTGCTGGATTGGGAGGACCGGTGTGCCCAACTGCTGCGCGGGCACGTGCGGCGCGGTGGCGTTTTGATGGGGGGCACTATCCTACCTATCGTCGGCGAAGTGTCCACTTTTTACCAGCAGCGTGCGCAACGACTTGCCTGGAGCGGGCCACGCGGTCCAGGTGCACAGGCTGACCTGTTCATTCAGCTTCTTGCACGTGCGGAGGAAAACGGGCTTGATGGGAGGGAGTATCACCGCGATGCGATAAGCGCGCTGTTAAATCAGTGGCGAAAACCTGAGATTACGCCGCCCGACCAAGGGGCCTTAGTCGCCCTCGATGTATTACTTAGCAACGCTTTCATCCGCTACGGGGGGCACTTGCTGCGCGGCCGAGTCGATCCCCGAACAGTGCACGATTTCTGGGATGCTCCCTACGTGCGAGGCGGTATGGTCGACTTGCTACAAACTGCGTTAGACCTGCAGCAAATCCGTCCCGTCCTAGAGCGTTTACACCCTCCACAGACCGGATATAAGCGACTCCAGCAGGCCCTTTTGCGCCACCGGGACATCGCCCGAAGCGGTGGTTGGCCGCACGTAGGGTCCTCAGGTGAGGGGCTGCGTGCGCGCTTGGAACGAAGCGGGGACTGGCCAGCAGGCGGCGGCGATCAATCCGCCGCTCTGCGGCGCTTTCAGCTCCGCAGACACCTCGAGCCAAGCGGACAACTCAATGCGGAGACGCGCGCTGCGTTGGAAGAGCCCATCGCAGAGCAAATAGCGCAAATCGAGCTCAATATGGAGCGCTGGCGCTGGCTGCCGCACGACGCCGATGCTCGCTACGTGCTCGTGCGCCTCGACGATTACGAAGTTGACTTTATCGACCGGGGCACGCTGCAGTTTACCGGCCGCACGATTGTGGGAAAGGCTGTTTGGCGGACGCCGATATTTAGCGCGCAGATGACGCATCTAGTATTCAACCCCTACTGGTATATACCGCGCAGCATTGCCCGCAACGAAATCTTGCCCCTTTTACAGCGCGATCCCAGCTATGCTCAGCGCGTTGGACTGCGGATGAGTCGCGGCGATGGCGTCGGCGTTCAATCCATCGACCCGCAGTCGATCAATTGGGCACAGATGACGCCGGCTCTGCTCGATGTCAACATGGCGCAGGTGCCGGGGGGTAGCAACCCGCTGGGTGCGGTAAAATTTATCTTTTACAATCCATATGATATTTACTTACATGACACGCCTAATAAAGCGCTCTTTAATAGAGAAAGGCGCGAGTTTAGCCACGGGTGTATCCGCGTCGAACACAGTATTGATCTAGCGCAGGCCGTATTGGAAGAGGGAGATCGTTCAGAGATTGATGCGTTGGTTGCAAGCGGTGAAAACCGTCAAATAAACCTGGAAAAACCACTTTCGGTCTTTTTGCTCTATTGGACCGCATGGGTCGATGATGAGGGTGTATTGCACCTGCGCGACGACGTGTATGGGAGCGATGCTGCGCTGCGAGATGCGCTGGCGGAAAACAATTTCTAAGATTGTGTTTCTGGGTGGTTCTGCGCATATTCGGAGGGAAAAAAACGGGTTCTAAACCGAAGTATTTTTATGGGGAGATAGCATGGCTGGACAGGCGAATATGAACGATGTCGTCGGACTTATTCTCGGCGGTGGACAGGGGACGCGTCTCTTCCCGTTGACGCAGTATCGCTCAAAGCCGGCCGTGCCAATCGGCGGAAAGTACCGTCTTATAGACATTCCCATCAGCAATTGCATTCACTCCGGTATTAACCGGATGTTTGTTCTCACGCAGTTCAATTCGGCCTCTCTACATCGCCACATCAGTCGCACCTACCGCTTTGACCAGTTTTCCGATGGCCACGTCGAAATTCTCGCGGCCGAACAAACCCAAGACAGCTCCGACTGGTACCAGGGAACAGCCGATGCGGTCCGTCGGCAAATCCGCCGTATACTCTCGCGCAGTGCCGGTCTCGTGCTCATTCTTTCCGGCGATCATCTCTATCGGATGGACTACGCCAGCTTTGTTGCCGAACACCGGGCGCGCGGCTCCGATGTGTCCATTGCTGTCAAGCCGGTTACGCGCAGCGAGGCGCCAGGGTTGGGTATTCTCAAGGTCGACGACGAGGGACGCATTGTAGATTTTGTCGAAAAACCGCAGACCGACGCAGCCCTTGACGCGCTGCGCCTGCCCGAATCGCCTAGCGATAATCCGGAAGAAGTCTATATGGCTTCAATGGGTATTTATTTGTTTGAACCTCAGGTGTTGATCAGTTTGCTGATGGGCGACGACCGCGACGACTTTGGCAAACACATCATTCCAGAAGCAATCCACAAGGTCAACGTATTTGCGCACGCCTTTACCGGCTATTGGGAAGATATCGGAACGATTCGTTCCTTTTACGATGCGAACCTCGCGCTGACCGATGCCCGGCCGGCCTTTGATTTTTACCAGCCGGATGCACCCGTTTATACGCACGCGCGCTTTTTAGCGGGTGCGCGCATGGAAAGTTGCCGTATTGAAAACGGGATTGTCGCCGAGGGGTCCTATATCTGCGATGCGCAAATACAGCGCTCGGTGATCGGGATTCGCAGTATTCTAGGTCCAGGTGTAAAGGTATTTAACTCGATTGTGATGGGGGCAGATTATTACGAGACACCCATTGATATAGAACGCAACAACGCTCGCTCTATACCCAATGTGGGTATCGGAGCGAACTCCTCGATCAACCGAGCGATTATCGACAAGAATGCCCGTATCGGCGAACGCGTTATTATCAGCAACGACGAGAATATTACTGAAGCCGAAGGGGAAAATTACTACATTCGCGACGGGATTGTCGTTGTCCCCAAAGACGCGGTGATCAAAGCGGGGACCGTGATCTAAATCGTTATGAGTCGTAATTGCAAAGAGGGGGTGTCGGCGCACAGACCGACACCCCCTCTTTGTGCGAATACGGATGACGCTTATTTCATCAGCGTCATTTTGCGGTTAAAGACCTGCCCGCCGGCCTGCAACTGGTAGAAGTAGATACCGCTGGAAAGATCGGAAGCGTCCAGGCGCACCTGATAGCTACCGGCCTGGCGATGGCCTTCTACGAGCGTGGCGACCTGCTGGCCAACCATGTCGAACACCTTCAGCGAAACAAAGCCAGAGCCGGGCAGCGAGTAGCGAATCGTCGTGCTCGGGTTAAAGGGATTCGGATGGTTCTGCAGCAGAGCAAAATCGGATGGTACGGCGGTCAGGGTGGCTTCTTCAGCTACGACGGTAGCACCCATGCCGTCGTTGGCGGTAATACCCGCCTCAGAGAGGAAGGTCCAACCCTGCGTCCACAGGCGATCGCCAAAGGCGCCAACGTAGCTAACGGGGGTGTAGAAGCCATCGTCCGGAATCGACGATAGGCCGCTGTAAGCCGGGCCGCCGGCGATGGGGCGGGGATCGAGACCGCCGTCGCGTTCGCGCGAAATGCCGTTGAGCATGGGATCGACAATGCGGTTGTCGTTGGCAGCTAAGTGAGCGGCTACAAAATCATCGGGTGCGATGGCGTCCAGCTCGTTGCCCGCGCCAAATCCCCACCAAATATTGTTGGCCAGCTTCAGGTCGCCCGCTTCGAGGCGCGCCCGGCTGTCTTCGCCCGAGTCCAAGTCCTCGACGTCGATACCTTCGTTAGCGAAGTCGGTGAAGATGCTGTTGATATAGTGGCCGCCGGCGTTGTCGCGAATTTCAAGAACCGTGTCGTTGTCGCCGTTGGTAGAAAACTCACCGGAGCCAATATAGGTGGCGTTGTAGATGGCTGGCGTCGCATAGGGCGTGCCGTCCTCGGGCGTGGTGCCGCCGTCGTGCTCGCCGGCGCGATTACCGGTCTCGGCATCTAGGATGGCGAACCAGAATTGACCTTTGCCGCGGAAGCCCTCGTCGTAGTCAAACGAATCGTCGCCGTTGAAGGCCGACACCAGATACTTGGCATTGACGGTGCCGCCGAACCACTCGTAGCCGTCGTCTTTGTTGTTGTATACTTCGATATACTCGATGACCGTTCCCGATCCCACACCGCCCATGGTTAGGCCGTTGATCTCGTTGCCAGCACCGATGTCGGTGCCACCGTGGCGGATGGATACATAGCGGAAGACCCCCGAGTTGTCGGCGTCATCGTTGCCGCCATAGAGACCGCGTGATTCGGTGGTGGGGATGCCTTCGATCGGCGTCTCACCAGGTTCGGAGTTGAGGCCTGCGTTTCCGAGAATGATGACGCCGCCCCACAGACCGCGTGCATCGAGCGGCAAGTCGTTGGGATCGTTGACATCATCTGCTTCGGCGGTAAAGACAATGGGCTGATCGGCGGTGCCGCTGGCAAAGATTTTACCGCCGCGGGCTACGACCAGCGCCGAAGAATTTTCACCCTGTCCGGGCTTGCCCTTAATAACGGTGCCGGGCTGGATCGTCAGGCTTGCACCCGGATCGACAAAGACCAAACCGTTGAGCACATACTCGTTGTCGGCCGTCCACACGACATTGGTGTTGGGAGCGATGTCGGCGTCTGTGACGTCGATCGTCGCGGCCCCGGCCATAAAGGGCATCAGGGCGGCACAGCTGGCAAAAATTAACGTGCGCACAATAAAGTCCTCCTCTTGGGACAAAGAGCAGTTCGGCTGTGCTAGTGGCCGACTGCACAGGGTAAAACACCCGTGTTCGCCTATTGCATAACGGGTGCATTGTTTGTCTGCTTTAGATTGTAGGAGGATGGTGTGACGGATCTATGTCGCGATTGTGAATAGTATGTTACGAACTAGTTTTTGCAGAAAAAACGAGGAGAAAACGGCCCAAAAGACAGAAGGCCGCACCGTCACAAAGACTGGTGCGGCCTCCGCTGAGGTCTATGAAAAAACGATTACTTGCCCACGCCGTAGGACAGCGAGAGTGAAAAGGTGCGTCCCTTGTAGTACTGGGAGGCCGTGTAGTCTGTGCCGGCGTAGCGGTAGGCTTTTTCTACGGCTTCGTCGAGGATATTTTTGGCCCCCAGCTTAATGCGATAAGCGCCCCATTTTTTTGACAGCGTTAGATCCAATGTGGCGCGTGCTTTCTCATAGACATCTGGGGTTCCACCGAGGCTAACCTCCTCTAAGCGGCGGCCGAAGATATTGTAGAAAATTCCAGCCGTTGTGCCCGTATGATAATTTTCATAGCTGAGGTCGAGGTTTACTAGGTAGGGTGACTGCCCCTGCAGCGAGCGCGTGTCATCGGCGGCAGGATCGAGCGCGCGTCGCAGCGCCAGTTCGTTGCCGCCAATGGCAACCTCCGAGCGGACGAACGAGGCGTTTCCGCCAGCATTTAGAAGCGCTAGTCCCGGATGTATAAAGCTCAGGTCGCGACGCATTTCTAACTCGACGCCCGAAACGCGAGCCCGGTCGACGTTCTGGAATTGAACTTCGCCGTTAACCGTCAGGATTACTCGTTCAATTGGATTTTGAAATGCTTTGGTATAGAGGCTAATGGCATAGATCTCGCCTGGCTTTCCAAAGTGTTCCCAGCGCAGATCGAAGTTGTCGACCAAGGTGCGCTTGAGCTTGGGATTTCCTATAAAGATGAAGTCTCCGACGAAGTTGAATGAGGAGAAGGGAGCTAATTCGCGAAAGGTTGGGCGCGCCAGCGTGCGACCGTAGGAGGCGCGTAGGTTCATCTGCTCGTTTAGGGCATAGACGGCGTTTAGCGAGGGCAATAGATCGTCGTTAGCTAAGTGGCCTTCGGTTTTGGTGCTGTCTTGGCTAACGACGTCCATACGGGTGCGTTCAAAGCGTGCGCCGCCGACGAATCGAAGCTGAGTGGAGATGGGTAGCTCAACCATGCCGTAGGCGGCGTAGATCTGCTGATCTCCGTCGAAGTTGCTAGAAAGCTGCGATGCGTCCTGAACATAGCTGCCAAAGCGATAGCGTCCATCTTCGCTTGAGAGTATGCCGAGTTTGTCTTCTTGGAAGAAATTGTCCGGATCCCCGTCATAGCGAATGTCGTCCTGAGCGAACTCGTAGCGATTCTCGCGAAAGGTGCGCGTCTTGTTGAGGGCGAGAAAACCGCTCTTTAAGTTGCCCTTCAGGCTTTTCCACTGACTAAAGGGCAGCGTGAAGTTGGCCTGAAATTCTCTATTGGCTTCGTCTAACTGGCGAAAGTAGCGCGTGGGCAGAGGGTAGATCGAGGGCGAGATGGAGTAAGACGTTACCTGTCCGCGCAGCACGGTGCCATTTTCGTCGCGTAGAAGCTGGCCGTTCTCATCGCGTAGGGGCCGATTTTCCCGGGTAATGGAATTGTTGGTAAAAAAGCGCAGGTCCGGTTCGTCCTGCTGCGATACGGAGCGCGAACCAGACCATTCGGCGCGCAGGTCGCGCAGCGAAGAGAATTGGTGCTTGCCGGATACCTGCAGAGAGTGGATTTGGCGCTCGGTAAACTGCAGCACGCGCGTTTCGTAGACGGCTTCTTCTTCTAGATCGCGCGGGAATGTGCCCGACAGATAGCGCGCCATATCTTCGCCGGTGCGGTTAAACATATTTGTTACCGACAGCTCGTGCGTATTGGCGGGACGGTAGGAAATCGTGGCCAAGCTACCCCAGCCGATTTCGCGTGTGCCGCGGGTGTCGTTGAGCAGATAGTTATTGGTAAGGTTACTGGCACTGCTGCTGGTCAACTGCCAGCGTGCCGAGGTGCCGCCGTCATAAAAAGACACGGCGTTATTGTAGGTGAGCGAACCCAAGAAGCCCAAGGGTTTTCCACCTAATTGGGTCTGATTTCCCAGCGCTACGGAATAGCCTTGGTTCAGACCTGATGATTGGGTGCTGGGTGCCATGACGGGTGAGAACGACTTGGAATACTGGTCGAGCAAGCGCGCCGATTCCGCGTCGCTATAGGCTGCTCCTACATCGGGTATGTGCGCGCTGCCAGAAAGCAGGGCGGCGGGGATGTCGCGCGTGCCGTCATCCATTCCCAGCCAGTCTAATTCGCCGCCGTCATACGTAATGAATTGATCGTTAAGGGAACTGCGGGTGTTATACGAGGTTGAAGCGGAAACGGAGAGCGTAAAGTTGTCGGGGAATGCTTTGGTGCCGATGTTGATACTACCACCGGTGAAATCGCCCGGTTTATCCGGCGTGAAGCTCTTGGTTGTGACGATGTTGTCGAGTAGGCTGGTGGGGAATAGGTCCATGGGGACGGAGCGCTTGTTCGGGTCTGAGCTAGGTAGGGAAGATCCATTGAGCTGAACTGAGGCATAGCGATCCCCTAATCCGCGTATGTATACATACTTGCCGCCCACGACGGAAGCTCCGGTAACGTGGTGCATGGCCTCGGCCGCGTCGCCGCTGCCCGAACGAGAGATTTCTTCGGCGCTGATGGCATCACTCACTGCCGATGCCTTTTGCCGCTCTTTTAGCAGGGATGCGCCTGTGTTGCGTAGGGCCTTCGCTTCTATGACGACCTCTTCGCTCAGTTCGATCGCTTCCGAACCGAGAGCCACCTCGATTGCCTCTCCTCCCTCCGAGAGCACCTCTACGCCAATTATGGATGCTTTTTGGTAACCAATCATGGAAGCTACAAGGACGTAGGTACCAACGGGGACATCCATAAGGCGAAATGATCCATCCATGTCGCAGATTGTGCCCGATTGAGTGCCCTCGAGAAATATGGTGGCACCGACGAGTGGATCGCCGGTCTGGCGGTCCACGACGGTGCCCCACAGTATGCCTGTCTCTTGGGCAGCAGTGGGACTTGTGTAAAACAAGATGAGGCAAGCAAGTACAGCGGCTGCGTATTTCATGGGTCCTAGCGATCCTCTCTGTGCAAGGTGTTTTTGTCGGCAGCCCCTTTAACCGTGCGGGGTTTGTAACCAACCACGCAAAACGTAGCGGTATTGTGTGTCGATTGGGTGGCGACCTTGCGACAATTCTATGTCAAATAGGTGGGACTTTAGGCGTGCTTGGTGAGAATTATATAGAATTCCGGACCAGCGAAGAGGAGGTTTCGTAACATGACTGTAACAATTGCGTAACAAAGACGTCGAAAAGGGTCGGTATTATTGTCGTAATGTTACAGATTTTTCTATGTCAACTGCGTACCATCTATCGTGTGTCACAGTGTTAAGAAGGAGTATTCGTAATGCTTAGAGCTATTGTCGTCCTTAGTTCGCTGCTGGTCAGTGCTTGGGCAGGTCCTGTGGCAGCAGAGAACGGCAAATTATCGGGTTATATGTTCGGTGACTACTATTATGTAGCCGCTGCTGGGGACAGCGACGAAGAGGGCCGCAATGCAATCCAGTTTCGCCGCATTTACCTAACGTATGACCAGCAGGTAGACGACGGCCTCTCAGCGCGTTTTCGTCTCGAAGCAAACGATGCGGGATTTGGCAAAGGAGCTAAAATGGTCCCCTTTGTTAAGCACGCCTATTTGAAGTGGAGCAAATATTTGTCTGGAGCCGATCTGTATGTCGGTCTATCTGGCACGCCAACGTGGGCCCTGGCCGAGGGTGTATGGGGCTATCGCTCGATTGAGAAAACCGTCCTCGACCGAAATAAGATCGGGTCTTCAGCTGATTTAGGTTTTGCGCTCAAAGGCAAGGCGGGAGCATTTAATTACTTCACCATGATAGGGAACGGTCCCGGGCAAAAATCAGAGGACGATAACGGTAAAAAGATCTACGCCTCGCTCAGTTGGGCTGCTACTGAATCCCTTGTCCTTGAAGGCTACGCCGACTATAACGTGCGCTCGGAAGACCGAAGCGAGCGCACGGTGAAATTCTTTGCCGGACTGCGTGGAGATGGGTTTAACGGGGGAGCTGAGGTTTTTAG
>JAYOKQ010000061.1:0-15551 GCA_038119905.1 Gemmatimonadota bacterium | reverse complement strand
AATTCTTTGCCGGACTGCGTGGAGATGGGTTTAACGGGGGAGCTGAGGTTTTTAGTCGAACCAATGCAGCTGGCGGCGGTGCGGACGAGACGATCTCCGGTGTTTCACTCTTTGGTTCGCAGCCATTGGTCGACCAACTCAAGGGTTTTGCCCGCGTTGATGCGGTGCGTAATGACGTCGAAGATAGCACCAATATGCTAGTGATTATTGGATTGGACCACAGCCCGCGTAACAATATGCACTGGATGCCCAATCTCTACGTTGAAAAGCCCGATGGCGGAGATCGCGACGTGCAGGGGCGTCTGACCTTTTTCTTTAAATTTTAGTGATTTGTAACGCATGATTCATTGGGTCGTAACGCAACTGTAACGCATTCATGCGACTCTTTTGTTACACAATCACGCTTAGCATGGAGAATATATCGTGAAGAAGCTTGCATTAATCGCTCTCGCAGCGGGGCTTTGGGCTAATAGCATTGCTCAGGCGCAGCAAATGTCGGTAGATGAACGCATCAAGCCCTACGCAAAAGTTAGCGGTATAACGGGAAGCGCCAGCAGTATCGGTTCGGATACCATGAACAACCTGATGGCGCTGTGGTTGGAAGGTTTTCGCAAATTCTATCCCAATGTCAAAATTCAGATTGAGGGCAAGGGATCTAGCACCGCGCCGCCGGCGCTGATTGAAGGGACGGCGCAGTTTGGACCTATGTCGCGGCCCATGAAGTCGACGGAAGAAGACAAGTTCGAGCAGGAGTTTGGTTACAAACCGACGCCGATGCGCACTTCGCTCGATGCGTTGGCTGTTTTTGTAAATAAAGACAACCCGATAGAGGGCTTGAGTTTGCCTCAGGTGGACGCCATTTTTTCTAAGACGCGCCGCGGGGAGTATAAAGGCGATATTTCGGCATGGGGCGAACTGGGGTTGACGGGGCCATGGGCTGGTGCGCGCATCAGTCTATATGGCCGCAACTCGGCTTCGGGGACGTATGGCTTCTTTAAGGATCACGCCCTGTTCAAGGGCGACTACAAAGACGAAGTTAAAGAGCAGCCGGGCTCAGCTTCCGTAGTGCAAGGCATTACGGCGGATCGCTTCGGCATTGGCTACAGTGGAATCGGCTACGTAACGTCCGGTGTGCGCATTGTTCCGCTGGCCAAAAAAGAGGGCGGCGAGTTCAAGGCGGGTTCCCTCGAGAACGTCCTCGATGGATCCTATCCGCTGGGTCGCTTTCTATACCTTTATATAAACAAGGCACCGGGGAAACCACTCGATCCCATGGTGCGCGAGTTTTGCAAATACATCTTCTCCAAAGAAGGACAGGAAATCGTCATAAAAGACGGTTACATGCCCGTTCCCTTTGAAGTTGTCCAGGCAGAATTAGCCAAACTCGAAAACTAGGGTGCAATAGAGGGTGTCGAACAGACGCACTATACGTGGGGTAACGGCGCGGGCTCGGTGGATTGACCGAGTCGGTCGTTACCTCATTTCCATTGGCGGTGTAGGCATTATTGCCGCCGTTATGGGTATTCTTCTCTTTATCCTCTTTGAGTCGTATCCGCTTTTTCTTGAGCCGCGTATAGAACAGCAAGCGGCTCATCCGGTTGATAGCGTGCTCGCTATAGGTATGGATCCCTACCAAGAAGTGGCCTATATCGCCCGTCCGGACGGGATCGATTTCCTGCGGTTATCGGATGGGACGGTCATCGATCGCCATCGCCCCGAAAAGCTGGTTGAGCATCGCGCGACCTCGGCCGTACGCTCGTTGCGCGATGGATGGGTTGCCTGGGCACTTGAGGAGGGCAGCGTTCTGCTCGGATCGGTGCATTTCCAACTCGACTACGCTTCGGGAGAGCGGGAAGTCGTGCCCCGTTTTACCGCGGGAGATGTCGTGAATTTGGATGGGGTCGTAGCGCCGCTGCGCGCAATCGAAGTCCAAGATGACGGCAGCGGGCGCTCCGCCGTGGCAGCTATCGACCATTCACAGACGGTGGTCATTGTCCTGCGAGAGCAGCAGCAGGGCTTGCTTGGCCCGGGGGAGCTCGTTGAAGAAACGCATGCTCTCGGACTGGAACTTCCCGCCGAGCCTACGAAACTATTGATTGATCGCCGCGTGCGGCGACTGTTGGTTGGACTGGTCGATGGACGCATCGCCGAGTGGCGTTTGGGTGACGTCGGCCAAGTCCCGCGGTTCATTGGTGCGTTCCCCGCTTCCGATACGGCCATTACCGCTCTCACATATGTGCTTGGGGATGTGTCGGTTGCCGTAGGCGATGCGAGGGGTGGGGTGAGCACTTGGTCGCCGATTGAGAATGAGAGTGGCCAGCGCGTGTTTACGCAGATTCACCGTCTCGCTGATCGCGGAGGGGCCGTTGTCGATCTCGAGGGTTCGCTGCGCGACAAACAGTTTATTAGCGTAGATGACAGCGGGCTTGTTACGCTACACCATATGACGTCTGAGCAGACTTCTTTTGCTGTAGGGGGGGATGTGCCCGTTATCGACGCGGTGTTCGCTCCCAAGGCGGATGGTTGGCTCTACGCCGAAGAAGATGGTGGACTCGTACTGTATAATATGGACAATCCACATCCGGAGATTTCGCTGGGCGTGCTGTTCGGCAAGGTATGGTACGAGGGATACGCTCGCAAAGAATTCGTCTGGCAGTCCACGGGAGGTTCGGACGAATTTGAATCCAAAATTAGTCTTATACCGCTTATTTTTGGCACGGCAAAGGGCACGTTCTACGCGATGCTATTCGCGCTACCGCTGGCCGTTCTCGCGGCAATTTACACGTCTGAATTTGCTACGCCTAGGGTGCGGGGCATCGTCAAGCCGACGGTCGAAGTGATGGCTTCGCTGCCCAGTGTGATTTTGGGGTTTCTCGCCGGGTTATGGTTAGCGCCTCTATTAGAACAGCACATGGTGGGCACCCTACTACTGTTTCCGCTGGTACCTGTAAGTGTGATCGCGTGCGCTTGGCTTTGGCAGCTGCTGCCTGCTAGCTTTCGTCGGCGCACCGCCCAGCGTTGGGAAATATATCTGCTCATTGGCGTTTCGCTGCTCAGCAGCTGGGCGGCCGTCGCGCTAGGTCCCTATTTCGAACGCATGGTCTTTGCTGACGGCTTTCTCTTCTGGTGGCAGCGCGATCTCGGGTTGGAATACGACCAGCGCAACTGTCTTGTCGTGGGCTTTGCTATGGGTTTTGCCGTAGTGCCGCTGATTTTTACGATCTGCGAAGATGCGCTGTCGAGCATTCCGCGCCACTTGCGTGCCGGTTCGCTGGCGCTGGGGGCTACGCGCTGGCAGACGGCTGTGCGGGTCGTATTGCCCATGGCTCTTCCAGGAATCTTCTCCGCCTCGATGATCGGTTTTGGTCGCGCTATCGGCGAGACTATGATCGTCCTGATGGCCACCGGAAACACGCCGATTCTAGACTGGGATCTCTTTAACGGCATGCGTACCATTTCGGCTAATATAGCCGTTGAGCTGCCTGAGGCCCCGCACCAGGGGACGCTCTACCGCGTGCTCTTTCTCAGTGGATTGCTCCTCTTCCTGTCCACCTTTGCCATCAACACGCTCGCGGAAGTAGTGCGACAGCGACTGCGAGACAGGTATAACAGACTATGACGTTCAAGTTTTGGCGGGGCGGTGATCCCTTTATCTGGCTAACGGGTAGTGCGCTAGCATTCTGTCTGCTAATGATTACCGGGTTGGTCGGTATTATTCTCTACAACGGTATCGGTGTATTTTGGCCGAGTGATTTGCGGCAGTTTGTCCTGCGCAACGGGGACATTGCCATGGGTAAAGTCATCGATCGGCAGGCGATCCCTGACCGTGAAGGGCAGTATCGCATACAGCTCAAAGTGGGGAATAGAGATGCCTATGGTCTCGACTTTCGCTGGATTGACGAAGCCGATATAGAGCGGGTTGAGCGCCCTACTGATGCGGTGGTACTCGAGCGGCTCGAATGGGGCGATGCCTACGGTTTTATCCGGCAAATAAACGAGGGCGATCGCGTCTTGGCCACCGGTGCAGATGCCGGCTGGACCGAGCTTCAGCCTTTGCTCGAAAAGGCCGCCGAGCGCTGGGAGGTCATCTATGCGATTGAGCACGATGAGATGGGGCAGCTCAACCGCCAGATGGAGGAACTGCGTCTCGAAGAGCGTCGGCTAACCATGGCGCAGGCCGATGCTGCTGCATTGGCTGCGCTAGAAGAGCAGAACCGCGCCCTGTGGGTATCCTACGAAGAAATTTCCGATCGGCTCAATGCCGTGCGCGTAGAAAATGAGCGGGCTGAACTGGTGTTGCATTTAGCCGAGGGCCAGGAGCGATCGGTGCGGGTGGCCGATATCGTGCGCACCTACCGCCCCAATGATTTGTCGCTTGGGGGCAAAATAGCCGTCTACGCAGATAAAGGATGGGAGTTTATCGCTGGCCAGCCGCGCGAGTCAAATACCGAAGGAGGGATCTTTCCCGCTCTATTCGGAACCGTCATGATGGTTATGCTGATGAGTTTAGCTGCCGTGCCCTTTGGCATTCTGGCCGCCCTATACCTGCGTGAATATGCACGCCAGGGCTTGTTTGTCCGTCTTGTGAGGATTGCTGTCAACAATCTAGCCGGCGTGCCATCGATCGTTTTTGGCATGTTTGGCTTGGGCTTTTTCGTCTACGGGGTGGGCGGTAGCATTGACCGCCTGTTTTACGCTGAGTCCTTGCCGACGCCAACCTATGGCACGGGCGGTATTTTATGGGCGTCGCTTACGTTGGCCCTGCTAACGGTCCCAGTCGTTATCGTGGCAACGGAAGAGGCGCTGGCGGCCGTTCCGCGCGAACTACGCGAAGGGGCTCTCGGTCTGGGGTCGACCAAGTTTCAAATGATTTGGAACGTGGTGTTGCCCAGTGCTCTACCTGGAGTCCTCACCGGCGTTATACTCGCTACGGCGCGCGGGGCCGGAGAGGTTGCTCCGCTGATGATAACGGGAGTGGTCAAGCTTGCTCCCGATTTACCGTTGGACGCATATTGGCCGTTTTTTCACCTGGAGCGCAAGTTTATGCACTTGGGTTTCCACATCTACGACGTGGGATTTCAATCGCCCAACGTAGAAGCCGCGCGCCCCATGGTATATACAACGGCTCTGCTGCTGTTGCTGATCGTGTTGGCGCTAAATCTGACGGCCATTGTCGTGCGCAACAAACTTCGGCGTCGCTATGCAACGGCGGCGTTTTAGTGCATTTAGATGGAATAGGGTATGAGTGAAGAGAAGACCGAAGTAGAGGGAATTGATTCCGTGATCGTGGGCGATGATGCCATCGTTGAGGTGGAGAAGCTCAATATGTTCTACGGAGAAAGTCAGGCTCTTTTTGATGTAGATCTGTCCATTCCCGAACGCGAAGTTACGGCATTTATTGGGCCCTCTGGATGCGGTAAGTCAACCTTGTTGCGCAGCTTGAATCGCCTAAATGATTTGGTTGAATCCGCGCGGATTGAGGGCAGTGTCCGGGTGCGCGGCGAGGATATTTACGCGTCGGAATACGACGTGATTGATCTGCGCCGCCGGGTGGGCATGGTCTTTCAAAAATCGAATCCGTTTCCCAAATCGATTTACGAAAATGTAGCTTATGGATTGCGCATAGCCGGCGAAAATCGCCGTTCAGTTTTGGACGAATCGGTCGAGAAAAGCCTGCGAGCTGCCGCACTTTGGGACGAGGTAAAAGATCGGCTTAAAGACAACGCGATCGGTCTGTCGGGTGGACAGCAGCAGCGCCTGTGTATTGCTCGCACGCTGGCCGTCGAGCCGGAGGTCGTGCTAATGGACGAACCCTGTTCGGCGCTCGATCCCATTGCAACGGTGCGCATTGAAGAGACGATTAGCGAACTAAAAAAAGACTACACGATCGTGATCGTAACGCACAATCTGCAGCAAGCGGCGCGCATTTCGGACAATACGGCTTTTTTCTACTTGGGGCGGCTTGTCGAATTTAGTCAAACGCAACAAATGTTTACCAAACCGGAACTCAAGCAAACAGAAGACTACGTAACGGGACGTTTTGGTTAATATCGCATGCCTTCGGCTGGACCACCGAGCGGCATATGACTCTTACGAGTAAGCGAGGCATTGCATGGAGAGAAGATTCGACCAACAGTTGGGCGATCTCAAGCAGGATCTGCTCAAGATGGGCGGGGCGGTAGAGGAATCGATCGCTCTAGCGATCCGCGCGCTAGTAGAGCGCGACGATGCGCTAGTGCGCGAAGTCATTGCGGGCGGCAAGCAGATCGACGATTGGGAAATCCGAGTCGAAGAGGCCTGCTTGACGTTGATGGCTACCCACGGACCGGTGGCTAGCGATCTGCGGTTGCTGACTACGATGATGAAAATCAACGACGACCTAGAGCGCATAAACGATCAGGCCGTCAACATTGTCCAGCGCGCCCAGGTGCTCAATACAATGCCGCTGCTCAAGCCGCTTATTGACATTCCACTTATGGCCGAGTTGGCCCAGGCCATGGTAAAAGACGCGCTTGATGCGTTTGTGCGTAGGGATGTTTCTCTGGCCAAGAGCGTCGGTCGGCGCGACGAGCAACTCGATATGCTGCGTGACCGGATCTTCCGCGACCTGCTGACCTATATGCACGGTTCCGGCGGGCAGGCCGATGCGATTGATCGGGCGATTTACCTGATTCTCGTCGCCCGGCACCTGGAACGCATCGGCGATAACGCGTCGAATATTGCCGAAAATGTCGCCTACTTGGTAGATGGTCGAATCGTGCGTCATCAGAAAGCACATTGGTGGGAAGATGGAGGGGACTCCGAAGCTTCATAACCCTCTATTCTTTGGAGTGCTGTCATGGCAAGTGAAGTAATCTTAGTTGTCGAAGACGAACCCGATATACTTGACCTAGTGAGGTATAACCTCGAGCAGGCCAGTTTTTCCGTGGTTGCTGTCGATACGGGTGAGGAGGCTCTAGATCGCGCCGCGGAAGGGGGGCTTTCTCTGGTGATCCTCGATCTAATGCTGCCGGGCATGGATGGCTTGGAGGTCTGTCGCTTACTCAAGCAGCGGGTAGAAACAAAGGAAGTGCCGGTGTTGATGTTAACGGCGCGCACGGATGAAGTCGATCGAATTGTCGGCTTGGAACTGGGTGCAGATGATTATTTAACTAAACCCTTTTCTCCGCGCGAACTCGTGCTGCGCGTGCGGGCTATTCTGCGCCGCGTGCAGTCGGCCGAAACGAGTTCAGAAGAGAGTATGCAGGTTGGTCCGCTGCTGATAGATCCGGTTGGCCATCGGGTGCAGGTTGGCCCCGAATCGGTCGAATTAACGGCAACGGAGTTTCGCTTGCTATTGACGTTGGCACAGCGTCGGGGGCGGGTCCAATCGCGCGATGAATTACTCAACGTAGTGTGGGGATATGAGCACAGCGGATATCGTCGCACGGTCGATACACACGTGAGACGACTGCGCGAAAAATTGGGAGATGCAGCCGATTGCGTTGAGACGGTGCGCGGCGTCGGATATCGCTTTCGTCGCGAAGGGCGCTAGGTATGCAGTGGCGCGTGGTGGGTGTCCAGTGCACACTGTTCGTTCTGTTCTACTGGCTAGTGGTCGAACGCGGGGGCAAAGCTTCTGCCGCTACCATGGGCGATCCGATCGTATGGCTGTTTATTTTGGTAGCGCTCTTAATTACGGGCTGGGCGCTTGGATTCTGTATGCGCCAGTCCTTAGCGCGCGTGCGAGCGGAGTTTCACGACTACGCAGAGGCAGTCACCGATAGTGCGCCTAGCAGGGTCGCCCTGCCCGACTCCGATCTGCTGCGGCAAACGCTTGTTCCTCTCGTCGGGCAGTACCATCAGCGGCTCGAACACCTGCGAACGGAGAAATCGCGGCTCGAAGTCATATTAGAGAGCATTACCGAGGGAATCCTCGTGACGGGGCGAGACGGACGCGTGCTGTTGGCTAATAGGGCGCTCGAGCATCTGTTTACGTTACAGGGCGATGTGCAGGGCCGTCCCACGGCTGAAGTCGTGCGGCAGGCTGCCGTGCAGGGCGCGATCGACCGGTGCCTGCGCGAGGCCAGCGGCGGAGCGCTCGAAGTGGAGATGGGATCGGGCTCCGTTCGCCACCTCGACGTTCACGTAGCGCCGATTCAGCGAGAGCGTGAATGCATTGGGGTCGTAACGGTATTTTACGACATTACCCGACTGCGCCAACTCGAACGCATGCGGCGCGATTTTGTTGCCAACGTATCACACGAACTGCGCACGCCTTTGACTGCCATTAAAGGATATGCCGAAACGTTGGCTGATGGAGCCTTAGACGACCGTCCGGCATCTGAGCGTTTTGTTGGCATTATTTCCGCGCACGCTGATCGGCTGAACTTATTGCTAGACGATCTGCTCGATCTATCCCGCTTAGAATCCGACCAGTTTAGAATTGAAAAGACCGAGTGTGATTTGCTGCGGTTGGTGGAAAGCAGTATCGGCGCCGTGAGTGCATCTGCCCAGCGAAAGCATATTAATCTGCGGTATGAAATCGTCGATCCGCCGGCTGTTTTATGCGACCCTCAGCACATGGAGCAGGCGCTGATAAACCTGCTGGACAACGCGGTCAAATATACGCCAGATGGGGGCCGCGTTACGGTTGCAACGCGCGTGGCCGACGAGCGACTGTGGGTCGATGTTTCCGACAGCGGTATCGGTATTCCCGCGGCCGATCTCGGGCGCATATTTGAACGGTTTTATCGCGTCGACAAGGGGCGCTCTCGCGCCATGGGCGGCACGGGACTGGGGTTGGCCATTGTGCGCCACGTAGTAGAGGCACACGGGGAAAAGATCTTGGTCGAGAGTCAGGTCGGAGAGGGGACCACCTTTAGCATCTCGCTGTCCCAGTTGTAACGCGCGTCCCCACTTTTCTTTCTAATTGAAATCTGTTTTATTCTTTTTATGAGTAAAGCATTTAGATCGTTGAAGTCGGGGGTGTTGGTGATAGGCCTTGGTTGCGCCTTTATATCGGCATGTAACGGCGGTGATGGGCCACCCGAAGAGCCGCAGCGTGCATCCGTTGCAGACGAGCGGGGCCGTCAGTTGTATCTGTCGAATGGGTGTGTCGTCTGTCACGGTGAACAAGGGCATGGCGACGGACGTATTGCACAAACCCTCAAGCCCCCCCCCAGAGATTTTCGCGACCTTTCCCACTATAAAAGGGGCCCCGAGGTCGAGCAGATTGCAGAAACCATCGCTAAGGGAATTGCTGGAACGAGTATGCCCGGTTTCTCGCATTTGACGGGCAATGATCGCCTGCATATCGCGCGCCATATTGTCTTTCTGCAACAACAACCCTAATTCACGCCGAGTTTTCTATGAAATGGACCGTCTCTACCGCCTCTTGGCGCCTTATTGTATTGGCCGCTCTCTTGGTTGTTCCCGAGGCGTGGGCCCACAAGCTAAATACCAGTTATGCCAACCTCGTCGTTCGCCCAGATACGCTTATGCTGCGTCTGCGCATAGACGATTTCGACATGGAACAGCTGGGCTTGGACAGCAACGGCGACGGCACGCTCTTTTACGAAGAGATGCAGGCTGGCATGCCGCGCATCGTCGATTTTGCCGCAAATCACGTTGCTATACAAGTCAACGGCGAGCAGTTGACGCTGGAGCGAGGCAGCACGGACATCAGTCCCGACAACAAAGGCAATATGTTCGCCGTATTGTATTTTGGAGCCGCCCTGCGCAGTGCGCCAGAACAAGTCGACCTTCATATAGATTTTTTCGAACGCTTCGGAGACGAGCACAAGTCCATTGCCAAAGTGCTGATGCCGGGTAAGCCGCTCGAGCAGGCTGTATTCGCTGTGGATAGTGCGCGCCAGTCGTTCTCAGTTGGGCGTGAGAAGTCGCTATTTGAACAGGCCGTTGCCTTTGTTTGGCTCGGGATCGAGCACATTTTTGTCGGCTACGACCACATCATGTTTTTGCTCGCTCTTATTGCCGTGGGTGGGCGTCTGCGCGACTTGGTGAAGATTGTAACAGCCTTTACTGTGGCGCACAGCATTACGCTGTGTCTGGCCGCGCTCGAAATCGTCATGCTGCCGGGCAAATGGGTGGAAGCAGGTATCGCGCTTAGTATTGCCTACGTCGCGTTGGAAAATTTCTGGCTTAAGCGGGGCGAACACCGCTGGGTGCTGACCTTTTTATTTGGCCTGGTGCATGGCTTTGGCTTTGCCAACGTCCTGCGCGAGTTGGGGCTGCCGACGCAGGGGCTTGTCGTGTCGCTGCTCTCCTTCAATGTGGGCGTTGAAGTTGGGCAGATTGTCATTGTTGCGGTGCTTTTTCCGCTGATCCTCTGGCTCAACCGCCAAGCGTTTAAGCAGCGCGTCGTGCAGGGGATCTCTGGGGTTATATTGCTCTTTGGCGTGGGGTGGTTTATCGAACGCGTCTTCGAACTCGAGTACATGCCTTTTTAGGCTAACCGCAGCTCAGCCGGGCGTTCTCAGGTGACTTAGCTGGATGCAGAATCATCTAGCGTTGAACGCAGTTGATAGTCGTAGACTTGGCGCACCAGCTGGGAGCGTCGGGCCTCTGACATCGGTTCGAAGCGCAGCTGAAGGCGCAGCGCCTTTTCAATCTGTTCGCGGTGGACGACCTCGCACACAAGGCCGGCCAGGGAAAAGGCGCCCCTAAACCCGCCATCGACGGCAAAACGCTCCCCCTCATAGGCTGCGTCTTCCTCCGTTTCTACGCTCAGGCCGCCGGCGCTCAAATCCAATACATGCACGTCGATAAATGGCGCTGTAGTTTCCGTCTTCGCGTCCGATTCTTCCATCGGTTCTGGATCGTCTTGGCCCGAGGATAAGACGACGAAACGAAGGGGGAAATGCACGCTGATCCGATAGAAATCTCGCTGCTGTAGTCGCTCTAACTGAATCGTGTGTTCCAGATAGACGGCGTGCTGTGCTGCGTCTATCGATTGGATGGGGACAACGGCTCGGTATTCGGTGTCGTCTCCGATCCAAAAGCGCAGGGTGAGAGCGGGCTCGGAAGACAGATGGGGGTAGCGGAAGTAGTCTTCTTTGAGTAAGGGGACGATGGCCCAAGCGCGCTCGTTTTGTTCGACGAGGATCCACGGGTAAAATGCCCCATGCGTTTCGTCTTCTAACCAGACCATAAGCGTGATACCGGCGGGTAGTTCGTGCGAGGAGCGAACGGAGCGGCCCGGTTCGACTCGATCGAAGCCGAGTCGCTGGCGGACTGTCGCCAGATGATCCAGATGTGGGTGTTGTACTGGGCGTTCCAACGCGCTGGTCAGCGATTGCAGCAGGTCTATATCGGCCTGTTCCAACCCCTTCTGTTCGGCTAATTTGCTCAGGGCATTTTGGCGCAGGCGACGCGCTTTACGCTGGCCGTGGATATGCACAATGATTACCGCTGCGAGGCCTGCGCAGAGCAAGAAAAACAGGGACCAGACCAGTGGACTAGGTTCCTCGATGCGAGGCCGCAAAAAAGGCAGGATGGCGCGTAGGCGGTCGTCGTTCATTTCGATTGGTCTGGGTTAGGTAAGCCTTATTTAAATAGACACGTGCTGGTATTTCGTCAATCTATATTCCCTTCTTGTCGTTCCAATCAATATTCAGTATGGTAAGACCATGAAACGAATTCTCATCGTTGAAGACGAAGCGCTGATGCGCGAATCCCTCCGCAGGGCGTTGTATGTGTTGGGATACAGCGTAGAAACTGTGGTTGATGGCGTGGGCGGTCTAGAAGCGATCGTGTCGGATCCCCCCGATGTCGTATTGCTGGATTTGATGTTGGGCGACGAGGCATTTAACGGCATGGAGTTTCTCGAGCGCGTGCGCGGCTTTTATCCGGAGATGCCGGTGGTTATGATGACCGGCTATGGCACGGTGGATCGAGCCGTACAGGCGATGCATCTAGGCGTAAGCGAATTTATCCGCAAACCCTTTGATCTAGACCAACTGCGGGAGGCACTCGGGCGTATCGAAGAGAACGTCGGCCGGCAGTCTGCTGTTCGCCAGCGGAAGAGTTTAGTGAATGGATACGCTGGAGTCGACTCATTTATCTGCCAGAGCAAAACGATGCAGAGCATTGTCGAGCGAATCGGTGCAATCGGAAAAAATCGCGGCACTCAGGCGCTGATTGTCGGTGAACGCGGTTCGGGGAAAACCGCGCTCGCTCAGCTGCTGCACGTGCAGGATTTACCGCACGATCGGCCGCTGATTTCTGTCGACTGCGGTAAGGTGCCAGATCTGCATGGGATCTTTACGCATCTGCCGAATGGGGATCGTAATACTGGGGAACTGGCCGATGGGGGTTCGCTCCTCCTAGAAGACGTCCACTGTTTATCCTCTCAGGGACAACAGCAGCTTCTAGCGTTTTTGATGCATCGCCGTATCCAAGGTGCACGAGGCGACCGGGCGGTCGATGTGCGCCTGATAGCGACGGCGAGTGAGGTCCTTACCCCAACCAATGAGGGGGTCTCCTTCGATCCCGTCCTGCTCCAACGGCTGGGCGCCAATAGTTTCATTTTACCTCCACTGCGCGAGCGGCGCGAAGATTTAGCCCCGATGTGCCGCCTTTTTTGGGGACAGATGGGAACAGGCGAGGACGAAGGCGATCTACACGAACGTTTGCCGGTAGATTATGTCTGGCCAGGCAACGTCCGCGAACTAAAAAACTGGGTCGAACGGCAGCATCTTCTCGCACAGACAGTAGTCGGTGGGTTGGGTAAAGAGATGAGCGCGCTACCCCTAGCGGAACTACTTAAACAGGTGCCGCAGGAAGGGATATTCGATGGAGTGTTGAGACAGCTGTTGGTCTATGCCATGCGCCAAAGCGGGGGGGATCGAGAACGCGCCCGACGGCAATTGGGGCTAGATCGGCAGCGCTTTGTAGCGTACCTCGCACAATACGGGCTTACGGATGACGACGAGAAATAAATTTATGCCCGCGGTAACCGATGTTGGTTCGGTGCCGTTTCGGAAGGTGTATAGAGACCAGATAACGATGGTTCCCGCTATCGACGACGAGGTGCTCTCGGCCGCGATCGAGCGGGTCGAGGAGGCGCTTGTCTCTTCACTTGACTGGGAGATCCTTGTCGATAATCTGGCCGAGGAAGTGCTGCACGCGGGTATCTTTCGCAGTCTGACGGTTTCGTTGATCGACTGGGAGGGCGAATACGCAGAAATTGTCGGAAACTATTTGTCCATTGATGAAGATAGCGGAGATATTCGTCCCCATCGCCGCGTAATATCTTCCCCTGCCTATACCGATCGCGACCAGCGACCTGTAGCGCCGCTGGCAGGACGTCGCGTCTCCCTAAAAGCGATAGATGATTTTACGGTTTGGGCGGCCCGGCAGGGCGAAGTCTTGGTGCGCGGTTTTCTCGAATATATAGAGGGAGAAGAGACCCGAAGAAAGATGGGGTATTTTGTCCCGCTGCGTTTTGGAGGTCGCGTTGCGGCCGTGTTGGCTACAGCGAGTCCCGTAGATGAACAGGACGAGGTGCAGCGGCGCATTGAAGCAATGGAGCCGCTGTTTAAGCAGGTTGCCCTTGCGTTAGAACATGCGCGCTTGCATCGTTCCATGGCCGAGCGCAACCGTCAGATCGAGGAGCGCAATCGCCTGCTGCGATCCCTGCAGCAGGTAGAAGCGACCCTGCTTTCTTCACTCGACCGCGATGAGATACTCGATCGATTGGTCGTAGAAATAATTACCGCCGGTATTTTCGAAAGCCTAATGATCGCTCTGGTCGATCGGCGGCGTTCAGTGGTCGAAGTCGTTCGTAGATATATCTGCAAAAGGTTTGTTGAGGGCAAAATGGTACCAGTTGCCCGCTCGGATGAGCCCATCATATATGATATAGACGACGCCAATATCACCGCCCAAGTAGCGCGCACCGGCCAAATGCAGGTTATCGACGAATGGGATGAACGCTACGATCGGCGGATAGACTCGGCCAATGATCGTATGGGGCGCACGGCCTATTTCATTCCGCTAAAAAAGGGAGATGAGACCGTAGCCGTTTTGGCCACGGGGAGCTTAATCGGACAAAAGACGGCGCTCCTTGAGCGGATGGAGAGTATGAGGCCCCTATTCGACATGGTCGTGCTAGCCTTAGATCATGCGCGCCTACACGGGGATCTGGTTCAAGAGCGCCATCGATTGGCGGTGACCCTGGCTCATATTGGCGATGGGGTCGTGAGCACGGATCGGATGGGGCGTATAGACCACTGCAACAGGCCGTTCTGCGCATTGGTTGGTATGGTTGAAGCTGCGATCAACGGTCGCATAGTGGCCGATCTACTCGCCGATTATACCGGTAAAAAGGATGCTGTTGAAGCGCTGATGCAGTCTGTGCTTGTCCATTCACAGCCGGCTGAAGAGGAACTTATGTGGTCCGAAGCGAAGGGAAGTCCACGTATTCTTTCGGTTCGGGGTATGCCTATCCGCGGAGAAGGCATAGGCGGCGTATTCGTGGTGAGAGACGTAACTCAGGAGCGAGCGCGGGAGCAGGATCGGCAGCGTATTGAGCGAATTGGCACGTTGGAGCTCGTTGCTGGGGGCATTGCCCACGATTTCAACAATCTACTTGCTTCGACGTTAATTAATGCTTCTCTGCTTCGGGAGGGAATCTCGGATAGAGCCATGCATTCGACCATTGTCCACGATATCGAGCAGTCGGTGCAAAAGGCGCGCGAAATGACCGGACAACTCATGCGTTTTGTGCGCAGTGGGGCCTTGACAAGGCAGAAGGCTTCCCTGCCGGAGGTCGTACGTGAATCGGCCGTTTTTGCCCTGCGCGGTTCCAATGTGCAGTGCCATATCGATGCAGGATCGGATGTATGGGCGGTAGATGTCGACGCTACGCAGATAAGTCAGGTGGTGCAAAACCTGGTGCTCAACGCACAGCAGGCGATGAGTGAAGGGGGAACCGTGTGGATTGATTTAACCAACGCGCAGGTGGACGGTCGGGATGGTGTGCCTTTGCCGGCAGGGGATTACGTGCGCTGTGCGATTCGCGATACGGGTGTGGGGATTGAAAGCGGTGTCCTTCCCCACGTTTTTACCCCCTATTTCTCAACCAAGAGCGAAGGTTCGGGGTTAGGACTATCCTCTAGCTATGCGATCGTCAATCAGCACGGAGGGTGGCTGGCGGCAGAATCGACCGAAGGAATCGGATCGGTATTTAGCTTCTATCTGCCCCGATCCGTTAGTCGAGATGAGATGAGGGGGTCACCGACGGCCAGCGATGGGGCACGCGGCGTCGTTTTGTTATTAGACGATGACGAAGCGCTTGGTATCGCCGTTGCGCGCGCTTTGACGCGGCTGGGCTATCAGATTGAAACGGTGTCGGTCGAAGACGAGGCGGTCGCCCGATACGCCGATCGCAATCGCGCGGGAAGTCCCTTTGACGTTGCAGTGCTCGATTTGACGATTCCGGGCGGAAGGGGAGGCGTTGACGTGGCGCACCGTCTGCTGGCTATCAATCCCGATGTGCGGCTGGTGCTGTCTACGGGGCACACCCAGAGTGAGCAACTCCGCAACTA
>JAYOKQ010000060.1:0-26193 GCA_038119905.1 Gemmatimonadota bacterium | reverse complement strand
GCTCGAGGTTCCAATAGTGCGTTAGGCTAATTCTACGAGGTAAATCCAGACGCGGATGGCCTGGATCTAATTCCCAGGGATGTATGTAAAAAGCTGCAGCACGCCCAGACGCGTTGATACGGCGCAGGGCTAACTTAGTTAAATTATAAGGAAATATGCGGAAATAGGCACCCCCTGCCACCGGTATATTTCGCCCGGCTAAGCGCCACGTAGAGGGCGGAAATTCGACGAAATCAGCGTGAATGTTATACGGCCAGCGCGGGGCATCTGGAATGCCGTAGCGATAGTTGTGGACGGGAAATACGCTCGAATCATACGTCAATCCTTCCTCGCGCATGATATCAAACGCCCATTCCGTGCCCTTAATAATGGAGAAAAAGGGCGCGCGATGGCCCAAGGCGACGCGCTCGCCTAAAATATCTTCGATCACGCGGAGCGACTGACGCAGCTCGCTGCGAAACTGTTCGGGCCCCAGGTGATATACAAATCGATGACTGTAGCCGTGCGTGCCTATCTCGTGTCCCGCGTCGCGAATACGTCGCAAAAGAACTGGCGCCCCTTCAGCGGCACGGCCGAGGACAAAAAACGTTGCGCGCACGTCCGCATCGGCCAACAGAGCCAACAGGCGATCCGTGCCGACGCTAAGTCGATCGGCAAAACCGGCCCAATTCTCCATGTCGATTTCAAGCCCCTGGTACCAGTCTTCCCAGTCGACTGTAAAGGCATTTTTGACGGTCAGCACTGCACTCACGATCGTCTCTCCGCCGTTTCTATGAGCAGTTCCAGCAGTCTGTCCTGAGCTTGGTCTAGCGCATAAACCGCTTCCATTTTCTTCCGACCCAGGTCACCCATCCGACGACGCAGCGCCGCATCGCAGACCAGCGTTGCGATGTGCTCGACCCACTCACTTGGCTCGCGGGCCCAAAATCCATCGTTGCCGTCGTCGACGATCTGGCAGTTAATACCGACGGGGCTGGTTATAACGGGCAAACCAACGGACATGTACTGGAGCAGTTTGTAGCCACCTTTGCCACGGGTCCACGCGTCATCCGGCATCGGCATAATGCCGATATCGAAGCAGCGCAAATCCTCGACTTCGCTATCGAGGCCCCACGGCTTGGTCTCGACCCGCATCCCGTCCAAAGCAAAACCCGTCGCACCTACGATGTGTAGGCACACGTTATCGAATTGCCGTCCTACCTCTTCCAGCGCCGGTCTAATTTCTTCCATATAGGACAGCGTGCTAGCGCTACCTATCCACCCGAGAACGACGACCCCAGAATTGGACCGACTGAAGTCAGGCGCATAGCGCTGCGTATCAATGGGCCCCGTAATCCGTTCCACGCGCCGGCAGTACGTGCGGGCAAAATCAGCGGTGTACTCGTTTTCGACGAGAGCTAATTGCGCCAAGCGCAGCATGGCCGGCACGCCGCGGGCATTGCGCTCCTGCTTGCGCGCGGCCAGCCAGTTTTTTTGGCGGACTTCGGTGGTAAAAATCGCATCGTCAAAATCGTATACTAGCGGCGTATTTACTGCGCGCAGCAGATAGCGCACAGCCGCGGGGAAAATAGTCTTCTGGACAAAGATGAGGTCGCTGTGACGCCCCGACAGCACCACGCGAATTCCACACTTCACAGTGCGAAAAAAAGCCCAGACGTAGTAGAGGAGTTTGCGCAGCACCTGACGCGTGACGATGATCTGCGAACCACCGATGCGATCATCGGGCAAAATCGTGATGACTTGGCACACGTGCCCGGCACGCTGTAAATGGGGAAGGTAGTCGAAGACGCGCGTGCGACTGCTAGCCGCCAGCGCGCCGTACTGTGTCACAAAGAGAATCCGCAAACCCGAGGTTAAACGGCCTCAGCCGCCAGCGGCGGGCTGGGCCATCAGACGATCGGCACCGCGGCGCTGAGCTGCGAATGCTTCAAGCCCCTCGATGACGCGCTCCTGCTGCTCGGGCCGCAAATGTGGAGCCAGCGGCAGCGTAAGGATACGCAGCCACTCGCGCTCTACCACAGGCAGCGGATCCGTTCGATAGGGTTCGTATACGGGCAAGAGGTGGTTGGGATAGAAATGTACCGCCGATTCTATGCCGCGATCAGCGAGAAAATCGCACAGTTCCTCGCGCCCGTCCAGCCGTATGACCATACTGTAGCAGGCACTGCGACTATACGCTTTGAGAGCCAGCGGCTCGATGCCGTCAATAGCACTCAATGCCTCGTGATAGCGTCCAACAATTTGCCGGCGCAGAGCATTGCCGTGCTCGACCTTGTCGAGTTGAACCAATCCCAAGGCTGCAGCGATATCGTTCATGCAGTATTTAAACCCAACCTCTTCCACATCGTATTCCCAGGCACGACCAACGTGGCCGTTGTTAAAGCGTGACCACGTGTCGCGCGATATGCCCATCCAGCGCAGTTTGCGCACGCGGTCGGCCAACGCATCGTCGTCGGTAACTAACATGCCGCCGTCGCCGGTTGACAGATTTTTCTTAGACTCAAAGCTAAAGCAGCCGATCTTGCCGAAGCTGCCCACCATCTGCCCCTCGTACGTCGCTCCACAGGCCTGAGCCGCGTCTTCGATAAGCAGCAAACCGTGGCGATCGGCCAGCGCACGCAATTCGTTCATGCGGCAGGCCTGGCCGCCGTAGTGCACGGCGAGGATCGCCTTGGTGTTGGGCGTGATGCGACGCTCCGCATCTTCGACGTCTATGTTGAGCGTATCGGCTTCGATATCACAGAAAACCGGACGGGCACAGGACAGCAAAATAGCGTGGTTGGAAGCGACAAAGGTCATCGGCGTGGTCAGCACCTCGCCACCAGCCACGTCGCTAACGAGAAAAGCTAAATGCAGAGCCGCCGTGCAGGAATTGAGCGCGATGGCATGCTTAACGCCAATGTATTCGGCAAAGCGCTCTTCGAACTGACGAGCAAGAGGACCGTAGCCCAACCAACCCGTTTGTAGGGGTTGACGCAGGGCCTCGTGCTCCGCGTCGTCGTACCAAGGTTTGAAAAGCTGAATTGTATCCGCCAAGATGGTCTCCGCTTAATACGCTTATAAAGGGCTCGAATCGGCCGTTTGCACGCGGCTGACACTAGCTGCCGCAATCTTTCTATACGCTTGCAGGCGTTGGCGCACTTCGCCGCGACGGCCGGGGCGAATGCAGTACATCACGCTCCAAATGAACGACCGAAGCAACATTTCTACCGGGGTCAGCAGGCGCAGGACACCCACTTGAAAGCCGCTAAAATGCTTGCCATACCAATAGAAAAGACTCTGATGACTGACAACCAACATCTCGCCAAAGTTTTGACGCGTGCTTTGCCCCCCCAAGTGCACTACGCGACTGAAGGCATGGTAGAAGATTTTCCAGCCTCCTTTGCGGATGCGCAGACACCACTCCAGATCTTCGTAGAACATAAAAATGGCCGGATCGAGTAAGCCTACTCTGTCGGCTGCTTGGCGCCGCACCAATAGGCAAGCGCCCGTAACCCATCCGACCTCGCGTATCTGAGCGTGGTTCCAAGAGGAGAATTTATAGAGGGGAAATAACTTATGCAATAATATTTTGTTGGCCATTTCGCTCCAAAACGTTGGCGCCTTGCCACAGGATAACTGCAGCGAACCATCGCCATTGAGCAGCTTCGCGCCCACGGCTCCTGCCGCCGGCGTCGCATCCATA
Source organism: Gemmatimonadota bacterium (assembly GCA_038119905.1). Lineage (GTDB taxonomy): Bacteria > Latescibacterota > UBA2968 > UBA8231 > UBA8231. The sequence goes on along the minus strand of JAYOKQ010000060.1, from coordinate 22,508 downwards.
AAATCGACCAATTGGCGTAAGGATCCCGGTTCGACGCGCGTATCCGAATTCAGCAGCAGCCAGTAGGGTGCACGCGCCGATTTCATGGCCAGATTATTTGCACCGACAAACCCTTCGTTCGTTTCGCGCTGGAGCAATTGGGCGCTGGGAAATTCCCTTTGCACCATCTCTACGCTATCGTCGCTCGAGGCATTATCGACCACGATGACCTGCCAATGACTGCAATCTGGATCGTCATAAATCGATTTCAAACAATCTCTTAAGAGACCGCATGTATTCCAATTGACAATACATATAGACAGGCATGGCCCACTCATTTAAGCCCCATTGCCCCCAGGCCACCGAGTACGGCCATGCGCAGTTGGTCCTGGACCAGCCAGATACATCCATTGAGCAACAGCGATCCTCCGACGACGGCGCGCCAGCGCCGAGGCGACCAGCGCGACCACGCGTGGGTCAAATATACAGCCGCGTAGGCGATAAACAGCGGCTCCATCGGCAGACGAAAACGCGTAGATCCGTAGAGTAGCGTGCAGAATACCAGCGTAGACACGCCGATAAATACGCTGGGCAAACAGTCCGCGCGCGAGCGACCGTAGCGCCATAGGCCGATGAGGGCAAACGGCAATACGATGGCAAACGCGATATTGTACGACGGGCGAAAAAAGTAGAAAAAACGCAGCAGGCGTTCGAAGACCAATCGGATATAGACTCCGGGGTGTGCAGCGACAAAACTCCGCCCCTGCTGCCACCAAAAGCGATCGCGCTCCACTTCAGTCGGCATAGCTTCAAAAACCGCGCGTTCAATGCCCCAACCGCGCTCTTGGCGCCAGGCCGGTTCCAGCGCATTGCTGCGCGCCACGATAAACCCGCCGTGCGTGCTGATAGGCACCAGCGCATCGTGTACAGCATAGTTGCGCACCGTCCATGGAGCGACAACCGCTGCGGCGGCAAGTGCGGCCCACACAAGGCGTCGCCCGTCGGCTCGCACGCCGTTAAGCAGCACACAGAGCCCGAGTGCGGGCAGGAGTAGCAAACCGACAGGGCGCGTCAATGCCGCCAAGCCAATGGCCAGTCCGCCCAGAGCCCACACGTGCCAGCGCCGCCGTTCGTCTTCCAATGCCCACAGCGCCAATAGCACGAGAAAGGTGAACAAACTCTCGCTCATTACTTCGCTGCACACCGATATTAGTGGCTCATACAGTGCGGCAGTAATGGCAGCAGGCCACGCGGCCGGTTTATACATGCGTCGCACAATAAAAAAAAGTAGGGCGACGGTAAACGCTCCCAGCAGCGCCTGTATTACCTGTACGGCCACGTGACTGTACCCCCACGTAGCGTAAATAGCCGCCAAAAACAGCGGGTACGCCGGTGGACGCCAGGAGCGCATGGGAAAGCCGTACCAGTTGTCGTGCGATACGTAGCCCTCTCCGCCCAGCACGTTCAGCGCCAGTTCGTCGTAGTCAGCCGTATCCTGGGGCGGAACAGGTAGATCGAGCGCCGCATAGCCCAGGCGCAGACCGCACGCGACGACACATAGCGCGATGAGCATTTTCATCTGCATGGCGCGCAACCCTCCAGTACGACGTCAAAGCAATCGGCCAATTCACGCGTCAGCGCGCTGCGCTCGAAACCGTGCAGCGCGCGCTCTGGAACATCGACAGAAAGCGTCCCTTCTGCATATTCGCCGTACAGGGTCTTCAGCGCGGCACACACGGCATCGACATCGTCTCCAGAAACGTGTAACCCCGCCCCTAATTCGGTCACCAAGCGCTCTACGGCGCCGTGTCCTCCCAAAGACAGAATGGGCCGTCCCAACGCCAGGTATTCATACACTTTACTCGGCACGTTGGTGGAGATCCACGGACGCATATGATCAACCACCAGCAGCACGTGAGCCGAGGCTTGAAGTGCGAGCGCCTCTTCGCGCGTTACGACTCCTTCAACCTGCACGATGCCCCGCGATTGCAGCGCGGATGCTTCGGCTGCTTCGGCCTCGGTAAGTGAACCGGCCAGCACGACGGAAAGCCGCTCGGTCCAGACCCCATCTTCTTCTATTAGTCGTAATAGCGCGTCCAATAATACCCGGGGCGAACGACGAGGGTGGCTATAGGCGAACGAGCCTGCGTGTACTATGCGCATCGGCCCAGCGCCCTGGGGCGGCATCGGTTGGCTGCCCGGTGCCCTTTCAAAGCCATTGCTGATAACGCGCACTTTGTCGGCGTGGTCAGCGTATTTCGCACGCAGAGCATCGGCCGCCTCCTGCGAGACAACGACGACGGCGCTGGCTGCGGCAACCACGCGCCTTTCTATACGCGCTTCTATCTTCGTGCGCAGCGTATCGTGCTCTAAATACGTGTCGAGGGGGTCGTAAATCCAGGAATCGCGAAAATCGGCAACCCAGGGCCGCCGCGTCACTCGATGCAGAAAATAGCCTAACAGGTGGCCGCTGGCCGGAGGAAAAGTGCTATAGATAAGATCGCACCGGCCACCGCGCAGATAGCGAAGACCGCAAACAAAGGCCGCCGGCAGCCAGCTGATCTGTAGATCGGGAACGAGCAGGGCGCGCCCCAAACGACTCAAGAACCCGGGACGCGTTCGCACGGCAGAGTGCCCCTGTCCGCTGCGGACTTGGCGATTAAACAGCCAGCGATAGAGGGAAAGCGGCTCCCAAGCGCGCAGGGCGTCGTCGGCACCGCCAAACGCCGAGGTCGTCAGCACCTTACAGCGATAGCCGCACTCGGGCAAATGGCGCAGAAAGGCCACCGTGCGCGCCACGCCAGCCGAGCGCACAGGCGGGTAATGATAGGCTATAAACAGAGCGGAGCGCGACGTTTTTGTGCCCTTCGTAACAAAAGCACCGGTCGCACGCGGCGATACCCGATCTTATGCGGGCATCAGCTACACCCTTCGGTAAAGGCGAGAGACCGGTACGAATTTCTGAGGAAAAAGGCCATTTCCGGATCCAGCACTTCCTCGACGAGCTGATCGTACTCCGCCATATCCAATTCACAGGCGTAAACGGCTCGAAAGAGGGTACTGCTTCTGTCGGAAAGAAGTTGGTCTGTCCACAGCATTTGGCGCTGCATATCGCCTCCGATCATCGAGTGGTCCTACCCCTTTGTATCGGTGCGTGTAGCGCATACTTTAAGTAAAAGGACCACGACAAACTTCGTCCAATGTAGTGAACCGCTTCACGCCGTCAACCGCAAAGTATACCTCGCTTTACAAATGCATTGGGTGCCTGTTGACTTATATAGTTGGATACGCTTATTTTTGCACAATAATCACCTGCGGAGACCAATAATGACCCTGCTCGATATCCTTTCACCCGAGTCTACTATCGTCGACTTACAGGGTGAAACCAAAGAAGAAATCATAGCGGAACTCGTCGATTCACTCTCGACAAGCGAAGCGATCAGCGATAGAGACAAAGTCCTACAGGCCGTCTTAGAGCGCGAAAAGATCATGAGCACGGGCATTGGCGATGGCATTGCCATTCCACACGGCAAATCTGATGCTGTCGTCAAACTGGTGGCTGCTTTGGGCACGCAGCGGCGCGGCGTCGACTTCGAAGCGCTAGACGGCGAGCCTGCTTATGTGTTTTTCTTATTGGTATCTCCGGCCAACGTGTCTGGCCCACACATAAAAGCACTGGCCCGCATCTCGCGCCTGCTTAAGAACGACGACTTCAAAAAGAAGCTTATTTCCGCCGCCTCTGCCGAGGAAATCATTTCTGCCATTCAGAGCGAAGAAGAAAACCATCCGAGCTCTTCCTAAGCGCTAAAAAACCCCTTGCAGTTTCTGAATCCAGCCGTACTTGCAGGGCTTTTTGCGGCGCTCATCCCGCTGGCCATACACCTCTTATACAGGGGCAACACGCGGCCTGTTCCCTTCAGCAATATTCGTTTTCTCCGCACACTGCATCACGATCGCATGCAGAAAGTGCGCATGCGCCAGTGGCTGCTGCTGCTGCTGCGCGTTCTGGCCATTGCCCTGATTGTCTGCGCTTTTGCGCGGCCAACCTATCAATCTGGTGCGGCTTGGGGTGGACGCGTAGTGCCCGCCGCAGCAGCCGTGCTAGTAGACCAGTCCTACAGCACGTCGTATCGCCTTCCATCGGGCACGTTAGCCGATCGGCAGCGCGCCCGCATCCGCTACCTCACAGACGCCTTTAGCCAAAGCGATCAGGTAGCTCTGATTCCCTTTGCAACCATCCCACGCACGACCCAAGACGTTTTACCGAGCGAACTCGATCAGCGCGTAGCCGAGTGGAAGCCCTCGCAGGAAGCTACCGATCTAGAGAGCGCACTCCGACAGGCTTTTGTCCATTTAGCTCAGCATCCAGAGTTAGACGGCGAATTATACCTGTTCACCGACGGGACACGCTACAATTGGAGTGACGTGCCGGACGTCTCGGCTTGGAACGAGGAGGCGCGCATATACTTGGACCTGCCCGAAGACATCCAGTATAGCAACGCCTATGTCGGAGAGGTGCGCTTTTCGCACTGGATGGTATCGACCAAGGGCGAAGTCATCGTATACATCGATGTACACTATGACGGTCCAGTTCCACTGCCAAACCACACCGTCGATCTGTTTGTCGACGGAGAGCGGGTCGGACGCAGATCGGTTGACCTACAGCCACAGAGCGAAACGCAGGTCGAACTGCGCTTTACTCCGCGCCGCAGTGGACGCCTGCACGGCTTTGTCGAATTAGGCGAAGACGATCTAAGCCTGGACAATAGGCGCTACTTCACCTTTTACGCGCCCGCGGCCATTAACGCGCTCGCGCTGGGACCGCAGCCGGCATCAACCTACTATGTGCGTCGAGCGCTCAGCGCAGCCGCACTCGGCGATCCCGTCCTGAGCATACGCTCAGGACGCATTGAGGAACTCAGCGCAGCCGCACTCGGCGATGTAGACGTGTTGCTCTTATGTGATATTGAGCGACTAGACCGCGAGCAAACATCGGCCGTGCACGACTTCGTATCCAACGGCGGAGGCCTCTTGGTGTTTCCCTCGGTGCGAGCCGATCTCAAGTATCTCAACCGAGATTTCCTACCGGGTCTCATGCCGCTAAACGTCCGCGGCGTGCTCGGCGATTCAGCGGACAAAACGCAGTTTCGCCGCCTGGATTCTTCGGCCCGCATGCATCCGCTATTTGCCAACCTATTGACGGACGAACGCGCCGATGCTGCACACTTTTTTTCGCACTTTTTACTACAGTCCGAGAGCGCCGTCGAAGCACTGGCCTATTTCGACGACGGGCAGATTGCCCTGGCAAGCAGCTGGCGCGGCATGGGACGCACCGCACTGGCTGCATTCCCACTTGATATGACATGGAGCGACCTGCCTCTGCGCGGCCTATTTGCTCCGATGATCCACCGCCTAGTGCGCGAATTAAGCCAGCCCACCGACGGATTAGCAGGCTATACCGTAGGCGAAGGAGCCCATCGCTACCTTGGCGATATTGCTCTCGATGCACCCATAAGTGCCCTGACGCCAAGCGGGCAAACGCTGCGCCTACAGCCCACGCGCATGGACGAGCGCTACGTGTGGTCGATACCAGAGCTAGGAGAAATTGGGATTTGGCAACTGAAAAATGGCGAGCGCACTATCGACAGTTTTTCCGTCAACTTCGATCCACGCGAATCCGACTTGCGCCGCGTTGAGCGGGCTGAGATCGAGCGCGTGCTTGGATCCGATGTGCATATGTTAGGGTCAGACGACGACGTTCGCCTGCAGGTTTTGGGGAATCGCCACGGACGCGAACTGTGGCGCGAATGCATCGCGCTAGCCCTGGTCCTACTGCTCATCGAACTATGGCTCGGTCGATCACCGCGCGGTGCAACCCCCACAGCCGAACGTGCGTAGTATCAGGACATCGCTTCGTCTAATTGTCGGAAAAAATCGAACGTGTAAATGCCGTGATCGTGCCCGTCGGCCCATTCAATACGCAGGCCGTAGCGCCCGACAAACTCGACGCGCTGGGCCTCGGCCGTTGCTGACAGCGCCTCTCCGCTGAGTACGCTGAGTTCATCGCTCTCCTCGTGTGCTTCACGGCACAGCGCGCAGGGACAGGAGCGCCGCAGACCATCCAAATCGTAGCGGCTCTGCGAGCCGTCGCTCCAGCGCACGCACAGCATGCCTTCATCGCCCTGCAGCTCTACGCTATGCGGCTTTTTTTTGCGTTTACTCAGCATACTTAAAATGGCTCTCCCACCGCCTGGGCTTGCAGCTGATACGGATCAGCTCCCGTGATCTCAACTTCTATAAAAGATCCTACTTGAGCGCGACCGCTCTCGATTAAGACCTGTCCATCTATCTCCGGGGCATCGCGCTGCATGCGTCCGTAGAATCCCTCTTCGTCTCGCTCGTCAACGAGGACGATCTGCCGCGTGCCCACCAGATCATCGTTGATCTCCGTAGCGATGCGCTCCTGCAGCTGAGTCAGTCGACTGTAGCGATATTCCTTTACTTCTTCCTCGACCTCATCGCTCAGCTCGAATGCACTCGTTCCGTCTTCCGGCGAATAGATAAAGCCAGACACGTGATCGAAACGCGTCTCCTCGACAAATTCCAACAGCTCTTCAAAGTCTGCTTCTGTCTCTCCGGGAAAACCGACGATAAAAGTCGAACGCAGCCCAACTCCCGGCATGCGCGAACGCAGCGCGCGCAGCAGGTCGACCGTCTTCTTTTTCGTCGTCGCGCGTTTCATGCGCTGCAGCACGGGATCGGCGATATGCTGCAACGGCATGTCGATATAGGCACACATTTTGTCAGATGATGCGTAGAAATCCATCATCGCATCTGTCCAGAACGCCGGATAAGTGTACATGAGGCGCAGCCAATCAACGCCGTCGACCTGTTCTAAACTCCGCAGCAATTCGACTAGCTGCGGCTTGCCATACAGATCAGCACCATAGCGCACGGAATCCTGCGAGACCAGCACGAGCTCGCGCGCTCCCCCGCCTACCAGTAGTTCGGCTTCAGCCACGAGCGCCTCGATCGACTCGCTCTTGTGCCGTCCTCGAATCGCCGGTATCGCGCAGAAGGCGCATTTGTGGTCGCAACCGTCTGAAATGCGCAAGTAGGCCCAGTGAGCAGGTGTCGTCGTAGCGCGCGGCACAACTGCGACGTGACCGCGGGGAGCGCGACCCAACAGGCGATCAACGCGGTCAACAATCTGCGTTTCCTCGGCAATAGTCAGCAAATCGTCCGCCTCGACTAGCTCGCTGCGCAACTCTTCTTCGTAGCGCGTTGCCAAGCAGCCCGTAACGATAACACCCTTGCACTTGCCCTCTTCTTTGAGCCGGTGCGCCGCCAAAATCGCCTCGATGGATTCCTCTTTGGCCGGCCCGATAAAACCGCAGGTATTAACGACAACCACATCGGCCTGGTCTGGCTCGTCGGTGATTTGGTAGGCATTGCCTTGGAGCAGGCCGAGCATGCGCTCAGAATCAACCGTATTCTTCGGACAGCCCAGACTCACCAGATGTACTTTTTGTAGCTCTTCGCTCGCCATAGCTCAGTAGGTCTGCTGCACGTAGTGGATGGCCGCCAGCGCCATATCGTCGCTGACATCGGAATACACATCTACCCGGCCAATATCTTCGGCCAGAATGTAACGCGCCATGCCACCGACGCGCTTTTTATCGGCCCGCGTGCGCTCGAGAATGTCTGCCGCAGGGACCGAACCGAGCCCCTCCGGGACGCCCAAACGCTTCCACAGCGCATCGTGCCGATCGCGTATATCGGCAGGAAGGATACCGCGCTGAGCGGCGATCTGCCCGACGGCCAAAGCACCCAGTATAACCGCCTCGCCGTGCCGGTAGCGCGTATACTGAGTCGCAGCTTCTATCGCGTGTCCAATCGTGTGGCCATAGTTGAGAATGGCGCGGAGACCGCCCTCCTTTTCGTCTGCGCTGACCACCTCGGCCTTAATGCCGGCATTGCGTGCGATCAGCCAGTCCAACGCATCGGCGCTAACGTCCATATCGACAATGTCTTCGATGTGGTCTTCGAGAAAGGCAAAAAGCTCTGGATCGCGAATGATACCGTGCTTTACGACTTCGGCCATACCCGCAACCAATTCGCCGCGCGGCAGCGAGCGCAGCGTATCGGTGTCGACAAAAACCAGCTTGGGCTGGTGAAAGGCACCGATCAGGTTTTTGCCGAGTGCGTGATTCACACCGGTCTTGCCGCCGATGCTAGAATCGACCTGCGCCACAATCGTGGTTGGCACCTGCACGCAGGGCACGCCGCGCAGATAGCAGGCCGCAACAAAACCCGCCATGTCGCCGACAATGCCGCCGCCCAGGGCCAACACCCAGGCACCGCGATCAAGACCGGCCCCGATGAGCTCGGCGAAAATGCCTTCGGCACCGCTCAAATTCTTATGTCCCTCGCCGCCGGGATAGACGACTTCCAACACATCGAAACCGGCGTCCCGTAGACTCTTAGCAACCGGCTGCAGATAGTGAGCTGCCACGCGCTCGTCCGTAACCAGCGCCACGCGGGGGCCCAGACCCAGTGCCTGGCACTCGGCACCGACCGAACCAAGCACGCCGTGTCCCACTTTTATCTCGTACTGCGCCCCCTCAGTCCGTACGGTCGCGCTCCTCAATCCAATGCTCCAATAAGGCAATGAGTTTGTCTGCCGCTTCCTCGGGGGTCGTTCCCTCGTTCGACAGCATCTTGATGTGCGCCTGATTATAATAAGGCGCGCGTTCGGCCATCATTTGCTCGATTTTTACACGCTTTTCCGCTTCGCTTAGCCCCGACAGCAGCGGCCGGTCGTCGCGGCGACTTACGCGTTCGAGGATGGTGTCCACCTCGGCCTCTAAACAGACTAAAAGACCGGCACGGCGAATGACCTGCATGTTTCGATCCTGAACAATAGCCCCGCCTCCCAGGGCAACCACTACGTCGTCGCGGCCGCCTACTTCTAGCACGCATTCGTGCTCTAATTGACGAAAATGCGCCTCGCCTTCATCGGCGAATAGAGCCGAGATTTCTTTGCCAGCCCGTGCCTCGACCATCTCATCCGTATCCCAAAACACACGCCCCATACGCCACGCCAGCAGGCCGCCGATCTTGCTCTTGCCCACCCCCATAAAGCCCGTCAGAAATATGGGACCTACGTCCATTAATCGGCTCTTTTCGACTCGTCGCGGCGCGTGCGCTTTGCATTGTAGCACGTTTCGCAGTTCCACAGCGGGGGCTTATTAAATGCGTTGTAGCTCTTATCGAGCACATCGCGGCGCAGTTGGTCCACCTCTTGACCGCAGGTGTCGCATCGCATCTTCTTCTTTGCCATTTCTCACATCCGTTCCACGGTGCCAATACCCAGTAGACCGAGACCGCGTGCGATGACCCGCGCCGTCATCTGACAGAGCAGCAGGCGACTCGCGCGGACCGTATCTTCGGCGCGCAGCACCGGACACTGTTCGTAAAACTTCATATACAATTCGGCCAGTTCGTACAGGTAATTGCACAACGCGTTGGGATAGCACTCGCGGGCGACCGCCTCTACAACTTCGCCAAACTGCACCATCTTAACGGCGAGCGCGCGCTCGGCCGGCTCGGCAATAGCAATCGTTCCGCTCAGCGCGGATTCGTCTAGTTCGGCGCGTCGAAAGATGCTCTTTACCCGAGCGTACGAATACTGTAGATAGGGCGCCGTATTGCCCTCAAAGGAGAGCATCTTATCCCAATTAAAGATGTAGTCGGTCGTGCGGTTAAGGGATAGGTCGGCGTATTTAACGCTGCCAATACCCACGACGCGTGCGATCTCCCTGCGTTCCTCTTCGCTCAGTTCCGGATTCTTTTCGCCCACCAACGCAAAGGCGCGTTCCTCTGCTTCGCGCAGCAGGTCCATCAGCTTGACCGTCCCGCCCGTGCGCGTCTTGAACGGCTTGCCGTCGTCGCCTAGCATTGTGCCAAACGAGTGGTGTTCAAGTGCGCACGCTTCCGGTGCATAACCGGCCGCGCGCGATACGGCAAAAACCTGACGCAGGTGCAGCATCTGCCGCGCATCAACGATGTAGAGCACGCGATCGGCAGCGAGCTGACCGGCTCGGTAGCGCACGGCAGAAAGGTCGGTCGTTGCATACAGATATCCGCCATCGGATTTCTGCACGATCACCGGCGTGATCTCGCCGTCTTTGCCCTTGAATTCTTCGAGAAAGACGCACTGCGCACCGTCGGACTCACGCAGTAGCCCCTGTGCGCGCAGGTCGTCAATGACTTGGGACAGATCGTCGTTATAGTCGCTCTCTGCCCGCACGTCTTCGCGGCGCAGCGTCACGCCCAACGTCTCGTAGACCTCTTCGCAGTGACGCAGAGACTCTTCGATAAAGCGCTGCCATACCGCGCGCACGTGCGCATCGCCGCTCTGCAATTTGACGACGTATTCGCGCGCCGTCGTCGCAAACGCCGCGTCGCTGTCAAACAGCTTGCGCGCCGACTGATAGAACACTTCCAAATCGGCCAGTTCAGACGAGGTATCCTCACCGGCAGCATCGAGCCGATCCATATAGGCAATGAGCATGCCAAACTGCGTGCCCCAGTCGCCGACGTGGTTATGGCGCACAACCTCATGGCCGCAAAACTCGAGCACGCGGGCGATGGCATCACCGATAATCGTGGTGCGCAAATGACCTACGTGCATTTCTTTAGCCAGATTCGGATGCGAATAGTCGATCACGATTTTTTGCAGGGGCTGCGCCTGCGGAACGCCGAGACGCTCATTCGACAGCGCTGCGTTGATCTGGGCATCCAACCAAGACAACTTGAGCTTCACGTTAATAAAGCCCGGCCCCGCAATATCCACTGACTCGGCCACGTCGCTCAGATCGAGGTGCTCCAACACGGCCGCGGCCAGTTCGCGCGGATTCTTCTTCTGCTGTTTGGCAACGGCCATCACGCCGTTGGCCTGATAGTCACCAAACTCTGGCCGCGTCGCCGCACCGACGAGTGCCTTACTTCCAGCCGGAGCGCCCGCAGCGACCAGTGCGGCGGCGATGCGCTCTTCCAACTCCTCTTTAATTGCCATCTTTAACCCGTTCTAACGCTGCGGCCATCATAACGTCAACCGGCGGCGTAATACCTGTCCATATCTCAAACGAGCGCGCCCCCTGCCAGGCGAGCATACCCAATCCATTGATCGTCCGCGCACCAGCCGATTCGGCCTGTTCCATCAGGCGCGTCTTCAGCGGTTTGTATACGATATCGGCAACCAACATATCGGCGTGCAATACCGAAGCATCAGCGAGCGGCGATACGCCGTCGTGCGGATGCATGCCAACCGAAGTCGAGTTAATCAGCAGTCCCGCGTCCGCCACGCCGGGCGCATCCATCGGGCCGACCTTCACCCGACCAGCGCTATCCAAATCACGCGCCAACGATTCGGCCTTTGTTACCGTTCGATTGAGCAACAGAATTTCTTCCACGCGCGCGCTCTGCAACAGCGCATAGAGAATCGCGCGCGCTGCGCCGCCGGCCCCGAGCAGTACGACCTTAGCCGGCAGGTGCTCCATGCCGCCGTCTCGCTTGAGGCTCTCAACGATTCCAAACGCATCAGTATTATGACCAACGAGCCGTCCATCTCGATAGGCCACCGTGTTCACCGCCCCAATCGCAACTGCCTCTTCTGATACCTCGTCCATATATTCCATCACGCCCTGCTTGTGCGGGACCGTGACGTTGAGACCGGCGATATTCAGCGCGCGCATCCCATCCATCGCGCGGCCCAGCAATTCGGGGCGAACGTGGAACGCCGCGTAGACGTAGTCCAAGCCAAGGGCGGCGATGGCCGCATTGTGCATGGCCGGAGACGACGTGTGACCGACGGGGTCACCGATTACGCCGAGCAGGCGCGTCGAGCCCGAGATCAAGCCAGCAGATCCTCCACAAATTGATCGGCAATTTCAACGGCCTCGCCCCAGGAAACGTCATACAGCAAACGAATCACGACCACCCCGCCGCAAAAGACTACGGCCGACAGTGCGGCCAAGCGCAATAATGCCCTCATTATCTTTTCTCCTTCAGCGCAGCAAGCGCCTTAAAAAAATCGGGATGTACTGCGTCTATACCTTCGGCATTGTCGACGACAACCTCGCCCTCGGCCCACAAACCCAGCAGCGCAAAAGCCTGCGCTAGACCGGCATCGCCGCGCGCATCGAGCAGACCACCCATAACGGGAAAGCCCCCTTTTATTACGAGCCCCTCCGGGAATTCGCCAATGCGCACCTGCAGCGAGCGCAGCGACTCAAACAGGTGCTGCACGCGGTCAAAGTCGCCCTCGCGCAAAGCTTGAACATCGCGAATGACAATCTCTCCCTGACCGCGCGTGGCCAAAACCGCCAGCAGAGGCACTTGACTCAAAATATTTTCTGCTCGTTGTGCGGCGACTCGGGTCGATTTCAACTCGCTCGGGCGCACGCACAGGTCATAGGTATCTTCGCCGAGATCTCGCAGCTCAAGCTCGCCGCCTATCTGGCGCAGCAGTTCTAGGAAATGACGCTCCCCGGAACGAACGGCAACGCCCTTCAGCGTCACCTCAGATCCTTTTAACACCAGGGCGGGCAGCATAAACGGATAGGCCTGATTCAGATCGCCCGCTATTTCCATTTCCAGCGGATGCACGGACTGCCCCCCTTCGACGCCGACGATGTACTCCTCGCCGCTGCGCCGCCGCTCGACGGTCACCTCGCGCTGGCGCAAAAAGCGCTCCATGCGATTGCGATTCTTGCTCGACTCGCGCATCTGCGTTCTGCCTGCGCAGTACAAACCCGCGACTAAAACGGCGAGCTTGTCGTCTGCGTCTATGTCCAACGCCTCGTGTTCCGCGCCAACCGGTTCATTCTTACCCAGCGCATAGATCGTATCCGTCTCGCGTTGGGCGCCCATTCCCATGGCGGCAAGCAGCGCTAGTAGCCTCTGAATCGACTCAACGTCATCGCCCACCTTAACTCGCGTAACAAACGACTGTCCCGACAACATAGCGAGCACCAACAGCCCGCTGCCCCCCCAGTTCCCGATATCTACGATGCCCTCCGGTTGCACAAACCCGCGCAGACCTTTTCCCCGCACGATCCACGTATCGCGCTGGCGCTCGACGTCGACGCCGAGAACGCGCAAAAGCTCGACTACGCGCAGAGCAGACGGCGGAGCAAAGCGGATGCGGCTCTCTCCTTCGGATATTGCAGCCAGCAGCAGTGCGCGCTCGGCGGGGCTCTGTTCACCGGGCACGCGCACTTCACCTAGCACTTTTTTTGTCGGCGTAATCGATTCGCGCATTATATAGACCACATAATTAACGTTGCCAGAACGTGCCAGCGTTTAGACGGCTAGACGGCACACCTGACAGCCTCTCCAGACAGGCAAAAGCACTTGTATGTTTTTTGGGGGTTGAGAACAGTATCAACAATCACGGCCGCCGTGCCACGTAGCCGATCTCAGCTAGGACTGCCAGTGCCTTGTTCGCGGCCGCTTCGCTATCAAATCCCAAGCGCAGCGTACCACCCTCGCCCTCGCGCACCTTCATGACCTCTATATCGTTGATATTAAGATCTTCTGCCTGCAGAGCTGCGGCGATTTCTGCAATCACGCCGGGCCGATCTTCGGCCACTACGAGAATCTCGTATAGCACGTGAATAAAGCCTTTGGCATCGCGGGGAATCGAACCGCGTACGCGGTTGGCGTAGGCAAAATCTTCGGATAGACTTTCGTCGTCGAGGCGGTCGCGCGCATCCTGCAATATGGCGATATAGCGATCGACCATGGATCGCACCCGGTCGGCGTTGGTCGCATAGATGTCCTGCCACACCGGTGCAAAAGGGCTTGAGGCAATGCGCGTCATATCGCGAAAACCACCGGCGGCTAACGGCAAAAAATGGTCGCTCTGCTCGTTGAGTCTTCCGACCATTTCGACCAGCGTCGTCGCCATGAGCTGCGGCAGATGACTGATCGATGCAACCGCTTCATCGTGCGCTTCGGCATCCAGCTCTAGCACGCGCGCGCCTACGCCGCGCAGCAGATCGACCAGCGCATCGTAGCGCACACGCGGCACGCGATCGTCCGGCACGAGAATGTAGATTGCGTTTTGAAACAGGAACGGATCGGCTGCCGTCACGCCCGCTTTCTCTGAACCAGCCATCGGATGACCTCCGACAAAGTAGGTTCCCTCGCGAAAGCACGCCTGTGCCCGAGCGACAATTCGACGCTTGGTGCTCCCCACATCGGTCACCAGCGCGCCGTCGGACACGAGTTCGGCTACCTGCTCCACCTGCTCCAAAATCCGCTGAATGGGCGTACAGAGAAATACGAGGTCTGCGCCGTCGAGCGCTTGGGCCATTTCATCGTAGCCCCATCCTTCATCGATGACCCCCATATCCAGCGCCGTTTGGACGGTCTCAGGCCTACTAACACCGACGATTTGACCGTCAAATCGACCGCGCTTAAGGGCCAAGCCCATAGAGCCTCCAATCAGGCCCACGCCGACTAATACGACTCGCTTGAAGAAGGCTAGTCCTCCTCTTCTTCTAGGTGCACGGCCTCGGCGATTATGCGGCGGAAAATTTCTTCAATCGCCACGTCGCGCATCGGACCTTCATTGTACTGTCTCAGCTTGGCCAGCAGCGCCTTTTCGCGCTCGGGATCGCGTATCGGTCGACCGTGTTCTTTTTTTATGCGGCCAATTTCCAGCGCGCAGTGCATGCGCTCGTTAAGCCGTTCCAACAGCTCCTTGTCGAGTTGGTCAATACGCGCCCGCCAGGGCCCCAAATCCATATCGCTCATCAGCGTAACCCCATTGCATGGCGCACGTCGTTCATCGTCCCATCGACGATGGGACGCAGGTAGTCCACGCTCTCGGCCAGTACGCCATCGACGTACGCCGGGTCGGCACTGATCTCGGCGTAGCGAGCTTGGATGGGCTCAATCTCGGCCATAACCACTTCGAGCACGCCCTTTTTGAGGTCGCCATATCCCTTGCCAGCAAAGTGCGCCTCGATCTCCTCTTTGCTTTGACCGCTCAAGGCCTGATAAATCCCGAGCAGATTGCGCACGCCGGGGCGTTCCTCGTCAAAGGCAATTTCATTGTGCGAATCCGTCACCGCGCGCATGATAGTTTTTTTGATTTTGTTGGGCGCGTCAAGCAGCTCAATTCCGTGAAACTGCCCGTCGGCCGACTTGGACATCTTTTTAGTCGGATCGTCGAGACCCATAATCCGCGCACCCACCTCGCGTATCACCGGATCGGGCACGGTGAACACCTCGCCGAATTTGCGATTAAAGCGTTCAGCGATATCGCGCGTCAGTTCCACGTGCTGCTTCTGGTCCTCACCGACTGGCACCTCGTGCGCTTGATACAGCAAAATGTCGGCCGCCATCAAGGTTGGATAGGTGAAGAGCCCCGTGCTGACGCGCTCGCGCTGCGTGCCGGCCTTGTCCTTGAACTGCGTCATGCGCTCCAGCCAACCCATCGGCGTCACGCAATTAAAGAGCCAGGCCAGTTCCGTGTGCTCAGGCACGTGCGACTGCACGAAAATATGCGCCTTTTGCGGATCGAGCCCGCAGGCGATATACAAACCGACCAACTCGCGCGTGAGCGCGCGCAGCTCTTCGGGATCGTGGTCAACGGTAATGGCGTGCAGATCGACCACGCAGAAGATGTTTTCACGCGTATCCAGATCGGCGACCCAGTTGCGAATTGCTCCGATATAATTGCCGATATGCAGGCGCGCCGAAGGCTTTACGCCGGAAAAAACTCGCTTTTTCACGTGCCTAATAGCTCCCTCACTTTGGCGCCGATATCGCGTTCGCGCATCAGCGCCTCGCCGACCAAAATGGCATCGACGCCGGCTGCGGCTAAACGCTCTACGTCCTCGCGGTGATTAATACCGCTCTCGCTGATAAAGAGCGCGTCGGCAGGCCGATCGTCCAACAGCTCAAACGTAGTATCCAATGTGGTCTTGAACGTCTTTAGATCGCGGTTGTTAACGCCAATCAGCTGCGCGCGCGCGGCGATGGCGCGCACGAGCTCATCTCGGCTGTGGACTTCAACTAGCGCGGCCATATCGAGTTCGCGGGCCAGGCCGATATAGTCGGCCAGTTGGCTTCCATCCATCAGCGATACGATCAACAGGACTGCGTCGGCCCCTAGCGCACGCGCTTCGTACAGCTGGTATTCATCCACGGTAAAATCTTTGCGCAGAGCGGGTAAACCGCTGGCGACGCGCGCAGCCTGTAAATAGGCGTCCGACCCTTGAAAATAAGCCTCGTCCGTCAGAACCGAAAGACAGCGTGCACCGTTTTCAGCGTAAGTGGCAGCAATCCGCTCTGGATCAAAGTCGGCGCGGATAACCCCCTTGGAAGGCGATGCTTTTTTCACTTCCGCTATCAGCGAAATACCCTCTTGCCTCAGCGCGGCCTCAAAATCGGCTGGCTCGGCACAGTCAGCCGCGCGCAGGCGCATGTCCTGCAGCGTCTGGCGCCGCTTGCGCTCGGCGACGAACGCGCGCTTGTATTCTGCTATTTCCTCTAATACGTTAGCCATTTATGCGTTGCTCAGTTCCACCAGTTTCTCCAGTGCACCGCGCGCGGCACCGGTATCTATGGATGCCCGTGCTCTGTCGACTCCTTCTTCCAACGTTTCAGCCAAGCCACCGGCGGCGATGGCCGCTGCCGCATTCAATAGGACTACGTCGCGCGGCGCACCCTGCTGGCCCTCTAGGACACTGCGCAAGATCTGCGCATTGTCCGCAGCATCACCGCCCTGCAGCGCGCCAACGTCAGCTGTCTGTAAACCAAAGTCAGCTGGACTAATATCGCGCGTGCTGACCTGACCGTTGCGCAATTCGCTGACGCGCGTCGACCCCGTCAGAGTGATCTCGTCAAGGCCATCCGAACCGTGCACGACAAAAGCACGCTCAGAGCCCAGTTGACCAAGCACCCCGGCCATCTTCTCCGTTAGATCAGCCGCATATACGCCAATAAGTTGACAGCGCGCGCCGGCCGGATTGGTCAGAGGCCCCAGCACGTTAAACACCGTGCGCGTAGCAATTTCGCGGCGCGGACCAATGGCGTGCTTCATCGCTCCATGCAGCGCCGGCGCAAAGAGAAAACCGATCCCCGCCTCATCGATGCACTGGCCAACGCGGTCGGGTGTTACTTCGAGATTGACGCCCAGTTCGGCCAGCACGTCGGCCGAACCGCACCGGCTCGACATCGCGCGGTTGCCGTGCTTTGCCACGCCCAACCCGGCGCCGGCCGCGACAAAGGCAACCGTTGTCGAGATGTTGAACGTACCTGAACCATCGCCACCCGTTCCGCAGGTATCGACCAGATCCGTGCGCGCCGTCTTTATCGGGGTGGCCTTTTCGCGCATAACCCGCGCACAGCCAGCAATTTCCTCAACGGTTTCACCCTTAATGCGCAGCGCAATGAGAAAGGCACCAATCTGCGCATCGGTCGCCTGGCCACTCATGATTTGCTCCATGACCTGGCGCGCACCCTCTCCGCCGAGATCCTCGCCAGCCACTAGCTTCTGAATCGCTTCCTGTATCATAGGTCGCTCCTCTGCGTTACTTGAAAAGTCTGAGAAAATTGTCCAACAGCGACATGCCCGCTTCCGTCAAAATAGATTCTGGATGAAACTGTACGCCGACAACGGCTGCATCGCGATGACGCAGCCCCATCACCAACCCATCGTTCGTTTCGGCTGATACCTGCAGCACATCGGGTACGCTGTCGCGATCGACCACCAGCGAATGGTAGCGCATGGCTGAAAACGGATTGGGCAAACCGGCAAATAAACCGCACCCATCGTGATACATCTCGGCAGTCTTGCCGTGCACCGGTGCCGGCGCTCGAACTACGCGTGCACCAAAGACGCTAGCCAGTACCTGCATGCCCAAACAAATCCCCAGCAGCGGCACGCGACCAGCAAAAGCACGCGTCACTTCGCACGCACTCACGGCCTCTTCTGGCGTTCCCGGACCGGGTGATAACACGATGCTCGACGGGGCAATGCGCTCGACTTCGCGCAGCGAAATATCGCTACCTACCACGACCACATCACTGCCCAATACCTGCAAATACTGCATGAGATTGTAGGTAAAGGAGTCGTTGTTATCAAGTAGTAAAACGCGCTGCACTAGGCTCGACCCAGCGCCCTATTTTTCGCGACTTGCCGGCACAATTCAACGGCATAGAAACGCGAAAATCCACATGTAAAAACGGCCGGCATGCTATCGCTCTGCAGCCCATTTAACCGCACCACTACCCGCTGCAAATATCACCTGGCCAGCCGCCCGATCACTTGGGCTACCAGCTGCAGACCCCAGTCTCCGCCCAGCGTTAGAATGGATTCGGGATGAAATTGCACGGCGGCGGCCGGATAGCTCTCGTGCGCAATGCCCATGATTACACCATCCTCTGTTTCGGCCAATACCTCAAAACAGTCGGGCAGGTCATCCGGCACGGCGTAGAGCGAATGGTAGCGTCCAGCAATAAATTCGCTCGGGAAGCCGTCGAAGATACCTTCGCCCGTGCAGCGCACCGTCGAGGGCTTTCCATGCACGGGACGATCGAGCACACCTAGCGTGCCCCCAAACGCCTCGACCATACCCTGCAGCCCCAGGCAAACGCCAAAAACCGGCAATTGGCGGCGCACGCACTCGCGCACTAAATCGGGCACGCCAAATTCAGCTGGCGTTCCGGGCCCCGGCGACACAAACACCAGGTCTGGCTCGACCTCATCGAATACGCTGTGCGGAAAGCCAGCGCGCACCGTCGTTATCTCGGCGCCCGTCTGACGCACATAGTCCCCTAACGTGTGGACAAAGGAGTCGCGATTGTCGACAAATAACACCTTCTTACCGACACCTGTGCGGGCAATTTGCGCGCGCCCATTCCCCTGGGCTGCCGGCACACCGATGACCGCGTTAATGAAGGCCTCGGCCTTGGTGCGGGTCTCGCGCTCCTCCTCGTCCGGAATGGAATCGCTCAGCAGCGTCGCGCCGACGCGCACGTGCGCCTGACCGCCTTCCAAATGCACGGTGCGAATCGTGATACCCGTGTTGACTTGACCATTGAATCGCAGCATGCCAACGCATCCACCATACCAGCGGCGCGCCGAGTTTTCCAATAGTTCGATCTGCTGCATAGCCGCCGGCTTGGGGGCCCCCGTCAGCGTGACCGCCCACATGTGCGAAAGCAGGGCATCAAATCCATCGCACTCGTCTTTAAGCTCACCCGTTACATAGTCGACGGTGTGGATCAACTTGGAGTACAATTCGATCATCCGCCGCCCCTCGACGCGCACCGATCCAGCCTTGCAGATGCGCGCCTTGTCATTGCGATCGACGTCGGTGCACATCGTCAGCTCCGCCTCGTCTTTTTTTGAATTGAGCAGGACGCGAATCTGTTCGGCGTCTTCAATCGGCGTGTTGCCCCGGCGAATCGTTCCCGAAATCGGACAGGTCTCTACGAGCTGGTTTTCTACGCGCACAAACATTTCCGGCGACGCTCCCACGAGCTGCTCACCGCCCAGATTGATGAGGAACTCATAGGGACTGGGGTTGGTCGTACGGATATTTTCAAACAGATCGCGCGGCGTGCCGGCATAGCCCGCACTGAGCACCTGACTCGGAACCACTTCGAAAAAATCGCCGCGCTCGGTCCCCGCAATGACGGTGCGCACTTTGTCGGCGTACTCGCCCGGCGCGTGGTCACAGCGCACCTCGCTGGCCACGCCTAGCTCCGCCGAGGCATCTTCCGTATCGCGCGGCATTCCATCGGTCGACTGCCCGCCGTAACTAAACTCGTATGAATAGCTTAGCGCCTGCTCTTTGCGATGGTCTACAACGATTAGTTCGTCGGGCACAAACAAGTGAAGATCGGGCTGATCGGCGGCGCGTTCGTGACGCAGTTCAATCGGCTCGAACTGAAAAACCAAATCGTAGCCCATAGCACCATAAAATCCCAGATGCGGTTCGTCATCGGACCACATCTGGTCGACCAGTGCGCGCAGCACGCTGAAAATCGTCGGCTGCTTGGAACGCTCTTCTTCGCGGAAGTGGGACGGCATCGGCAGCACGCGACCGCGCAACAGCCCCTCCTGCTCCTCTAACGCCTCGAGATGCGGGTGCCCTTCAAGTGCCGTGCAAAAAATCTGCAGCAGCACGCGACCGCGTTCGTTGAGCGGACGAAAGGTAAATTCGCGCTGACGCGCCTTCAGCTCTAGGGGCGGATTGACAAAACCAATATCCCAGCGGCTATAGCGCCCGGGATATTCGTATCCACTAGCAAAGAGCGCACCACGGCGACGGTTAAGGGTCTCCAGCACGCTTTCAAGCGGAGCATTGAGCGCTAGCTCTTCCACCGAGCGCACAACCCGTACGCCTCCCCGCGTTTCGTATGTATCCGTCCTTTTCATCTCGTCACCGCGCTACACAAAAAAACCGCGAACGCCTGAGCGCCCGCGGTGTTGATTTCAATGTACTCCAATCGAACATCTAGATGGACGCGTCTCTTGTTTCGTCAGAAGTATACCAGCGCCACCAGCGTCGATTGAGCATATTCTCTTTCATAAGTGGGGCTAAAACTAAACGAGCAAACCCGGCTTGTCAAGCGCCGCACCACACGACCTATGTCCCTGTTGCCAAATGCGTTACCTGTCGTCTGATTGTACTGGGGAGCATCTACTGAAGGGGGCGCACAGCAACCGGCATACAACCGCGTACAATCGCGGCTAAACGATCAATGGCAGCGCGGCGCGGAAAGGGCGCTCTGTAGGCGATGCGCACGGCGCGCTGGGCGCGTTCGGAACCGATCGGACACAGGACCACCCGCTCGTCAATGGCACCCCGCCCTCGAGCTAGCGCCGGCACGAGCGTAATGCCCTCACCAGCGGCCACCAGTGCCAACACCGTCTCCAGACTGGTCGCGCGCGTGTTGATGGAGCGCATCGGTGACTGCGCGTTCCACGCGTCCAGCACCTGATCGCGGAAACAGTGACCATCGGTCAACAGCAGCACTTCGTCCATATCAACCGACTCGAGTGAGATGAGGCGCTCGTCCGCCAGCGCATGCCCTCGGGGCACCGCCAGTAAAAAGGGCTCTTCGTATAGCGGCACTTCGACCAGCGCTGAGTCGGCGCTGGCCGTGGCGACGAGGGCAGCATCTATGTCCCCCGCTTTGAGCCGACTCAGCAACGTCTCGGTGATCTCTTCAAAAAAGGCGATCTGTAGGTTCGGCAGACCCTCCTGCAGCGCATCCATAACCAAGGGAATGAAGTAGGGGCCGATCGTGGGAATGACGCCAACGCGCAGGGATCCCACGTGCGGATCGCGC
The DNA here is from genome assembly GCA_038119905.1 of Gemmatimonadota bacterium. Lineage (GTDB taxonomy): Bacteria > Latescibacterota > UBA2968 > UBA8231 > UBA8231. Next base: position 1,145 of record JAYOKQ010000060.1, on the reverse strand, counting down.
GATCCCTGTGCCATTTCTTCTATTTGGCCTACTATACGCAGAGCATCGCGCGCCTTCTCGACGATCTGCTCGCCAACTGGGGTTAAGCGGACGCCCTTATTGCCCCGCTCGAATAGAGTTACGCCAAGCTCTTCCTCTACTTTGCGAATTTGTCCGCTCAGCGTGGGCTGGCTGACATAACAGCGCGCCGCCGCACGGCGAAAGTGCCCCACTTCGGCTAAAGCGACGATGTATTGCAAATCGCGCAGATTCAAGTAAATTCTTTCTGTTAGTTTTGATAGACTCTACCTATCAAAAAAATAAGAATTATCGATTTTAGAAATCAACTTCTTTTCGATAGGTTATTTCCGCAGAACGATCAACAACCCATCTTGGAGGACTGCTTTATGTCTGATGATGCAAGTAAGTGCCCATTTCACTCGGGCGCCAACACGTCCGTCGGCTCCCGTTCGAACAAGGACTGGTGGCCCGAACAGCTCAACCTGAACATTCTTCACCAAAATGGCACGAGCCCCGATCCAATGGGCGGCGATTTCTCCTACGCCGAGGAATTCAAGTCGCTGGACCTGGCCGCAGTTAAGAAAGACATCGAAGCGGTCATGACCGACTCGCAGGAGTGGTGGCCGGCCGACTACGGTCACTACGGCCCCTTCTTTATCCGCATGGCATGGCATGCTGCCGGCACCTATCGCGTCGGCGACGGTCGCGGCGGTGCAGGCGCCGGTCAGCTGCGCTTTGCTCCCCTCAACAGCTGGCCCGACAACGGCAACCTAGACAAGGCACGCCGCCTGCTCTGGCCCGTTAAGAAAAAGTATGGACGCAAAATTTCGTGGGCCGACCTCATGGTATTGACCGGCAACGTTGCCCTCGAATCGATGGGCTTCAAAACCTTCGGCTTTGGCGGCGGTCGCGAAGACGTGTGGGAACCGGAAGACGACGTCGATTGGGGTTCGGAAGCCGAGTGGCTAGCCGACGAGCGCTATCGCGGCGATCGCGAGCTGGACAATCCCCTTGGCGCCGTCCAAATGGGCCTCATCTACGTCAACCCCGAAGGACCGAACGGCGATCCCAACCAGCTGAAGTCGGCGCGCGATATTCGCGAGACCTTCGCCCGCATGGCCATGAACGACGAAGAAACCGTCGCG
>JAYOKQ010000059.1:0-26301 GCA_038119905.1 Gemmatimonadota bacterium | reverse complement strand
CACTCCTTCCGCTCCAACTCCAACACGCCGAGATTAAACAGATGATCCGCGTTGTTGGGCGCGATCTCCAACGCCTCCTCCAGTGCAGCCCTCGCTAGGGCGAGTTGGCCACGCGCTTTGTGCATATTAAACAGCCCACCCAGCGCATCAGATCGTCGCAGTACCGATGCGGCAGCCGCCCGTCTATAAGATTGAGCCGCCGCATCCCAATCGGCTAGTGCCTGCTGCGATTGGGCCATCAGTAGGTTAGCCGAAAAAGTGACCTCCTCGTAGTCAATGGGAAAGAAGGTCATCTGCCGTTCACTTTCAACGACCGCACGCGCATGCTGTATTACCTTGTCATGTACCTCTAATTTGGCGTGGACTTCAGCCAGCGATAGCTGAGTTAAGATATAGTCGCGATCGACCGCTTCGGCCTTTTGCATATAGGAGAGGGCGTCATCCAGACGGCCCATCTTCATATAGGTCCGCCCGAGAAAGAGCAACGCCGTCGTATAGATCACCCAATTGCGGTCGACATAGCACGAAGTCTCTTCGAGAATGTAGCGATAGGCGCGCTCCGCCTCGGCTAATCTATTGGTCGAATAATAGGTCAGTGCCACGTGCGAGCGCTCCATATAGTCGGCAGGATGCGCCGCCACCCAGCGCTCCATGATGCCTAGGTAGCGCTCTTTCTTAGCTGCTACAACTTCGGGGGTTGTATATCCAGTATGCTGCACGCGAATCTCGCTTTGCACAAGATCCAATCCAAGGCGCGTCAGAGACGGAGCGACCTGTTCGTGCACCGGCATTTCAAACTGAACACCGGACCGATTGGGAAAAAGGCGCAGCTGCAGGCAGGATATCTGCTCGTACCCCTGATCGTCCAGCACGAAGAAATAGCCTCTGTCTCGCGCGCCCTCAACGCGTTGCCGAATGGGGCCATGGCTTTCCGGCGGCAGGATATCGTCGGCATCTAGCCACATAATCCAATCCCCTGTTGCCATCTGCAGCGACGCGTTCCTAGCGGCGGAAAAATCGTCGCACCACTCAAAGAAACCCACCCGTGCACCGTAGCTTTTGGCCACTTCTACCGTTGTATCTTCGGATCCGGTATCAACCACCACAATCTCATCGACTACACCGCGCACGCTTTCCAAGCAGCGCCCAAGGCGAGCCTCCTCGTTGCGCACGATCATGCACAAGGTCAACCGACTGCCGGGGAACGACGCGTCGGCTTCAGCATTCGATGCATCCATATCAAGGGCCGGGGAAACGGGCTGCATATAGAGCCCGCTATCGCCCTGACCAATGCCCTGGCGCAGCAGCGCAATCGCCTGCCGCGCCTCGGTTCGATCCGGAGCGGTGCGACAGGCTGCCTCAAAGCATTCTACGGCCGCCTCGTTGCGTCCCTGTCCGCTGAGTGCCTGCCCCAAAAAGAAGTGCGTTGCATATTCAACCGACAGGGCATCCTGAACCATATCCGGCGTCGGACGCCCGACAAGTGAAGCGCGCAAATAGCGTTCGGCATCGGCGTAGTGGCCCAGTTTGACCGCAACGTCGCCCATAGAAAAAAGCGCCAGTGCATCTTCCGGCTCCAGCTCGAGTGCCTCTTCGAGCACGCGTTGAGCCTCTTCATATGCGCCGCTTTCAAGCAGACAACGACCCAGCATTACCCGAGCAAGGAGGCGCAGCGAATGCGGTTCTACGCGCAGATCGCCCGCGCGCACGCTGGCAAAAAACACCCCAGCCACATCGCGCACACCGTTCGCATAGAGCATCTGGCCAAAGCGAATTTGCCGCTGCCAATCCTCGCTGTGGCCCCGCAGCCATTCGTCCATTCGCGCCGCATTGCGTGCTCGTTTTTGCGCCGCCGCCGCAGGGTCGAAGACGCTATGGCAGTGCACCTCTATATCCGTGGGATAGGAAGCCAAACTCGCTCGACGCAGCGAATCAGTTACGCTTGAAAAAGCCGGCATTTCAAAGCGCAGATCCGGCCGGTTTGGCATCATTCGAATCTGCTGCACCCGCTCCTCGACAGCGCCCCCTCGTATGCACGTGCAGTAGAGCGCTCGATCGGGTTTGCTCCGGGCGATCTGGCGTACTTTCTCCATATCTTCCGCTAACAGATGCTCGTCGGCATCGAGCCAAAAAACCCAATCACCGGTGGCTTGTTCCAGCGCTGTATTGCGAACTGCAGCCAAGTCGTCCTGCCAGACAATACGCTCCAGCGTCGCGCCGTAGCGCCCTGCCAGGGCGACGTTCACGTCACTAGAACCTGTATCGATGACAATCACCTGATCGGCCATAGCACAGACGCTCTGCAGACAGCGTTCCAACAGAGCCTCTTGATCGCGCGCAACAATGCATATGCTCAGCGAAACAGAATGAGAAACACGTTCAAGGTTCTCTCTCAGCAGCGCGTTATCAGGCACGAGTTCGACCGCGCGCTGATAGGACGCCCGCGCTTCATCGATACGCCCCTCCTGCTCAAGCAAAATGCCTCGGTTGTTGAGCGCCTGATGCGCATCGGGATAGCGCAGCAGCAGCGCTTCATAGCCCTGCAGTGCCTCGGTGCGCCGACCCAACCGGGTCAGGATATCAGCGCGCACCAAATGGACCAACTCTTCCTGCACATAGATTAGATCGGCCGCATCTGCCGTCGCCAGGCTCGCAATAGCTGTATCAATACGTTCGAGGGCGGATTCGTTTTCGCCGGCATCGCGGTAGGCTATGGCCAGCTCGTACTGCGCGCGCACGTCGCGTGGATTGGCCAGCACCTTGCGCTCACCTGCCCGCACATAATGCCCCTTCTCGCGCGCTTTCTCTACGTAGCCGTAGTGATGCACCGGCACCGGGCAATCGCCCACTTCGACGCCAACGCGCATGAGAGACGGTTCGACCAGTTCGTGCACCACGCCTTCAAAGCACACGTCGCCCCGCTGGCGCCATAGACGCACTTTGGTAGAAGGAAACCAGCCGTCGTAGGTTCGCTCCTCAGCATAAGCACCCGAACTCGGCGTCCAGCCAGCGTGATGCGTGGCCGTGCTGTAATTGCGCGTCGTCATTCGATACGCATCGCGACCACCTGCTTGGATCAGCTTGCGCAGCGGGGCGTGATCCGACGGAGCAATGACCTCGTCGCAGTCGAGCACGAACACCCATTCGCCGCGTGCCTCATTGAGCGCTCGATTGCGCGCACGAGAGAAGTCATCTTGCCACACCTCATCGAAAACGCGTGCGCCGCGCTGCCGTGCAACGAGTTTCGTCCCGTCCTTAGATCCGGTATCGACGACGATTATTTCGTCGACTAACCCTTCAACGCTAGCCAGACATGCATCCAAATAGTCGGCTTCGTCGCGTGCTATTACGCAAAGCGACAGCAGCGGTTTATCCGCCGCAGCGCGATGGCGGACCGAGCGCTTGGCCGAGCGCTTTTTCTTTTTACTCACCCAATTTCTCCAGAATTGCCTTTGCCGGTGCATAGTCGGCGCGCCAAACGAGGGCGCGCTGAGCCAGCGACTTGGCGCGCTCGGCATCTCCGTGCTGCCAGCATAAATCGGCTAACATACAAACCGCTTCGACGTCTGCCTCATTGGCTTCGACATAGTCACCAAGTAGTTGAACGCCCGTTTCAACGTGTCCAAGGTGCACTTGCATAACCGCAGTATTGACGATAACATCGCGGTTGTCGGGTTCGCACTCAGCGGCCTTTTCCAGATAGCCGACCGCGGCCTCTGCGTTGCCCTCTTCCCACTCGAATATGCTCAAATTGACCAGCGTCTCGACGTGCTCGGGCTTGAGCTCATAGGCGCGTTCAAAGCTGGCACGCGCACCGGCACGATCGCCCGAACGATGCTTGGCCATACCCAGATAATTATGCGATTGATGTGCTTGCCCATCGAGATGGACCAATTGCTCAAGCACGCCGACCGCTTCGTCGGCTCGCTCTTCTTCGATCAACATGGCCGCCAGCACAATCAACGCCTCGACGAAATTTCCTTTGTTCTCCACCGCTTCGCGGTAGGCAGCCACGGCTTCTTCTCTGTGCCCTTCTCCCCGCAGCCAGTCGCCGCGATCTAAGGCCTCGATCGCGCCGCGCTCGCGCTGGGCGGATGCGCTGTCCACCACTTCGTCCGCTCGCTTCGAGAGCACCGCATCGAGCACGCGCACGGCACGTCCTCCCTGACGTCGCAGCTGACGCACCGCCTCGTCGAGCACCGCCACGGTAAAGAATGCGCGATCAAATCCCCCGATCGCATCGAGTGCATCCCGGCGAAATACCATCAGATCACCGTTCATCGTCTCGACATCTTCTATACCGATGCCGCGTCCTTGCTCAGGTACGACCGGCTCGGCCACGGCGATATCCGGCTGGGCCCGCATATGCTCTACGAGTAGACGAACCGACTGAGAGGTCAACCGCGCTCCCGTGAGCGCAACGACGAGGAACGCACCCAGATCGCGCTGCCGAATCACTTCGAGCTGATCGCCCAATCCGACCTCTCCAGACAGGGTGACATCAAACCCGGCGACTTGGCCTTCAAAAACGCCGGCCACTTCTTCTAGTAGCGGGGTTCCGTCTCCGCCCAATACGACGACGGCCGCTTCGGGCCGTACTTCAGCGGATGACTCGATGACTCCTAGCTCTGTCCGCGCGGAATCGTCCGTTCGAATAGACGGCTTATCGCACAGTTCCCTCAGCGTCTGCTGCACAACCGCAGCCGCCTGTTCCCAGGTAAAGTCGCGGGCAATTCGCTCCGCGCCGCAGCGTCCCATCTGACGACCAAGCTCCGGATCATCGACGGCCCGTCGCATGCATGCGGCCAGCAATTCGACGTTCGCCTCCAGCATCCAGGCTTGGCCAACGGTCGGCTCTGGAAATTGCACGGGACGGCGCTTAGCAGGCACCATAAAGGCATTTTCTTCACTGCAAAAATCGTCGCAGGCTCCCCCTTTGGTCACCACGACGGGCAGCCCACAGGCCATGGCCTCAGCGACGGGCAAACCAAACCCCTCGCCGCGATAGGGATGCACCAAGCAGTCACAGGCCGCGTACAGGGCGGGCATTTGCTCGGCAGGTAGATCGCCGTCGAGATAGATAATTTCAGCACATTCGGCATCCCGCTGTAAGGCTTCTATCTCTTCTTGAGCGGTCTGTCCGCGATAAAACGTCTGCGTGCCCATATCCTTAACGATGAGCGCAACGTCGTCGCTGCGCGTAAAAGCAGCTCGGTAGGCCTGCAACAGCAAATCGATGCCTTTGCGCTGCACGGTCCCGCCAACGAAGAGAAACTTATAGGTTTTATCCGTCGGTAATTCCATTGCTTCAACGCCGGGATGGAAGCGCTCCACATCCACTCCGAGCGGCACGACCTTGATTTTGTCGGGGTCGAAACCGCTGTCGATATAGACCTGTCGAACATAGGAGGTGTAGGCCCATATTTGGTCAACGCTCTTCTGCATGGGCTCAACCCAGCTCTGCAGAAGACGTCCGTATTCCCACGGTTGGATAAGCACCAGCTTTCCACTGGACGGCACGCTTACGTCCGGCGGCCAGCGATGGCGCACGTGAAAATCCACCTCGCCCTCCAACTCAGTCCCCATGCGCGCAACCAGCGGCGCATAGCGCATATCCGCAGCGCCATCATACTGGTCGGGCTCCGTCTCAATCAACCCCAGGTCGCACGCATCCTGGCCCAAAAGGGACGACACCATTTCGCGATTGACGTGTGCAAGACTGGAGTAGACGAAAAAAGGGCCCTCCCAATAGCCGCGCAGCGTGCGCTGCATCGCACCAATGCTCAGGTCCGGCAAAGACGCGGCAAGGGAACGACCGGCAATAAACTGGCCCTGTGTGTCAAACTGGTCCTGCCATTTGGTGAAAAAGCGCTGCAGATTTTCCCGGACGTGATCAAAACGTCCTTCGCTCGTGCCCTCGTGATGATATACAACAGACTCGGCGCAGTAGACGACGCGATAGCCCTCGGCGCGAGCCTGAAGACACAGATCTACATCCTCTACGCCGTTGAGATAGGCCTCGTCAAAACCGCCCAATGCCTCAAAGAGCGTGCGGCGAACGAGCAAGCATGCGCCGGTCACCATATCGAGGTCTCGGGTGCTGCACACCCGTGGGTCGTCTGACGGCACTCCGCGATATATGTGGTCTGGCATCCCATCCATCATTTCGATCCCGGCGTGCTGCACGGTCTCGTTTTGCGGATAGAGCAACTTCGATCCGACAATGCCGATGGTCTCGTCGCTGTCGGCCAGGCGCACCATGTGTTCCAGCCACCCCGGACACGGCTCGGTATCGTTGTTGAGAAACAGCAGGTACTCTCCGCGGGCACGGCGGGCGCCCTGATTATTCGCTCGGGCGAATCCCACGTTTTCTTCGTTGCGCACGATATCGACGTCGCCCTCAAACGCCAGCAGCAAATACTGGGTCCAGTCCGTCGACGCGTTGTCGATTATTATCACCTCATAGTCGGGGTCATCGCCGGTATTCTCGGCCAGCGCATAGAGACACTTTTCCGTGTATTCGGCCTTGTTAAAGAGCGGCATCACTAGGCTTACACGCGGGGCGACCGACGGCAGCAAAGGTTCCACCTGAGGCATCGTTTCTCCCTCGAGCAGCGCACTCCATTGATCGGCTCGATCCCTTAGCCGTCCGTACTCGGCAACCCAATCTCTGGCGCGCGCGCCCAGACTACGCGCCCACGCTTCATCGTTGCGCAGCCGGTTTAGCTGCGCGCGCAGATAGCCGTAATCGTTTGAAATGCACCCCGTCTCTCCGTCGAGAAGCGGCGACTCACCGTGCTCCGTGGCCACTACGGGCATGCCTGCAGCCATGGCGCTGAGGGCATAGAAGTCGTAGGTGGGCATATGACCTGTCGAAGGCGTGTAGAGCAAGGCGCGCAGCGAAACGATTGCTTGCAACCAACCCTCCCAACTGGTCGCAGGGCCGGTCCCCAGCGCTATTTTATGCAGCACATCCGCATCGGGTAGCAGCTCGTCGCGCACGCCCCGCCCCTCACGCAGGGCCGCTTCATTGCTGTCGACGCCTGTCCAGGCAATCCGCCCATCATCCCCCCGATATGGGATCACGTGATCCACCTCGGCACCGGGCGAAATAACCCGTCCATCAGACAGCCAATTGGCGCGCTGGCTCGCCGACAGGAAGACTTCCTGTACTCCGGAAAGAAGTGGTTCGATCTGCTGGCGAGCACGACGGCGGGCCATGCCGCTGGTGCCGGCCAATTCGCCCAACATCACCTGGGGGGCAAAAAACAGCGGCGTATCCCACTGCGCCGCGGTCTGGACCTGTTCGAGGCTCGAGGCGAGAACGGCGCAATAAGCGCCCTGCCCCATTTCTTCAAGGGCTAGCGCAGCAGGAACTGGACGCAGACAAGATAAGAGGGGAAATACGCTCTCGTGAGCGCTCTGTTGTGCGGTAGGAGGCGTAATGACGTCGATCGCATATCCGGCATGGGCGATCGCATACAGCGCGGCCGAACATCGATCGAACGACAGCACGCGCCTGTGTGGACGGAAGGTTGGCATGAACGTAAATCAAACTCCCATTTAGTAGCGGGCGCGGCACATAGGAACCTTCCGTGTCTCCGGTATGCGCCCTTGTGTGCTACCTGGCTTTAAACGCCTGACTCAGCGACTTGAGCTGATGTTGATCTGCGCTGGCAGCCAGCTCATTTTCCTCGCGGATCCGTTCGTAGACTTCGCCCCGGTGCACCGAGACATCGGACGGCGCTTCAATGCCAAGGCGAATCTGTCGGCCCTGCATTTCTAAGACGGTGACGCGTATATCGCTGCCGATGACGATACTTTCACCGGCCTTTCGCGTTAATACGAGCATGGTAATCTTCCCTGATGGCAAAAGGTCACCCACAGGCGACCCTACACATATCTTGTTATTTGGCTTGCGACTCTATGATCGAATGCTTTGTCTGGTAGCGCTCGTCAACCAAAATCATCTGCTTGGCCTTCATGGTCTCAGTATTGATGCAGATGGGCCCCCTTAGATTCGCCGTTACATTTTGGGGGATGTCGCTCAGCGTTACGATCGAGTACACAGCCAACTGCTCCACGCGCTCAATGCCCAATCCCTGCAGATCTTCCCTGCCGATATCCGGATCGTAATCGGGCCATATAAGCATCGGATTTAACAGGACAAACCCAAGGCGCGGTTCGTCGAGAGAAAGTAGGCGTAAAAAGGGCGCCTCCTCCTCAAGTTCGACGAGCCCGAACTGCTTAAACCGCTCAAATCCAGGCAGACCGTACGGAAACTCCAGTACGTCGCTCCGATCGACGGTCACCTCGCCGAATTTAACGTTGGTAAACGTAATCGTTTGTGCTTCAGCTTCGCTCATTTTCTCTATCCCGCGAAACACGGCGGTCAGGCGAAAGCGATCGCCCGGCAACCGGTATGATGCAGGCGCGAGGAGGACGCCCAGGGGAGGAGATCATTAAATAAAGTCCATTAGCGACTGGGGAATGATCGTGTTGCCCGAAGCCAAAGCCGCCTGAAAGACGTCTTGCTCCTGGGTCAGATTGACGATCGTCGACGAGAGGTCGACGTCTTCGTCTTCCGACAGCACAGAATTCATTTCCACCGCAATGCGATCTAATACGTTCTGCGTGGTCTGCATACGGTTGACGCGAGCGCCAATCTGACCGCGCATGGAGGAGATGTGTTCGCGCACATTGGCCAACTTATCCAGCGTGCCGCGCACGGCATCGGCGTCGTTAGCGCGCAGTGCATCGCGCAGTTCGACCAGCGCGGAAAAGGGGTTTGTCTCGCGCGCTTCTAGGTCGTCTGCGCTGCCTTCAAGCGCCTCTCGCAGGTCTGCAGAGAGCGGCGGATCCACGGCCGGATCGTCTAAGACCGCGCGAATTTGACCGGCGCTGACGCGCTCTCCTTGGCCAAACAATTCGATCAGACGCTGACCTTCCGCGTTGCCGACTTCATCAGCCAGCGCGCGAACGGAAACCCGAATATCGCTCGGATTCTCAAAAACGTCTCGCCCTGGAATATTAACCTGCATGACGATGCCATCGCTCACTTCTCGTTCGATGGAACCGCTCGCATCGCCGCGGGCCACTACATCTACAATCTGTCCACTGGCATCGCGCTGGGCTTGGTAAGGGACACTGCCCGTCTGCGTGCCAGAAAAAACGTACCGCCCGCGGTAGCGCGCTTCGCTCAGACTCAAACTGTGTTCGAGAAACTGATCAACTTGGTCTGCAATGGCGTTGCGCTGGGACGCGTTATAGGTGCTCGTAGCACCTTGAACTGCTAGGCCGCGCACTTCGACAAACAACCCTTCCATCTCGTTGAGCGTTGCTTCACTCAGTTCCAACCAGCCCACGCCATCGCTCAGATTCTTTTGAAACTGCTCTATGTTGCGCAGTTCAGAGCGCAGCGCCAGAGAACGTTCAACCGCTGCCGGATCGTCCGATAGCGAGTTGAGTCGCGAGCCCGAAGAGAGCTGAGACTGGAAGCGCGTGATCCGCTCGTAGGAACGGTCCAAGTTGCTCACCAGCGTGCCGACGGCCATTCTAGTCGTAACGCGCATAGCACATCTCCTGCGGGAGATGCCCCAAATATAACGGGGCTAGTAAAATATGTCCACGTGCTTTATCCATCTCGATTCAACCCACACATTCCTATATGTTAATGGTCATTTCCATCAGGTCATCGATGATGGAAACGGCGCGCGCAGCGGCTTGGTAGGCGCGCTGAAAAAGCACGAGTTGGGATGCTTCATCGTTGAGAGAAACGCCCTGGACGCTCTGGCGCCGGTTCTCTATCTGCTGAGCAAAAAGACGGTTGTTCTCGGCCATCGTCTGCGCCTCCCGACTGCGCGCGCCGATATCGCCCAACATTTCGTTATAAAACCCTTCCATCGTCTGCGTGCCCTCGTCGACGATGCCTTCGTTGCGCACCGAACTGATGGCCAGCGCCAGCCCGTTATCCCCCGAGTTCCCGTCCGCTGAAGCGGCAATGTTATCGAGGTTATCGAGAATAGCAGCATCGATAGAGATATTGCTCGCCGAAACGTGGTCTGGCTCAAAAAAGTTCGTGCCGGTAGCGCCGTCGAGACCGTATCCACCGCGATGCAGTTCGTTAACGCGTTCGACAAGCCCAGCGGCCATGGCATCCAAACGAGCCAACATATCGGGCACCACTCCATCCCGGACTTCGGTCAAACCGCGCAGCTGTCCCTCGCCAACCGAGGCAAAGCTGCCGTCGTCCGAATAGATAATTTCACTCACCGACTGCCCATCGCGCGGCACCTGACGCAGCCCCAAATAGGCCACGTGGTCTCCATCGAGCAGCGTGTGTCCGGCCAGCAGCACCGACATCTGCCCGTTTTCGCGCTCTATGACGGAGATATCGGCCTTGTTGGACAGCTGATCAAGCAGCAGGTCGCGACGATCCCTAAGGTCGCTATCGTCGCCTCTATTAAAACCAGCCTCGGGCAGCGCATCATTGATGTCGCGCAGCTGATCGAGTATATCGTTGATCGCTTCTACTTCGCCGACAATCCGCTCATCGAGCTCTTCTCTAGTCTGATGGAGCTTGTCGTTGTATTGGTGCAGCGTGGTTACTAAAAAGTCGGCCTCTTGGCGCACCGCGGCGCGGGCAGCCCCGCTCTCGGGCACGTTGGCCAGATCCTGCCAAGCGTTCCAAAAGCGACTCATTGATCCGCTCAACCCCAAACCAGACGATTCATTAAAGATCGTTCCAGCTTCGCTCGAACCGGCACCGGCCGGTTCGTTGAAAATAGCCTCGATGCTGCCCAACGATCGCTCCAAGGCCTCCCACCGTCCCAGCACCTGCTGCTGTACGCGCATTTGCGCATCGTCAAAACTGCTGCGCTGGCGTTGGATCGATGCGACGTCGGCTCCGCTGCCAATACCGCTATTAACCCGAGAAATGGCGTTTTCTAAGCTGACCTGACGGCGCGAGAATCCAGGGGTGTTGGCATTGGCAATATTATGGCCTGTGACGTTGAGCCCCGCCTGCTGTGCCTGCAGGGCGCGGCGGCCGATTTCAAGACCGTGATGTGCTGGAGAGTTAACGGGCATTTCCCTGTTCCCCTACGCCGTTTGGTTCAAAAAGGAGCGGGCGGCTGAATCCCGGCGCACCTTGCCAAATTGTCCGTAGACGCCGCGCTGTGCGGCACTCTGACCGGTAATAATGTCGAGACAGCGCTCGGTATAGCGCAGCGATTGGCGAATTAAAAAGGCGTTGTTGGCACTCACCGAACGGATCTTACCGTTGAGTTCAAGCAATTTCTCTCGCATCTGCGCCAGCTCTTCGCCCCGAGTCCCCCCGAGCGCTTCAACCAATCGAGTCAGACTCACGTTGTCGGCATCCATATCCAACTGCTGGGCCAGACGTCCGACCACGCGCTGGCGCTTGGCCTCGAGCTGGTGCGCCATAACGCCGACTTCCTGCTGCGCTTCAACGCAGCGTTCAATCGCTTCTATATCGTCTTCAACGATGGCACGCTGCTCCTCGCGCAGCACGTCGAGCAGTCGGTGAAAAACGCGCACCTCGTCGTTTACGACCGTGGCCAATTCGGCGACGAATTCATCCTTCATCGAGCCACCTGCTGACGCTGCAGTTGCATGGGCAGCATCCCCTTGAGTCCACGCAAATCACCGCCGGCTTGGACGCCCTCCGTCGGCTGCTTCTCATCGAGACCCAGCCGAGCGCTTAACTGGCGATAGAGGATTTCGCTCAGGCTGTTGGGGCCTGCTTTATTGGCCAGCTTTTTACTCCACTCTTCGTCCAGCATGCCCTCAAAAATGTCCTGTCCGTTGCTCTTTTCGACGAGTCCGCCGTCGCCGACCGTCTTGCGCATGGCCGAAATCATCTGGTTGATAAAGACGGCCTCAAACTGACGTGCCGCCTCGCGTAGGGCCTGGCGACGCTCTTCAACCGTGCCGTGTCCCTTGCCACCCAGCGAGCGAATATCCAGCCCCTCAGCTCCGCGCATTTCGGCGCCCTGTAAGGCCATTGGCATCCGTAGCATATTGTCCATATCGTCCTCTTCCCCCTACTGTATGACCAGTTCCGCGCGCAGCGCACCGGCTGCTTTGAGGGACTGCAGAATCGAAATGAGATCGCGCGGAGTAACGCCCAGCGCGTTTAGGTTGCGCACCAATTCGCGCACGGTCGGCATGGCACCGACGTCAAACGAACTAATAATCGGATGGAGTCGGTCGGGCTCTTCTATGACCTCGGCCCCACCGCCAAAAACATCGCCACCCGCATCCCCCGGTATTTTGAGCTTGAGACTACCGTGCGAGAGAGCGACGGCCGAGACGGATACATTCTCTCCGATAATGACCGTGCCCGTGCGCTCATTAACCACGACGCGCGCCGGCAAATCGGGCTCGACGAGTATTTTCTCCAGTTCAGCCACAAACTCGACCATCGCCTGTGGCGTGCTGCGCATCGGGTCAAGTGGAATGACAATGGTCGAAGGGTCGACGGCCTGAGCCAAGCTCATCTCGCCAAAGTGTTCATCAATGGCGTAGGCCATCCGCGCGGCCGTCGTCCAGTCGGACTGATAGAGCATCAGCGTGAGATCTTTTTCCAGCTCTTCGAGCTTGGGCGCCTCTTCGATGACGATACCGCCATTGGGCACGTTGCCGACGACCGTGTGGTTTTTGCGCACCGAACCAGCGCCCCCGCCGCCCAAGTTAAAGCCACCGATGGAAATCGAACCCTGTGCTGTGACATACGGCGTACCATCGGGGCCCACCAGCAGCGACTGCAGAAGTTGCCCCCCCTGCAGCGAGGAAGCATCCCCCATCGAAGCGACCTGCACGTCAATGCGGCTGCCGTTGCGATGAAAAGGAGACAGCGTAGCCGAAACACTCACGCTGGCTACGTTGCGCACGCGCACCTGTTCTGGCGTAACGGCGATTTTCATGTGGTGCATCATATTGGCCAGCATCTGGAAGGTAAATTCCGAACGACGACCGTCGCCCGTGCCCTCCAACCCAATGACGAGCCCCATGCCCGTCAGCGGTATTTCTTGGCCCATTTGCACCGTAGCCAAGTCCTTGATGCGAACCGCCGGTGCAGCGTGAACGGGCTGTTCTATAGAGCACAGCAAAACCGAGCTCAACAGCCCAATCCACCCTTTGAGTGCACGCCCCTTGTTCATCTTAGAAAACCCAGTTAATTAAGCGCGCCACCAATCCCGGACGCGTCCCCTGTGTTATTGTGCCCTTACCCGTGTACTCTAATTGCAAGTCAGCAATGCTCGACGAGAGCACGGTATTGTCGCGCCGCACCATCGGAGGGCTGACCGAGCCATTTACATAGATCGCCTCGGTCTCTCCGTTGATTTTCAGCGTGCGCACGCCTTCGACGATTAGGTCGCCGTTCGGCTTAATGTCGGTTACAGTTACCGTCATCCGCGCGGTTAACCGCGCACTGCGCGACGTTGAGGCCTGTCCCTGATAATCGTTGCTATAGTCGCTATCCAGCGAGTGCAGGGGGATAAAATCCAGTATGTTGCCCGCTCCAGGAATGGCGCTTGAAATCGAAGCGCTATTGCTCTTGCCCGTCGCCGTAGACGTCTGATTGCTCGCCGTAGCGTTTTCCTGAATAATGACCGTCAGTGCATCGCCGATACGACTGGCCTTGGGATCAGAGTAGAGCGAGCGATACTGAGCAGAAACCAACCCCGGCACGGCCAGAAGCAGAACGATCCATCCAATCAGCATACCGTGTTTAGTCGTCATGGATTACAGCCCCACCTGAATGGCGCCGTCTTCCAGCACCTGGCCGTAAACAACCTTGCCGGAATCGCTGTTTTTGACCCGGATGCGATCGCCGATGCCCCCGTCTTGGAGTGCTTCGCCGACGGCCGACATGCTCATGCGACCCGCACGAGCAATCAAGCGAATAGCGTCGCCCCGGCGCACGACCGGTATTTTTTCAACGTGTTTTTCGGTGATGATATCACCGATACCGACCGTGCGGCGGGCCTGCAGGCCCTGAATAGCCGCCATATCGGTGAAGTAGCCTCCGCGCACTTGGGTGACATCGCGTTCGGCTAACTCGCAGCTGGCCAGCTCAATTTCCTCTCCGCGCTGCAGCATATAGCCGGCTACGACAACGGGACGCCAAATGCGCACGTCCGCCGTCACGCTCATGGTGCGCTCAGTGCGACCACCAACGTCAAACCCCACGCGCACGACGCTGGGTCCGCGCAGCGGACGCGACGACGTGCGACGCACGCGAATCTGCGCATCTCCCTGGCCGCCTAACTGCAGATCTCCCTGCCAGCGCACATCGATAGCAGCGCGCGCATCTTCGGGCAACTCTGCTTCAATCTGTGCAAGGACGAATTGTTCCACAGCCCGATGGACGTCCGATTCGTGGACAGTCGTTTCGGCCCGCGCGGTCGAACAGGTCAACACAGCAATCATTGCTACGACCCATTTCATGGCTTCCCTACCTTTCTTCGCCTGCTATTAGCGCTTCAAGTTATTGGCGTTAGACAGCATTTCTTCCGACGTCTGGATGGCGCGCGAGTTAATTTCGTAGGCGCGCTGCGCCACGATCATACTCACCATCTCGTCGACGACTTCCACGTTGGATAATTCGAGAAAGCGCTGCGACAGTTTGCCAAAACCCTCTTCGTCCGGCGCTCCAATAATTGGGTTGCCCGAGGCCTGTGTCTCCAGCATTAGGTTGCGCCCGATGCTCTTGAGACCAGCTGGGTTGATAAAGCGACCCAGCTCAAACTGACCCACCGTCTGAAAAGCGGCATCACCCGGCAGTTTAACGGCCACTTCGCCATTAGAGGATATATTGACATCCGTCGCGTCCGGTGGCAGCGTGATCTGCGGCTCTAATGAGTAGCCGTCCGAGGTCACGATCGTGCCGTCAGAAGACACCTTTAGCGCGCCGTCGCGCGTGTAGGCGGTGGTCCCATCGGGCAGCGTAACCTGCAGAAAGCCGTCGCCATCGATCGATACGTCGAGCGGGTTGCCCGTCGGCACGATTGTCCCCTGCGAAAAGATGCGCTGGGTGGCCACTGGACGCGTTCCGTAACCGATCTGCAGTTCAACCGGCACCTGCGCACCTTCGGCCTGCGTTGCACCGGCTAATCGCAGCTGCTGATAGAGCAGATCTTGAAACTCCATCTTGCTTTTTTTATAGCCCGTGGTATTCACATTAGCCAGGTTGTTGGCAATATTGTCGACGTTCATCTGCTGGGCGATCATGCCCGTAGCCGCCGTGTAGAGTGCCCTACTCATAGTCCGTTACTCCCTCAATTATCCGACGCGGCCGAGGTCGTTGACCGCGCGCTCCAGGGTGGAGTCCTGTACTTGAACGGCGCGCTGCTCCGCTTCGTAGGAGCGGAAGATATCGATCATCTTCACCATTTCGAGTACCGGCTGTACGTTGGATTCTTCTAGAAAACCCTGTGAAACAACAAAATTATCCGCTTGGACCTGCGCGGTGGCAGGATGCGGAATAAACAGGCCATCACGGCCCTTTTTCAACGGGGTTTGATACGGCGTTTGCGCCGCTGCATTTCTGTCGTAAAGCTCAGGAAAATCAACTATTTGAAGCTGACCGACTACCGTCTGTTCACCGAGAATCTCATCGCGCACCCGCACCATACCCGAGCCGTCAATTTCAGGCCGCTGGTAGTTTTCTGGGATGGTTATGGGCGCACCCGCCTGATCGAGCACGGGATATCCCAGGGGCGTAACCAACTGGCCCTGTTCATTCTTGGAGAAGTTCCCATTGCGAGTGTATTGGACCCCCTCGGGGGTTTGTACAGCAAAGAAACCTTTTCCGTTAATTGCCATATCAAAAACATCACCCGTATGCCGCAGAGCCCCCTGTTCGTGGTCTGTCCAGACCCCTTCAAAGCGGTTTATTCGCCAATCTGGATAGTCACCCGACTGGCGTTTCATCTGCTCGCGCATCTCGCGCAAAAACATGTTATCCTTTTTAAAACCAGGCACTTCCGAGTTTGCCAGGTTGTTGGCAATCGCCTCCTGACGCGTCGATTTGGGCAACATGCCCGATGCCGATATAAAGAGTCCCTCGATCATTCTTCACACTCATGGGTGAAATGTGTCACGTATTTCCGCCGACAAATCAGCAAGGTGTATGCCACGTTTAAAGGCAAAAGATCAAAACAACCCATTACCCTGTTTTTATTTACTTTACGATATTCACATATCCATAGATCGCAGCGCAGAACCGAGGGAAATCATTTCCCCTCTCGAGTCGGCACAGTTGCCGCCTTCGCCAATTCCTGCCTATATTGTCCCCCCAAAGCGAAAGGATCTCCTCATGATGGCACGATCAATTCTACTGCTCTTGGCGACGGCACCCCTACTCTGGGCCGAACCGACCTTTGTCGCCGGTTCAGGCCACGTAGCTCACTACCAGGTGCAGCGCGCCGCCTCCCCTATCGCGATTGACGGTCGCCTCGACGAATACGCCTGGGAACACGCCGCGCAGATCAACGATTTTGAGCGTATTCTAAACGACTACGACGCCGTCGAGTGGTCCACCCGCGCCAAAATGCTCTGGGACGACACCTATCTCTACGTCGCGTTTACCTGCGCAGACGGCGATATGTGGGCGATCTATGAGCAGGAAGACGACAAACTGTGGGAAGAGGAAGTAGTCGAAGTGTTTATCGACCCCGACGGCGATGGACGGAACTATCTCGAATTAGAGGTCAGCCCGACCAATACGGTGGTCGACCTGCTCATTCACTCGGTGGAACCCGAGTTCAGTTCGTCCGTCGAATGGGATATAGCGGGATTGCTAACGGCGGTTCAGACCTATGGCACGGTCAATGACGATAGCGATGTGGACCAGGGCTGGAGCGTGGAAATTGCCATTCCCTGGTCGGCTATGGCCGCGGACGTCACCGGCGGACAGCGACCCGTTCCGGGCACCGATTGGCGCTTAAATCTCTATCGAATTGAGCGCAAAGCGGGCAGAGAAGCCAAGCTGCGCCTCAACGAAATGAACGCGGCGGCCGCTGCCACGCGCCAAGCCATTGATGAACTGTGGGCTTCCAACGGCGTCGATGCCGGACAGCGAGCCGCTCTCAGCGCTGAAGCCCTGCGCACGCTAGCCGAATTGGAGCAATCATTAGAAGCACTCCGCCAGGCCAACGAGCAGTACGGCGCACAGACGGAATACAATACGTGGAGCGAGACCTTCCAACGCGGCTTCCACCATCCAGCGCGCTTTGGCGTGATCCACTTTACCCCCTAGCGCCGAGACCAGCAACGCCCTCTCCCGCCTAGAGGCCCACCATGAAACGACGCTTTGTCCCTGCTGCTGTGTTACTAGCCCTAACCGGCGCGCTATCGGCCCAAGAGGCTCCGGCCACCGCAACTGAACCGGGCGGTCCGATGGTGCGGATCGACAACTTTTATATAGACGTATACGAATATCCCAACCAGCGCGGAGACCTGCCCACAGTCGATATTACCTACGGCGAAGCCGAACGCCTGTGCGCAGAGCGCGGCAAGCGCCTGTGTACGGAGCACGAATGGCAGCGCGCAGCCACGGGACCGGAAAACTACCCCTACGGCTACGGGGAGCGCTTTCAATCGGGTCGCTGCAATACACCGCGCAACGAAGAGGGCCGCTGGATCGGCGGCAGCCAGCTCGCTCCAAGCGGCACCTTCGCTCAGTGCAACAACAGCTATGGGCTGCACGACATGATCGGCAACGCGTGGGAGTGGACGGCCTCCTGGTATTCGGAAGCTCAGCGCTGGCGCATCGTCCGCGGCGGCTCCTATTTTCACAGCGCCAATATGGCCCGCACCGAAGCGCGCTACGGCCGGTATCTAGACGAAGCATACCACCTCGACTTGATTGGTTTTCGCTGCTGCCGCTCGGCCGCCGAATAACCGCAAAACGGACAACGCTGGCCTGTACTTTGCTATCCATTAGGCGGCGGTCATCCAGCCGCCGCCCGCTGTCGTCTTTCGACGCCGTGCGGGGCTATTGTATGCATTCAACGGCTATACTTGACGGGCATTATTTTCCCTCCAGGCAATGAACGTAAAGATCCTTTTACTCATAATCGGCGGCATGAGCCTGTCTTTCATAGCCGTCTTGAGCATTATGCTCAACCTGCTGGGCGACAAAACATCTAGCGGGCGGACGACCGCGCCGCGCCGCATCGTCATTACCGAGGAGTTGCCACAGCGTAAACCACCCGCGCCAGCCCCGCGGAAAGAAGCTCCAACACGTTCTACCCCTCAGAGCGCAACAGTTTCGGTGGCTCCTCCCACACAACAGAGCGAGCAAATACCCGCCCCGGCCCAACCCACGCCAACCTCGAAGTCTGAGAAGACCCCTGCGCCCACCCCGCTGCGGCCCGACCCCGCTACGCTGCGCGAATTCTCTACGTTAAAGAACGAGTTGCGCCGTGAAATAGGCGCCCTGCAACAGGACCGCGACGCCATGCTGCGCTCGCTGGCAGCAGCCCTAGCCGACCTACCAAAGGCGGATTTAGCTAAAGAGTTTCAAGCAATAGACGACGAGATGGCCGCACAAACGCTGCGCTACTTTGATGCGGACAAGCGGCGCACCGTACTGGCCGACCTCGGCACGCAACGAGCCGATAAGATTCGACGCCACTTAAACCGCTTGGGCGTTCGCTAAGCCGATTGACAGCCCCCCGATCTGCCCGGTTCTTAGCTCCCCATATACTTTACCGAGGAGTCTAAGCGCATGTCCATTCTACGCGTGTCGCGCATGGGACATCCCGTGCTGCGACAGGAAGCCCATCCTGTTGACGTCGCCCAGATCGATCATCCCGATCTCCAACGCCTAGTCGACGATATGATCGATACAATGGTCGATTACGAGGGTATCGGGTTAGCCGCCCCCCAAGTATTCCAATCCCTGCGACTGATCGTAGTCGGTGACCCGGAAGCCGACCCAACCGACGAAGATGGCATGCCGCTGACCGTTCTCTTTAATCCGCAATTTACTGCGATGTCAGAGGAAACGGCCTCTGGCTGGGAAGGATGCCTAAGTATTCCGGAAGTCCGCGGCGTCGTGCCGCGAGCGCTCGAAGTGAGCGTGAGGGGATACGACAGAAAGGGAACGCCGGTCGAATTTATCGCGCGCGATTTTTTTGCTCGCGTCCTTCAGCACGAAGTCGACCACCTCGACGGCGTGCTCTTTCTCGACCGCATGGACGACTTGGAAACGCTCACCTTTGTAGAAGAGTACCAGCGTTACTGGCTGCCGTCTGAAACGGACGAAGACTAGTTACTGCACCTCGTCGTAGATCAACTCCAGCGCCTGCGTCTGGCGTTGCGCACTGTATTCGGTCTCGACGTGCCGTCGGCCCGCTCGGCCCATAGCAGCCCAGTCGGCGCGCTCAACCAGCCACTGAATGCGCTCGGCAATCCCTTCGACGTCGCGTTCCTCGGCCAAAAAGCCGCTCTCACCGTCGCGGACATATTCGGGTATATCCGCGTGCGTCGAACCGACGATCGGCATACCCGACGCCTGGGCATCGAGTAGAATAACCGGTGCTCCGCCCTCGCCATCTCCGTTGGCCGCCGTCACGCTGGTCTGCAGTAAAATATCGTGCAGCGATAGCTCGTCTACCACCTGCGCATAGGGTAACATGCCGCAAAAGCTCGTATGTGGACGCAGCCCCAGCGCGTCCACTTCGCGCTCGATATCCGATCGATCATCGCCGTCCCCGATTAGGGTAAGGCTGTAGTCAAAAGGCGCGCGCTGCAGCGCCTTAGCCAGTCCGCGCAGCGCCCAAGGAATGCCTTTTTTCTCTTTAAAGCCCGCGCAGATCAGCAGCCGCACGTGCTCGGAGCGCTTGCGTTCGACAAAGGCAATGCGCTCTACGTCAACCCCTAGGTGCCAAACGCGCACCTTATCGGCAGGACAGCCCAACGACACGAGGCGCTCGGCCATCGCCCCGCCTTCTGCCAGAAAGAGTGCACCACGCTCAAAGAGACGACGATACTGAGCCATCCAGCGAGGATAACGCGCATACTCGGTTGCATCGGCTCCGTAGAATGTCGTCAGCAGCGGGCGGCCCGAACGCTGCTGTGCGCGCAGCAGACGCCCACCCTCATACCCGAAATGTGCGTGCAGCAGCGCAACCTCTTCGCGCTCAACCAACTCATCGTAGAAAAGATATTCGTTGCGCGCTTTGCGCCACAGTCGATTTGACCACGTGCGGAAGACACCGAAAGCCTCTGCCGAGTGGAGCGTTTCAACCGGATAGGCATCCAGGTTAATCGCGCCCTGCGTAAAGACGACCGGCCGATAGCGCTCTGCGCGGCGTATTTGCTCGTAGATCCACGGTCCCGCCGTTTGCAGGTAGGGCGATATGCAGTGGGCAACCGTTTTCACGCGCACAGTTCCACGTGCGCAGGCAGGGGAAACAGCTGGGAAGTATTCCATAGAAACGAAGCAACGTCGGCTCCTCCCACGCGAGAAAAGAAATCGCGGCAGGGCTTGTTCTTTTCCGTGGACAGCGCTTCAACCCGCAGCGCCGGCCAACCAAGGTCTCGTGCGCGCAGCGTAGCAACGTGCAGGAGCGCTTCTTCAACGCCCCGCCCCATCACGCGACAGCTGAGCACATAGTCACTGATCTGACCGCCTTCACCGTCGGCCTGCAGCCCCAGCAAACCGCATAGCCCAGCATCACCGAAGCGATCGGATACGCGAAAGGTCCAGCATTCACACCCGGGCGTGCCCGCCCAAGCCAGCAGGTCTTCGGCGCTCATCCTCCGCGTGCGCAGGTTCATCTGATTGGTCTTGTTTAGCAGCTGTGCTGCGCGCTGCAGGCTTTCGCCGCATAGCGGCTGTGCCCTTACGACCAATTCCAAGCTATTTAGCCAAGAGACGAGTGAATCCTCGGTTTGACGCGCCGCTCTGCGACGGCGTTCATCGGCGTAGAGTCGAGTGCGCTCACCGTCTTCCTGGCTAACCTGGACGACGTCAAATGCGCGCAGACCAGCCAACGCATCGGCGTAGAGCGCAGGATCTGCAGGCCATTCTGGCACGCAAACACCCGGGAGCGCCTCGCGCACCCGCGCGCGTTCAGCCGGATGATCATCGATGAATACGACATCCTGTAGACCGATATTGAGCTCCTCGACAATGGAGGAAACGCTGGCCGCTTTATCGCCCCAGTGAATCCGCCATGCGGCAAAGTCGCCGCGACGCAGGACCATTTCCGGATGGCGATCAATGGCCTCGAGGGCAACGGCTTCTTCATTGCGGCTGGCAATTGCCAGCAGTATACCGCGTCGACCCAGCTGTTTAAGAGCGCGCTGAAAGTCGGCGTGCGCTTCCCCTACGTGATCGTGTCCACCCAAGCTAAGCCCTTCCCAACCTACTTCGCCCACGCTCCCCCCCCACAGCGTATCGTCCAGATCGACCACTACAAGCTTTTTAGCACGGCCCATCAAGGCCCGCAGCGCGGCCTTTGCTTCGTCGGCCACACCGCGAAAAATGGGATTGGCAAATGGAAGCTTTCCCATAAGCCACAGCTTGGGATCGCGCGCACGGGTTGGACAAGAGGCGAGTATGGACGGCGTATCCAATACGTGCAAAAAAGCACTCGTCTCAGCGCGCTGAACCAGACGCGCATTCATTAACTGCAGCGCCCACTGCACGCCACCGGCCTTCAAGTCGCCCACGCCCCTACGCCGCACCGCGGGCGGCAGGGTCCACAGCGGAACTAGCGCCCCGCGCAGGCGAGCTCCGTTTCCAATCAATCCATCGATCCATTGGTCGACTTCGTCCAACCACCCTTGCTCGAGGGGCACGCCGTCCTCTACCAGATGCAAGAAAGCGGGCGAAACCACCTCTGGACGCGTCCAAACGAGCGCCCACGCATCCGCACCGACCTCAGCCCATACGGCGTGATCCGAGAGCAATATCGGTTCGACCAGGCCATATGGCGCTTGAACTACGCGGAGCAACGGCTCCTGCGCATCGTTGCGCACATAGCCGGCCAACGGCGCCACGTTAAAGTCGGAAATGAGCAGTAGAGTCGACCTCATCGGCAATCTGCTCAGACGATCTCAGCCAGATAATCGCGCAGCGTTCCCACGCTGGCAAAGGGCGCACCTTCTGCGGCCAAGAGCGCATCGTCGGCCAAATTGATCCGGCGGCCATACGCGTTTTCGACGCCGTTTTCCAATTCGGAGATCAGGAGCACTAGGCCCAGAGAATCCAACGGTCCACCGGGACAAAAGAGCGGCGCTTCAGCGGCGTCTGCGAGCTGATCATCGGCACTTCGCTGCAGGTTGAGTTCGGCTATGGCCCCCGCTACAATGCTTTCAATAACAGCGCGGTCGACGCTCATCGCTCCTCCAATCTTTCAGCTAATTCACTCAGCATGGGTTCCAATATATGCCCTCTGTAAATACTCCGACGATACATGGTAATGCCCCGTTCGCTCAGCTCGCTCATATGGCGCAGCAGTCCAGCGGCATCGGCCCGGTAAAAAGACCGATCCGCGCAGCGCAATAGACGGCAATCCGACGGCTCGACGTAGCGCTCAAAAAAGGGACGCATATGACGCCAGCGAATGCGCGGATGAGCGACGAGCGTGTGCACGACACACTCTGTTCCCTCCCGCGTCCGCACACGGCCCTCGTAAACCTGCTCCCGATGCGTGCACACGGGAAAGCGGTCAGGGCTAAGGTCCTCGACGCAGTGCACAGAGGTGAGCACATCCGTTTCTACCCCAAGACCGATAATCTTCCCGCCGCACTGGGTGATTTTGAAAAAGGGACTCTCGCGGCCACAGGGATACCTATCCCGGTGATGCGTCGACACCAATTCACTAGCAATCGATCCGATGGCTACCACCGAGTGGGTCGGATGTAGACTGCGCACGGCATCGGTCTGGCGCCGCGCAAGCTCGGGCAGTATCCCCATAGAAGTCGGGGTGCGCAGCACGTCAAAAACGTCGTTTCGCTCGAACCAGCGCTCGGGGCGTTCGAGCAAGTGGGACGCGGGAAAGAGCAGCGTTCCCTCGCTGCCGACAAGATCTCTCAGCAGCGGCAGCAGGCGAGCAAAAGAGAAGTCTAGCTGCAGCGCATCAACCGAGCTATGCACCAGCACGACATCTCCCTTGCGCACCCCGAGTTCATCGCGTACTACGCTCGCCAACGCCGCTTCGGTCAGCGGAGGCCGCCGCACGCGGCGCCGCATATGCCGCGCGATGCGCCGCCCAATTCCATAGGCCGACTCTGGCGCAACGCGCCGTACCAACGCCTTCAGCATAAACGGTCCACCAGCGGTCTATACCTTGTCATAATACGCTGAAAAATATTATTTTATTGCGTTCCTTGCAAAGAGCATTCACCCGTATAAAATGCCGTCAGCCATGTTTTCCACCGCCAAGCAAATCGCCGTTTCGCTCTATGAATACGCCCATCTGCTAGGCCATCCCAGCCACTGGCCGCTCCTTCTCCATCCCGAACGCCAGCACGCAGCACGCGCCGATCAGATCCATCTAGAAGCCGCGCTGGATTGGCTGTGCCGCGCCCAGGATGCCGGCGGCGGGCGAGGGGTTTCAGCGGGCTATTTCCTGCGCCGTGGCTGGATGCCGCCCTACCCCGAAACCACGGGCTATATCATTCCAACGCTATTGGCCTGCCGCGATCTCGGCGCAGACTACGTCGACCGAGCTCGGCGCATGGGCGATTGGGAAATTGAAATTCAGCTGCCCACGGGCGGTGTCCGCGGGGGCATCGGCCTCAATGATTATCCCATCGTATTCAATACCGGTCAGGTCATGTTGGGATGGTGCGCCCTCTTTCGCCATACCGAAGACGAGCGCTACCTACACGCTGCGCGCTGCGCCGCTGACTGGCTGGTCGACGCTCAAGAGCAGGATGGCCGATGGCTGCGCCACACCTATTTAGAAGCTCCGCGCGCCTATCATAGCCGCGTCGCTTGGCCCCTATTAGAATTGTCGTCTCTCTGCGGCAAAGAACGCTATCGAGAAGCCGCACAGCGCTTTCTTTCCTGGCTGCTCCCGCAGCAGCGCGAGAACGGGTTCTTCCCCCATATGGCCCTGCAGCCCCAAGCCCTCCCCATCACTCACACTATCGCCTATACGCTGCGCGGCCTCTTGGAGTCAGCACGCCTACTCGGCGATGATGGACGCGCAGCACACGCAGCAGCGCTCCATGCTACCGAGCAACTGCTTTCAAGACATCCCCACCTAGTCGAATCCGGCCATCTCAGCGCAGCACTCAACGCCGACTGGCAGGGCCAATCCCCCCACATGTGCCTGACGGGTAATGCTCAACTAGCCCTGATTCTATATGCGCTTTCATCGCATACAACTGCTCCGTTTGCCCGCGCAGCCCGCGCGTTAGTCCAACGCCTAAAGACCCACCACGCCTTAACGGGTCGACATCCCGGGTTGCGCGGTGGACTGCCCTCCTCGCACCCGCTGGGGGGGGACTATGTACCCTACGCCATCCTAAACTGGGGCACGAAGTTTTTCGCCGATGCACTGCTCGTTGCCGCGAAGACACCGCCCCACTAGCGGCTTGCTGACAGCGATCGGCTTGCCCATATTATGGCCACATTATGATACGATTATATAGGGAAAGCGACCTCGAACGCCTCAAAGAGATTACGGCGATTTGCTTTGACGGCGTTTCGATAGATCGCAATATCGAGAAGCACTTAGGTCTTATTGGCAACCGCGATTGGCGCTGGCGCAAACTCCGCCACATCGACGATGATGTAGCCGGCGATCGCGCCCGTGGTGTATTCGTATGGGACGAGGACGGTCGCGTCGAAGGCTATGTAACGACGCGCATTGACCGCGAAAGTAGGATCGGAGGGATTCCCAACATTGCCGTTGACCCCAGTCTACAGGGGCGCGGAATCGGTCGCCAACTGCTCGAACACGCACTCGCTTTTATGCGCGAGGAGGGTATGGAATGCGCTAAAATTGAAACACTGGCGCAGAATCCCATCGGCTCACATCTCTATCCCGACGTTGGCTTTGAAGAAGTCGCGCACCAAATACACTACGTCATGCGGCTATAGCGAGGTTTTTATGAATGCGAAAGAAGCGGCCGGTATCAAGGCCGCCGAATACGTCGAGGACGGCATGGTCGTCGGCCTGGGCACGGGTTCAACAGCAGAATATGCTATCCGTGCTCTGGGTCAGCGGGCCGAAGAGGGCCTGCGTATAACGGCCGTATCGACGTCGATTGCCTCGACACAGCTGGCCGAATCACTCGGCCTTCGCGTCGTCACCTTAGAGGAGGCGCCAAGCGTCGACTTGACGATTGACGGAGCCGACGAAGTAGATCCCCAGCTCGACCTCATCAAGGGGTTAGGCGGTGCGTTATTGCGCGAAAAAATCGTCGCCTCGGCAACGACTCGCCAGATTATTATAGTCGACGAATCCAAGCTAGTTGACCAGCTGGGCACCAAGGCCCCTCTCCCAGTGGAAGTCATCCCCTTCGCCTGGCCCGTTATCTTCCGCGCCTTTACCGATCGCGGTCTGCAGCCGGTTTTGCGCAACGACGCGAATGGAGTTCCGTTTGAGACGGACAATGGCAACGTAATCATCGACTGCACCTTTCCCTCGGGCATCGACGATGCCGCAAAGACCGAGAGCTGGATAAATGCGCTGCCCGGCGTTGTCGAAAACGGCCTTTTTATCGGCCTTACACACCTAGTAGTAGTGGGGCACGACGATGGATCTTCGCGCCTGCTTGAGCGCGGATAGCCCCCCATGTCGCAACGCATAGAGAGTGAAAAGAACGCCATGCCGAATCAAAAAAACACATCGCGCCGCGCCTTTCTGCGCACGGCCCCGCTAGCCGCATCGGCTGCCCTAGCCGCCTGCGGACAGGCCCAGGAGCAGAGCGGTCCGGCCGTCCAGACCGGCAAGCAGTATAAGTGGAAAATGATTACGACCTGGCCCAAGGACTTTCCCGGCCTTGGCACAGGCGCCAATCGCCTGGCGCGCATCATAGGCGAAATGTCCGGCGGTCGGCTAGAGATCAAGGTCTATGGCGCCGGCGAATTGGTCCCCGCGATGGGCGTCTTCGACGGCGTAGCGGGTGGCACGGCCGAAATGGGTCACGCAAGTGCCTATTACTGGAAGGGCAAGCACGAGGCTACGCAGTTTTTCTCCGCGGTTCCCTTTGGCCTAACGGCCCAAGAAATCAACGGATGGCTTTACTACGGCGGCGGTCAAGAACTCTGGGATGAGCTCTATGCCGACTTTGGCCTCA
>JAYOKQ010000058.1:0-26699 GCA_038119905.1 Gemmatimonadota bacterium | reverse complement strand
GCCTTCTTAGCAGCAGCTTTCTTAGCCGGTGCCTTCTTAGCAGCAGCCTTCTTGGCCGGTGCCTTCTTAGCAGCAGCCTTCTTGGCCGGTGCCTTCTTAGCTTTCGCTTTCGCCATGGAATTGACCTCCCTTTATTGACGACATTTTACAGCGCGATCGCATAACATATCAATTCTGCGAGCAAAAATAACCAAACTATTTTTATAGAGCAAGCTGATTTATAGGCTATTCAAGCCCATATATGACGCTCTTTTTTTGCTTTTATTATATTGATCGAACAATCTAAATCGCATTATAGACCGGAGTGTTTAGCATGAAAATTTGCGTTGCAGGTGAAGGTGCACAAGGACAGACTCATTTACAGGCGCTCAGCAATCTTAGCGGAATAGAGGTAGCTACCCTCGCAGGAGGAATTGCCGCGGATGCCGAGGCCTTCGCGCAAACGTGGAACATTCCGCATTGGTCTCTCAACTTTTCTGAATGTTTAGCCCAAAAAGACATAGAGGCCGTGATCCTATGTTCTCCCAACCAGGTACACTGTGCGCAGGCCATCGAGGCAATGGAGGCAGGCAAACACGTGTTGATTGAAATACCCATGGGGCTCAACCTAGAGGAATCGCTCCGTATCGTGGAGACAGAAGAACGCACGGGTAAGGTCTGCATGGTTTGTCATACACAGCGTTTTAGCGGGCCATTCATCGAACTCAAGCGACGAATCGACGCAGGCGAACTAACGCCACTGCACATCGTACAACAGACCTACTTTTTCCGCAGAACCAACGAGAACCGCTTCGGCAAACCGCGCACGTGGGTAGACGATCTACTGTGGCATCAGGCATGCCACATGGTTGATATGACCCACTGGCTGCTCGGTGACTTAACGGAAGAAACGTGGGGACAGATCGGTCCCATGCATCCCGAACTCGATATTCCCATGGACATATCAATCGCCATGCGATCCCAGCGCGGTGCAATCGTCACATCGGCTCATTCTTTTAACAACCACGGTCCCATACAGAGCCACTACCGCATCATCGGACAAGAAGAAACGCTGATCGTCGAAAAGGGCAGATTATGCGACCACGAAGGTAGAGAAATACCCATCGACCACGCCGGTGGAGTCGAGGCACAGGACGGCGAATTCTTTGCTGCAATCAGAGAGAAGCGCAAAGCGCTGACCAGCTGCAGTATGTGTTTGCCGGTAATGGAAGCGCTTGATCGAATACAGCGATCGATTGACCAAGGCTAAAGGAAATGCGGGGTTAGTGCGTAATTTCCAACAGGTGCGATTCTTCGCGGTCTTTGAACAGATACCCTTCGCGCAGCAAATCGCGCAGCGTTAGCGCGCGCAGCACGCTGTCCACTGCATCCTGCAGACGACTCCACAGCGCGCGCACCGAACAGGAGCTGAGCGTATGCGCGCAGTTTTCTTCAGCGCCGCTGTGCTGATCGCAAAAACTCGGATCAAAAAGTCGACCGCCCAGCGCATTGAGTACGTCAGCAACGACAATGTGCTCGGGCGCTCGCGCCAAAATATATCCTCCGTGTTGGCCGCGTTCGCTCTCGACAAAACCAGCCTGGCGCAATATGCGCAGCAGTTTGCCGACATTGTGATGCGAAATGCCTTCTGCCTGACTTATTTCGGGAATCGTCAGACTCGCATCACACTCATTGCGCGCCAAGTGCAGCAGGCAGCGCAGGCCGTATTCTTCTTGAGAGCTCAGCTTCATAGCAGGCCTACATCATACCCAGTTCGAGCTTGGCCCCTTCAGACATCATGTCCACAGACCACGGGGGATCCCAAACGATATCCACCGACACGCCGCTCAGCCCATCCACTTCGTCCTTGATTTTTTGCTGCACTTCCGGGGGAAGCGTTCCGGCCACAGGACAGGCCGGGGACGTGAGGGTCATTGTCACTTCGGCAAAGCTCTCTTCGTTGATTTGCACGTCGTAGATAAGACCCAACTCGTAGATATCCACGGGTATTTCCGGATCGTAGCAGGTTTTGAGCACCTCGACAATCCGCGCTTCTGTGCTACCTTCTTCAAACGTCTTTGTGTGCAGAGCCGTCATACGTTATCTCCTACTCCGTTGATATAGGCGCTTGATCACCAGAAAGCGCAGCCTTCATCGCATGCCAAGCCAGCGTTGCGCATTTAACGCGCATGGGGAATTCGCGCACGCCGGCAAAGATGGCCATTTTACCCAGTTTGGCTTCGTCTATGGGTTCGGCCACATCGGCCATGACCATGGCGTGAAAATCGTCGAATAGCCTCTCGGCCTCTGCCACATTCTTGCCTTTGATAGCCGCCGTCATCAGCGACGCAGAAGCTTTTGAAATTGCACACCCCGACCCTTCAAATCTTACTTCTTCAATGCGATCTTGCTCGATGCGCAAGTGCACGTGCAGATGATCTCCGCACAGCGGATTATAACCCTCTTGCGTTCGATTGGCGCCTTCGAGCTGGCCGAAGTTACGCGGGTTCTTGTTATGATCGAGTATAATTTCTTGGTACAGCTCGCGCAGTTCACTCATCAGTTAAATACCTCTCTTACTTTGCGTATTCCCTCTGCAAGTGCATCCATTTCCGCGCGGGTATTGTAAAAGGCCAGCGATGCGCGCACGGTGGCAGGCACTCCGTAAAATTGCATGAGCGGCTGCGCGCAATGGTGTCCCGCGCGGACGGCAATTCCCTCGGCATCGAGAATTGTCCCTATATCGTGCGGATGTGCCTCGTCCATCACAAAGGAGATCACGCCCACCTTTTCGGCGGCGGTGCCTATGAGTCGCACGCCTTCTATGTCGGACAGCAGATCGGTCGCGTAGCGCAGCAATTCCTCTTCGTATTCAGCTATGGCAGTGCGGCCAATCGAGTTGACGTAGTCGATCGCCGCGGCAAGCCCTATTCCGCCTGCAATATGCGGCGTGCCCGCCTCAAAGCGCGTCGGCACATCTGCATAGGTCGTCCCTTTCTCAAAGCTGACCCGCTGAATCATACCCCCGCCCGTCTCCCAGGGCGGCATGGCTTCCAACAGGTGCTTTTTGCCGTAGAGTGCGCCCGTTCCGGTCGGCGCAAAGAGCTTATGCCCGGAGAATACGTAAAAATCACAGTCGAGCGCCTGCACGTCGACGTGCATATGCGGAACTCCTTGGGCGCCATCAACTAGCACCACGGCGCCGCACGCGTGAGCCATATCGATCATCGTCTTGATCGGATTAATCGTTCCCAACGCATTCGAAGCGTGCGTCACGGCGACTATGCGCGTGCGTTCACTAAGGAGCTCCTCATATGCTTCCAAAATCAACGCGCCATCGTCACTAATAGGAACGACCTTAAGCACGGCACCCTTCTCTTCGCACAGCACCTGCCAAGGAACGATATTGGAGTGATGTTCCATCTGCGTAACGATCACTTCATCACCAGGACCAACGTGACCGCGCCCATAGCTGTGCGCAACGAGATTGACGGCCTCGGTAGCACCGCGTACGAAGACAATTTCGCTGGGCTCTGCTGCATTGAGGAACTGGCCTACGCGCCCACGCGCGCGCTCGTAGGAAAACGTGGCCTGCTGGCTCAGCAAGTGCACACCCCGATGGATATTCGCGTTTTCACTGGTATAATAATGCTGTAAAGCGTAGGCGACAGTCAGCGGCTTTTGCGTCGTAGCTGCATTGTCTAAATAAATCAACTCTTTGCCGCGTATACGCTCCTGTAGAACGGGAAAGTCGCGGCGAATCCGCTCCACGTCGAGCACTTCACTCGATCCCTCTCGCTGTGCTTCGTCCATCAATCAGACTCCGCATGGGCAACGGCGCGCTCTAACCGAGCTCCGACACGCGCTTCCAAATCGTCGCGCAGTGCTTTCAACCGCACCCGCTCAACCACTTCACCTGCAAAAGCACGCGTGAGAACGCGTCGCGCTGCCGCACGCCCGATCCCGCGCGATCGCAGATAGAACACGGCATCTTCGTCGAGCTGGCCGATCGTCGCACCGTGCGAACACTTGACGTCATCGGCGTAGATTTCCAGCTGTGGCTTGGTGTTGATTTCCGCGCGATCGGAAAGCAGCAAATTGCGATTGGCCTGGTAGGCGTCCGTTTTCTGCGCAGCTTGATGCACGAGAATCTGACCGCGAAAGACCCCCGTCGATTCGTCGGCGAGAATCCCCTTGTAAAACTCGTGACTCTGACAATGGGGACGAGCGTGCTCTATTAGCGTGTGGTTGTCTACGTGCTGGGCGCCCTCGACCACGTAAAGCCCATTGAGCGTGGAGTGAATGCCCTCCCCCATCAGCTGCGTGTGCACGTGATTGCGGGTCAGCGCACCGCCTAACGTGCAGCAGGTCGAAGAAAAAACGCTGCTGCGCTGTTCGCGCACGTACAGATTGGAGACGTGGAAAGCCGCGTCGTTTTCGTCCTGCATGCGGTAGTGCTCCAAGTGCGCATTTTCGCCCACCTGAAATTCAGCCAGTGCATTACTCAAATGGGGCTGATCTCCCGAACTGACGTAGCGTTCGACCAACGTGGCCTGAGCGCCTTCTTCAAGGCAAACCCACAGTCTAGGGTGCGTTGTCGCCTGTGAACACGCGGCGATAAAGAGCACCTCTATGGGCTGGTCTACGCGCACGCCCTTGTCGACGTAGATAAAGGCTCCATCCTGTAGGAATGCGGTATTGAGCTCGACAAAGGCATCCCGAACGCGAGGAGCGATACGCCCCAGAGGCTGCTCTGTCCCCTCCCACAGCGATGCGGCCAAATTGCCGACGCGCACGCCATCACCAAACGCATCGACACTGGACAGGGCAGGTTGGTAACGACCGTCGACAAAGACCAACAGATGGCTATCGAGATCCGGCACGCGCCAGCGCTCGATGCTTTCGGGCACTTCCGCGATCCCCGGAAAAGGAGCAAACTCCTGACGCAGCAGTGGCGCCAAATTCGTGTAGCGCCATTCCTCGTCGTGAGCCGTGGGAAAACCCATCTCAGCAAAGGCGGCCAAAGCGCTCCGGCGCTCCGACGCAGCGTCCTGCTCGTCGAGGGATTCGACAAACTCGGCAAAGCGCTCTACGTACCGCGCTGTGCGATCAACGGTATCGGTCATGCCGATGCCCCTACGGCTTCGTCCTTGACCCAATCATATCCCTTTTCTTCCAGCTCGAGTGCGAGTTCCTTGCCGCCTGAACGCACGATACGCCCCTTGTATAGGACGTGCACGTAATCGGGCACTATATAGTCGAGCAAACGCTGGTAGTGCGTTACGACAATAGCAGCTTTTTCGGGTGAGTGCAGCGCGTTTACCCCGTTGGCAACCACGCGCAGTGCATCGATATCGAGACCGGAATCCGTCTCGTCGAGAATGGCCAAGCGCGGTTCCAATACCGCCATCTGCAGCACTTCGTGGCGCTTCTTCTCGCCACCGGAAAACCCTTCGTTGACCGAGCGTTTAAGAAAGCTCTCATCCATCTCGACGAGTTGGAGCTTTTCTCGGACTAAGCTGAGAAAATCAACGGCGTCCAGCTCCTCTTTTCCGCGGTGCTTGCACATCTCGTTGTAACCGGTGCGCAGAAAATACGTCGAATTTACGCCCGGTATCTCCACCGGATACTGGAAGGCTAAAAACAGCCCCTCACGGGCTCTGTCCTCCGGATCCATATCGAGCAGATCGCGCCCGAGAAACGAGACGCTACCGCCGGTCACCTCGTAGCCTTCACGGCCGGCTAGCACCTGTGCCATCGTGCTTTTGCCGGATCCGTTGGGCCCCATGATAGCGTGTATTTCGCCGGCGTTGACCTGCAGATCTATGCCGCGCAGAATAGGCGTCTCCTCGACGCGCGCTTGTAAATTTTCAATCGTGAGCATGTAGGTGTATTCCTCGCATAGTATGTCGGTTGTATCTATCCCACGCTGCCTTCGAGGCTGATGCCGAGCAGCTTTTGCGCTTCTACGGCAAATTCCATGGGCAGTTCAGCCAGCACTTCTTTGCAGAAACCGTTTACGATCATGCCCACGGCATCTTCGGTCGACAAGCCGCGCTGGTTGCAGTAGAAAATCTGATCTTCGCCAATTTTTGACGTCGAAGCCTCGTGCTCGACCTGTCCACCGGGGTTGCGCACTTCGATATAGGGAAACGTGTGCGCGCCACACTGGTCGCCAATAAGCATCGAATCACACTGCGTAAAATTGCGCGCATCGCGCGCGTTCTTCATGATCTTGACTCCGCCGCGGTAGGTGTTTTGACCGCGCTGTGCCGAGATGCCTTTAGAAATGATGGTGCTGCGCGTGTGGTTGCCAATGTGGATCATTTTGGTGCCGGTATCAGCCTGCTGCTTTTTCGAAGTAACGGCGACCGAGTAAAACTCGCCAACCGAGTGGTCTCCCTGCAGAATACAGCTGGGGTATTTCCAGGTAATGGACGAACCCGTCTCGACCTGGGTCCAAGAAATCTTCGAATGGTGACCGCGACAGGCGCCACGCTTAGTGACGAAGTTGTAAATCCCCCCCACGCCGTTTTCATCGCCCGGATACCAGTTTTGCACCGTCGAGTACTTGATCTGCGCGTTATCGAGCGCAACCAGTTCAACCACGGCCGCGTGCAGCTGGTTTTCGTCGCGCATCGGCGCCGTGCATCCCTCCAGATAGCTCACATACGAGCCCTCGTCGGCCACGATAAGCGTGCGCTCAAACTGACCCGTATTCGCTGCGTTGATGCGAAAATAGGTCGACAGTTCCATCGGACAGCGCACCCCTTTGGGTATGTAGACAAACGAACCGTCGGTAAACACAGCCGAGTTAAGTGCGGCAAAGTAATTATCGGTCGTCGGCACCACCGATCCCAGGTACTTTCGCACGAGGTCCGGATGGTTTTTCACCGCTTCGGAAAAGGAGCAAAATATAATGCCCAACTCAGACAGCTTGTCTTTGAACGTCGTCGCCACCGACACGCTGTCGAAAACGGCGTCCACCGCCACGCCGGCCAACATCTTTTGCTCTTCGAGCGGAATGCCAAGTTTTTCGTACGTCTCTAGCAGTTCGGGATCGACTTCGTCTAGGCTGCCGAGCTCCTTTTTCTTGGGGGCCGAATAGTAAACGATGCTCTGGTAATCTATGTCGGGATACTCGACCTTGGCCCAGCGCTCACTCTGTTTGCGCCGCGTCGGATCTTCCATCTTGAGCCACTGGCGGTAGGCCTTCAATCGCCACTCGAGCATAAACTCGGGCTCTTCCTTCTTGGCCGAAATAAAGCGGATAATTTCTTCGTTGAGACCGGGTGGTGCCGAATCTGCCTCTATATCGGTAACAAAGCCCCATTGGTATTCGCGGCTGGCAAATTCCTCGAGGGTTTGCGTATCGCTGGACTTCTCAGCGGTCGGCTGCGAGGTCGTCGATTCGCTCATTGTGCCCTATCTCCCGTGTGGTTGGCGTATAAACAAGACAAAAAAGTCAAGATTGATTTTGAGAGCCTGCATTCGTTGCTGACTCAGCAAGCAGAAACTATTAATGCGGACAAAAAAGTCAAGATTAAAAGCCGACGCGCGCTCTTATCCCATTTTCCGCCGCTGCACTAAATAGCGCGAAAGAGCCACATCAAAGGGCATCGACGTATCGATTAGCGCATAGTCTATGCGTGCTTCCGCACAGCCTCGGCGATAGGTCTGCACCAAATCTTCCATCATCTGCCCATACTCGCGCCGCACCTGCCACGGCTGGGTAGCCAACACCTGGTCCGGATTTTCCAAGTCAAAAAAGCGCGACTCACGCTCAAACGCCAGATCCAACTCGCGCGGATCTAGCAGGTGAAACACGACGACCTCGTGCCCTCGGTGGCGAAAGTGACGTAGCCCCCGCAGCACTTCCTGCGGGTCGTCGAGCAAATCCGACAGCACCACGATAAGGCCGCGTCGGGCTATGCGTTCGGCCAGATCGTGAAAAGCCGGCGCCATATGCGTATCATCAGCGGGTTGAACTCGATCAATTTCCTTCAGCAGGGCCTGTAGATGGCTCTGCACGGAACGAGGCGGCACGTAGGATTCAACCGCATCGCGAAACAGCATAAGCCCCACCGCATCGCGCTGTCGCAGCATTAAATAGGACAGGGCCGCAGACAAACAGGCCGCATAGCGGAACTTGCTCATCGGCGCACCAGCGCAGAAGTCCATTGACCCCGACGCATCGCACAGCACATAGGCCTTGAGGTTGGTTTCTTCTTCGTACTGCTTGATATAGAGCCGATCCGACTTAGCGTAGGCTTTCCAGTCGACATCGCGCAGGGAATCACCCGGCATATAGGGACGGTGTTCTGAAAACTCGACGGAAAAACCGTGGTACGGGCTGCGATGCAGACCGGTAATAAAGCCTTCGACCACGAGACGGGCCACCAGATCGAGGCGCGTTAACCGCGAAACGATCTCCGGGTCGAGATAGGATTGCGAAGCGTCGGCGCTGTTCACGCGGATGTGCCATCCTCTAGCAGGCGTTCAATCAGCGCTGTCGCCGTCACGTTTTGCGCCTCAGCGTGATAGTTGACGACCAAGCGATGGCGCAAAACGGCTGGAGCCACTGCGCGAATATCCTCCTGCGAAACCGAATGACGGCCGTCGAGGACGGCACGCGCCTTGGAAGCCAGAACCAGATACTGCGAAGCGCGTGGACCGGCGCCCCAATTGACCATTTCCCTAACGTAATCGGGGGCGGCCGCATCGCCGGGGCGCGAGGAACGAACCAAGTTGACGGCGTAGCTTATCAAATGGTCGGCAATCGGCACCCGCCGCACTAGCTGCTGCGCGGCCACTAGCTGCTGCGCATCGAGCACGCTCTCGATCGCTTCGCGCGGACCGCTGGTCGTAGACCGAGCGATTTCCTCTTCCTCTTCGGCCAGCGGATAGTCGATCCGCAGTTCGAATAGAAAGCGATCCAACTGCGCCTCGGGCAGCGGATAGGTTCCCTCTTGTTCAATAGGGTTTTGCGTAGCGAGCACGAAAAACGGCGCATCCAGCGCTAGCGTTTCTCCTCCGACCGTCACCGCGTGCTCCTGCATAGCCTGCAGCAGCGCGGCCTGCGTCTTGGGCGGCGTGCGGTTGACTTCGTCAGCCAGCAGCACGTGAGCAAAAATCGGGCCCTTTATAAAGCGAAAGTCCTTGCGCCCGCTCTCGTGATCTTCTTCCAGCACTTCGGTGCCGGTAATATCGGAGGGCATCAAGTCGGGCGTAAACTGGATTCGACCAAACGATAGATCCAGCGTTTTGGCCAGCGCCTGAACCAGCGTCGTCTTGGCCAATCCCGGCACGCCAACTAGCAGGCAATGGCCGCCGGCCAGCAGGGCCGTCAGCATCTGACCGACGATCTCTCGCTGGCCGATAATAACCTTGCCGACTTCGGCGTATATCCGATCTCTGGCCTCGCTGAGCTGAGCCACCGCCTCCACATCCGTCGTGCTCATGGAATTCCTTTCATCGCTCGTTTGCCTCTCCGTGCGGTGCCAGCGCGCATCTGCACAGCCCAGAGAGGTCTTCCATCAGGTCTTGCGCTCTTTCTTCTTTGCCGCCGGAAAGAGCACGTTGTTCAAAATCAGTCGATAACCGGGTGAATTGGGATGCAACGCCAGGTTCGTCGGCGGATCGTGCACCAAGTGCTTGTGATCTTCTGGATCGTGCCCGCCATAAAAGGTGAACGTACCCTTGCCTGCGCTACCGTGAATGTATTTTACCTCTTCGCTCTCTTCGACTTCGCCTAGCACTATAACCGAATCTTTTATTAGCGAGCGCCGGTAACCGGTCGTCTGACCGAGAAATCCGTCGACGATATTCGTGTGCGACTGCGTGAGCATCGCCGGCACTGGATCGTATTTAGCTGAAAACTCAAAGAGCGTAAAATACTCGGCTTCGGCCGTGCGAATCTGGCGCACGTCTTTGGGTGTAGTATCAATATCCGAAAACTCGTATACCAGCGGATTCTGCTCGATAACGAAATTCTCAAAGGCAACGGTACGGCTAAAGTCAAGCTTTTGCTGGGCCTGTGAATCGGCGGGATCTCCGTCAAAAATCTCGTGGCAGATATCGATATCCATCGCTGCTAGGGCGATATCAAACGAATCAGTAGCCGAACACATGGCAAAGAGAAATCCGCCGGAAACGACGTAGTTATAGATTTCCAAAGCGACGGCTTTCTTCTGATCCGAGACCTTGCTATATCCCAAACGCTTTGCCATCGATTCGTAGGCGCGCTGCTGTTCCTGGTACCACGCCTCACGACCGTAGGAGCTATAGAATTTACCATACTGACCGGTAAAATCTTCGTGGTGCAGGTGGAGCCAGTCGTATTCTTTGAGCGCACCACCCAAGACTTCCTCGTCCCAAATTTTTTCGTAGGGAATCTGCGCGTACTCAAGCGCCATAGTAACGGCATCGTCCCACGGCTGTTTGTTGGGCGGGGTATAGACGGCAATTTTCGGCGCCTTTTCCAAGCGCACAACCTCCATATTACCCGCATCAATCTCGGCGTAAACCTGTGCGGCCTGTGCCTCGGAAAGAACCGACGTATCGACTCCGCGAATCTGAGCTTCTCGGGCTACAGCCGCCTGGTAATCGAGCATAAAAACGCCGCCGCGATAGTTGAGCAACCACTCGACGGCTACGCCGCGCTCGAGTGCCCAGAACGCTACGCCGTAGGCCTTGAGATGATCGCGCTGTTCAAGATCCATGGGGATCAACAGCCGCTCCGCAGAAACAGGCAGCGCACAACAGAGCAGCACGTAGCAAATAAATTTATTTATCATGGGTTATTCTCGATCTTCAACGCTGCACGCAGACGCTGTATGTGCAGACGCAGTTCGGGCGCGCGCGCATCAGCCGGAGCAACCAGCAGCGCCGCCTCACAGACGCGCAGCGCTTCCTCGAGCCGACCAGCCCGCTGCAACAATTCGGCGCGCGCCAGCTGCGCCTCCATTACATAGCGCCCGTCCGGCCACTGTTCGACCAGCGCCTCGAACCATGCAAGCGCACGCGGCGAATCACGTTCCCGCGCGCTTACGGCTCGCTGCAGCAGCGCCCACTGACGCAGGCGCGGGGTCGCATTGCCGATGACGCGATCCCAGTAAACCGCAGCGCGCTGCGTCTGTCCTTGGCGCTCGAGCAACTGCGCCTGCACCAAATCGGGCAGCAGGACCTCGTCTTTGAACTCTTCGCACACTAGCAGCAGATCCAGCGCATCGTTGGCCAAGGGGTGGTCGACCGCTTCCGACGTCAGCGCACTTAGACCGTCAATAACCGCAGCACAATCGCCGCTAAAATACGCCAACTCAGCTCCGCGCACACCCGCAGCATAGGCGGCGACCTGTCCCTGCTTGGACAGGCGCAGGACCCAGCCAGCGGCCCCGTCCATATCTCCCCCTCGCAGCGTGCTCTCGACGAGTAAATCCAGCGCGGCCCGCGTCCAAGGACCGCTTACAGGCGCGTCGACAACCGCGCGTAAACTAGCGGTCACAGCCTGGGGATCGCGTCCATCTTCCAGCTCTAACCGCGCAATATCGACGAGCGCCTCTAAGGCCTCTGGTCGCTCGGGGAAGCGCTCAACGAGCGCAGCATAATGCGTTAGGGCCTGCGCTCGATCGGCGTGCCGTGCACTCAACTGAGCTCGTTTAAGCAGGGCGTGAAAGGCATTCGGCCCATCCTCGGACAGCTCGGAATATGCGCCGTATCCGGCAATCGCCGACGCAGCAAAACCGCGCGCTTCACACTGCTGGGCGTATTGAAACAACAGGCGCGCACGTTCGTCGCTTTCCGGCAGCGCCACAACCTGCGCAAGCCCGCGCTCCGGCTGACCGGCAAAGAGCGCGCACGTCGCGGCCAGCTGTGCCCGGTGCAGTGGATTGACCCGGAGTCCGGGGTCCAACAGCGCATCCAACAGCATGCCGTCGTCGCGCTGGCACACCGGCCCTAGCTGGTGCTCAACGATGGGCAGTCGGTCCGGAGACTGTTCGACGCTCTGTAAAAACAGCGCAATGGCACGCTGATACTGACCGGCTTGTAGACTGAGCGCCGCTAGCTCCCAGCTGAATACGCGCTCGTCCCCCAGGGCCCGTCGTCCCTCTAACAGAACGGCGATGGCCTCATCGGCCTGACCGGCGGCCTGACAGCGATCGCTGACCTGCTGATAGACCGTCGGATCACTGGGACGCAGCTGCAGCAGTCGACGCCAGATTCCGACGGCTTCGGTTGGGCGTCCCGCCTGCTGCAGCGCATCGCCCAACAGCAGATAGGCCATCTGGTCGCTCGTATGTGCCTTAAGCCACGTCTGTAAGTGTACGACGTTGCGCTCGTGCTGGCCGGCTGCACTCAGCGCACGGGCGAGCCCGCGCGCAACGGCCGCATCCTCTGGGCGCAGCGCAAAGAGCGAATCGTAGTCGACGACCGCACGCGCCCATTCGCCGCGCCGTTCGAGCTGCTGAATGCGCCGACGCAGATCGTCCTCGTCGAGAGCCCAAAGCGCCGAGACCATCAGCAGCCACGCCACAACGTAGTTCACGGAGCACCTTCTGCTCGCATTGCGTCTTCGTAAACCTGCTCGTAGTAGCGCTGCAGGAGCGCGCGATACTCGGCCGGGTATGTGCCCTCCAACGCCTGGCGCATCGCTTGACGCAGCACGTCGGGCACCTGCCCCAGATCACTCGGCATACCGGGAGGACCGCTATAGGGCTGATCCGTCCCGCCAATGGCCTCGCGTTCCTCTTTGAAACCGCGCGAGTGAATCGACCGACTGGCATCCAGCATGCGCTGAAAAACCCGCTCCTGCTTTTGCAGCGTGCGCGCATCCAGACGGCGCTGCTGCAAATCACCTAGCACCTCGCGCATTTCTTCCTGAATC
Source organism: Gemmatimonadota bacterium (assembly GCA_038119905.1). Taxonomy (GTDB): domain Bacteria; phylum Latescibacterota; class UBA2968; order UBA8231; family UBA8231. Next base: position 13,837 of record JAYOKQ010000058.1, on the reverse strand, counting down.
GATTCGATTTGTCGCTGTGCCCCCTTGTGCCCACGCATGGAGCGATGCAGCTCTTCTAAGGCTTGATAGATGCGCCCCTGTTCGGCCGACAGACGACGTATTTCGCCGTCCAAACCGGGGCGAGGTCGGCCCTGTCCCTGCTGGCTGGCCTGGTCGAAAGCCTGCTGCGCAGCTTGATTCAGCTGTGCCTGCTGCTCGGACATACCCATCATCTTCTGCATCGCTTCGGCAAAGCTCGACGGCATACTGGCATTGGACAGGTTGTCCAGACTTTGGCGCAGCAACACGACCGTCTCGTTGGCATAGCGCATCGCCTCAGCCTGCGGTTCAAAAGCGCTGCGCCCGTCGCGCTGCCCCAAATGGCGCGCAGCGGTACCCATGTTGTTGAGCATATAGCCGAGTGTAGTATTGAGACCGCGAGCCAACGTCATGGTACGACGGGCCAACTGCGCCAAGTTTTCTGCGACGTGGCCTGCACCCTGCAGCAGAGCAAACTGGTCTTCAGCCGGTTCGGGACCGTCGACCTGCGGCCGAGCACGCACCTGTGCAGCAAGGTCTTCCTGGCGCTGCGACAGCTGAATCAACTCGCGCATAGCGCGACGCAGTTCACCGCTGATTTCTTCTTTTTGCTCGGCTACGAACTGACTCTTAGCATTGCTCAGATTCGCGGATAATTTGCCCAAATCTTCCTCGAGCCCCGCGCCGAGTCGCTCTGCCTCCGGATTATTCTTGGCGCGCATCTGTTGGACCATATCGCGCATGCGCCCGCTCATTTGCTGTGCTTCCATCTGTTCGGCCTGCTCGCTTACCTCTGCCGCCATGGGTGCACCGAGCTGTTCCAAGGACTCGGCTAATTCGTCCAGCTGCTGCTGGAGTTTTTCGCTGTCGCGTCGCACCCCACCCTGCTGCATCTGCTCGCGCATTCCGGCTTCGCCCTGTTCCAACGCCTCGTTGATCGCGCGCTGACGCTCGGCCAGTTCGCGCGCCTGCTCAACGACCGCTTCAAATTGCTGCTCGGCCCGCACCTGTTTCAACAGGTCGATCGTGCGATCGAGACGCTGCTGAAATGCCTCCTGGTCCTCACCAAATCGCTTGAGTGCCTCGGCCAGTGCCTCCGGATCTGGATCTTCGGCCGCTTGCTGCAGCTGGCGCAGTGCCTCCTGCATTTCGGGAGCGGCGACTTCGGCCATGAGCTGGCGTATTTCCTCTAACTTCTCAAACAGCTCGCTGCTACCTAACCCTTTTTCTTTGATTTCCTGGCTGCTCTGCTCTAGTTCGGCGGCCATTTCTTCCAGCTGGCGCGAGCGCTCACTCTCCTCTTCGAGTGCCGTTTCCAGCTCGCGCTGCGTCTCCCAGCTCAGCTCTTCTTTGCGCAGCACTTCTCGGCGCACCTGTTCCATATACTCGCGCGTATCGCGCCCCTCCTCGACGAGCGCTTCCATTTCCTCAAGTCGCTCGCCCAACGCCTGCTCGCTCTCCTCGTACAGTTCGCGCAGCGAGGCCAGCCGCAGGGCGTAGCGCTCACTCCGCGCAGATTTGGCCCCGGACACTTCGTCGTTATCAAAGGCCTCTACGAAGTAGTAAACGCGATCTTCAGGAAGGAGCGACAGGTCTTCAAGGCTCCAAACGTGGCGCACGCGCACCTGACGTCCAGGCACCACAGCCAGCTGCGCGCGACGTGCCTCTCCCTCGTTTACTTGGTAAACCAACTCCATGCGTGCAACGCCAAAGTCGTCTGCAGCCTCCACGCCCAATTGCACCTGCCTGCTTTCCGGAAGGTCGATATCGCGACCAGGATCGGTAACGGCAATACTTGGCGGCTGATCGACGGTGGCGCGTAAGGCATAGGTGATCGGATCACGATTAACCACGCCGTTTTCATCGCGCAGATGGATGCGATACGTGCCGCTGTCCTGCAAAACTAACTCAACCAATGCCCGATCCCCCTGCACGCGAGCAGGCAGCGAGACGCTGTCATTTAGGACGAACGTCGCCTCAGAGAGCACTTTGTTCGCGGTGATTTCAAAGGAGATATGGGTGCCGACTAAGGCCTGGATATCGCCTCCGTCTTCCTCTACGCGCTCGGGCAGTTCGCTATAAGATGGGTAGCGCAACGAAAGGCGCAGCCGCTCAACGGCCGGCGGGTCGATAACGCGCACGTCAACGATCTGCGAGACCCCGTCACCGGCGGCCACTTGCATCTGAAACGAGCGCTGGACCTGAGAGAATACGTAGCGGAGCGAATCGGCTTCATCGACGACGATTTCTTCACCCTGCCAAACCGCCTGCGGCGACTCGCGGCGGAGCACGCGCGCGCTGGCCGGCCGTTTACCTGAAAAGTAAATCGACGCATAAACATCCTCGCCGCGCACGACCTCACCCTGCTCTACGGCAAGGCGAATCTGCGTCTGCACCGGTCGTGCAAACGCGGTGGTCGGGTGCGCGCAGCGGTAGAGGGCATCACCGAGCGTTTCCCCGCCTACCATACCGCATACGGCGACGAGCACGAGCGCACCGGCTGCCAGCAGCCCGCTCCGCTGCACACGTTCCGCACTCACGACGCGAAACAGATCTATCTCGGCCACGTCGTCGGCCGCACGACGCACCGTAGCCGCCAGCAAATCCGTCGAGTACAGGCGCGCGGCACGCGGCGCACTCCACAGTTCAAGCGCGCTGATCAGGCGTTGGGCAACGTGTGGACAGCGCAGCTCAATTAGCAGGGCGAAGCGATGGAGCGTCCACAGCGGGGGTAGACTCCCATACCATGTAAAGCCGAGACCAGCAATTGAACTCAGCAGGATAACTAGGCCAAACGCCGTGCGCGCGGCGGGAGACAAGTATAGTAGTGCTTCTAACAGCACCCAGACGAGCCCTCCCAACAGCAGCCCACTAGTCCAGCGGAGCAACCCAACCGCCAACTCCACTCCGAGAGCGCGTAGACGCAGTTGACGCAGGCGCTCTACAAGCGCATTAAAGGCCTTTTCATTTGCCTCCATCATCAGTGCGTCAGCGCCCAAACCACAATATTGGCGCCCATGCGCAGCGCCGACAGTCGCTTGTCTGGAGCCACTTGGTGCACGTCGGGATCTTCCCAACCGTCGCCCAAATCAGATTCGTATGAATAGACGACGACGAGCCTGTCCTCAATGAATAAACCGAGCAGTTGAGGACGCTTGCCATCGTGTTCATGAATTTTCGGCAGACCGTCCGCAAAATCGAAATGGCTGTGAAATATGCCGTGTTCAGGCGTGAGTTCGACCCACTCGCTAAGGGGAAATACGCGCTTCATCTCGCGGCGGAAGCTCTCATCCATGCCGTAATTATCGTCGGCATGAAGAAATCCACCGCTCTCTAGATAGCGGCGCAATCGCTCGATCTCTTGCGCGTTAAAAGAAACGTTGCCATGCCCCGTCATATACAGGTAGGGATAGCTGAAGAGTTCCCCGTCCAATAGCTGGACGCGCGCTTCTTCTTGGGCGGCTACTACGCGCGTATGCTCGCGCAAAAAGCGCAGTAAGTTGGGCAAAGAGGAGGGGTCGCTATACCAGTCGCCCCCGCCGTCATACTGCAGGCGCGCAACGGTAAATCGGCCGCTCTCGGTCGATCCACTAGCAGACTGAGGCATCGAGCACATACACAGACACACCGCTATGATGGCGATTGGGCGCATGGGCATCAGCGATCGTTCACTACGGCGAATTTACCCAGCACATGAGTCGTTTCATCGCTGGCTACATAGTAGTAGACACCCGAACCAACGAGAAACCCCGCGTTATTGAGCCCATCCCACGTCGCACTGCCCATGCCGGGTATGCCATCGATGCGCTGAACGAGTTGGCCACTAGCCGTATAGATACTGACGCCTGCTCCCAACGGCAGACCCGACAGCGTCAGCAGACCGCCGCGTTGGCCTAGCACCAGAGGGTTGGGATAGACCTGTCCACGACGATCGACTTCCCCCTCGCCCGCACTCACGCGCAGGCGACTCAGCCCATTGAGCGTGCCGATCCACAGTTCGCCGCGCTCGTCATCAAATAGCAGCGAATTAACGCGATCGTCGATCAATCCACTATTGGACGTGCTGAGTGCGAAAGCCACTTCACCGGATGCATTGATCTGCGCAATCCCACTTTCCGTGCCAACCCACACATCGCCGTTGGCACCGCCGGCCAGCGCAGTAATGACGTTGGATGGTAAGCCATCCGTCACGCTATAGGTATTCCAAGAAGTCAACGCATAGCGACGCGTAGTGCGGTCATAGATGCCGCTCAGCGCATTAAGTCCATTGTCCGTGCCAACCCAAACGCGGCCCGCACCATCGCTTAAAATATCACTGGAGCGATCGCTCGTTAGTTCATCGTACTGCAGTGAGTTAAAGACGACGCCCGATTCATCACCGCTCTCAAAAGGGGTGCCGCCATCGTCAAAGAGAATAAAACCGTCGCGCGCAGTGGCAACCCATACAAGTCCATCCTGACCTACGGATATTTTGCCGATATCGCGCCCGGTACTCAGACCGAAATCCTCCTGTCGGTTGAGCAATTGACGCTCGGGGGGATAGCCATCCATAACGACCAAGCCGCTCTGCACGTCGGCAATCCACATATTGCCGTCGGCATCGCGCTCTACATCGCTAATCGGTGCAAAGCTGCCACCGCCGATCCCTCTGATGGCCGAGTTGCCGCTGTTGAGACGACGCCATGTCCCCGTCGAATCCAGCACGTCTACTCCGCGCCCCCAGTTGCCAACCCATGCACGACCCTGCAGATCCGTCTCTATTGTCGTAGCATTTTCCGATGAGAGGCCTGTCTTGAGGTTGTGCACGATCCATCCATCGCCGTCGTACTGATAGGCCCCGTAAGCGGCAAAGCCATCCTTGGGCACCGAAGCAACCCATATATGTCCGTCCGCACCCAGCGCTAAATCGTAGAATGCATTGCCCGAGGGTTCGCGCGGCGACGGCAGGCGATCGGCGCCGATGATGCGCAGCCCCGTCTGCGTAGCGACCCACATGGGCCCCTCACTCATCGATAGATCGCTGATCCCGCTGATATCGGGGCCACTGTAAGGGCGCCAGTCGAGGCGACCATACCGCGCGTAAAATTCGCCGTTTTCGCGGGCGGCCATCAGGCGACCATCGAGCAATCCAAGCGCCACAAAATCCGAGGAATTCGCCATATCCCGTTCGGGACGCGCGTCGGTAGAGGTAGACCAAACCCCACTTGTTGATACGCAAAACAGCGTATCGTTTAACACCTGCAGGTCCAGCACGCGTCCAAAGCCACTCGAGCTCTTCCAACTCTGCGGGTCCTGCAAGTTAGGCTGCTGTAGATCGGCCCAAGCCAGTCCCGATTCAGTCCCCGCCCACAAATATCCGTCGTGCACGGCAATGGCGTTAACCGGAATGTCTTTCGAGCGATTGATCAGCTGTCGATACGACTCTTTTACCTCGGCCTTGTCTATGAGAAACGCGCTAATGCCGAGCCCGGTGCCAACGAAGATTCGATCGCCATAGGCATAAAGAGCATTAATCGAAAGATCGGAAAACTCGGTAAACGGTGGGTCGAACTCCCCATCGGCCACGCGTAGGCGACTCAAGCCTTGAAAGCGCGTACCAAACCACAAGTCGCCCCGCTCATCGACGGTCAGACTCGATACATTATTGCCGGGTAGACCGTCCAGACGCGTGAAGCGATCGTAGGTGCGCTCCGCTCGATCGAAGCGCAGTACACCGCCAGAGGTAAGCGCCCAGACGTAGGAATCTTCGACTAGAACGCGACTGACGTTGCGCATGCTGGTAAATGCCGCCCACTCCGAATTATCCGACTGGCCCCACGCATTGACCGCGGCGAGAAGCACTGTAAAAATCAACCTTAGCTGCATTGTAGCCTACATCATCGTCAAAGGGTCTACATTGACCGTAAATACCACGCCGTGACGCTGCGCGAGTTGCGCCATTTGCTCCCAGGCTCCGTGCGCTGCGGCGCGCAAGACCCGCGACGAATCGCCGCGCAGCAGCGCCTGCCAGCGATAGGCTCCACGCAGACGAGCCAGCGGAGCCGGCGATGGACCAAGCAAAACGACCGACGAATCCAGGCTCCGCAACAGCGCGTCACTGCTACCGCGCGCAGCGAGCTCAACGGCCTGTTCGTCCTCTCCGCGCCAGCGCAGTACGAGCAACCGTCCAAAAGGAGGAAAGCCCGCCTCTGCTCGCTCGGCCAGTTCGCGCTGGGCAAAAGCCGCATAGTCCTGTGCCGCAGCGGTGAGCAAGACCGGATCGTCCGGCAGGCGCGTCTGCACGACGACTTCACCGGGCTGTTGGCCCCGTCCCGAGCGTCCGGCAACCTGGGTCAGCAGCTGGAAGCTGCGCTCGGCAGCGCGAAAATCGGGCATGTGCATGCCGGTATCAGCCGAGATGACGCCGACCAGAGTAACTTCGGGAAAATCTAGCCCTTTGGCCACCATCTGCGTTCCGAGCAACACGTCGGCTTCGCGTCGGCGAAAGCGCTCTACCAGCGCATCGTGTGCGCCCTTCCAACCCGTCGTATCGACGTCCATGCGAATGACGCTGACCCCGGGAAATTGTTCCACTAGCGCTTCTTCGACTTTTTGCGTGCCGACCCCTTCAAAGCGCAGTTCAGCCGCGCCGCAGGACGGACAAACGGGGGGAACCGGAGCGGTAAAATCGCAGTAGTGACAGCGCGTGAGCGCTCCCTGACGACCGCGGTGGTAGGTCAGCGAAACGCGACAGCTTGCACACTGCACCGATTCGCCGCAGGAACCACAGCTTATAAAGGGAGCAAACCCCCTTCTATTTTGCAGTAATACGATTTGCTCACCGCGCTCTAACCGTTCGCGCATTTTCAGTCGGAGGACTTTAGAAAAAATCGCGCGCTGCTTTTGCTGAAACGGCTCGCGCTTCATATCGACAATATGCACGGTCGGCAGGGGGCGATCATCGACCCGGCGCGGCAAGTCGTAAAGAGTATACTTTCCCTGCGTCGCGTTCGCATAGGATTCTAGGCTGGGAGTTGCCGAACCCAACACGACGAGCGCGCGCTGCCGCTGACCGCGCATCAGGGCCAAATCGCGGGCGCTATAGCTAAGCGGAAAACTGCTCTCTAGATCTTCTTGCTTGTAGGACGCATCGTGCTCTTCGTCAACGACGAGCAGACCGACGTCAGGCAGCGGTGCTAGTATCGCCGAACGGGCACCGATGACGATGCGCTGACGGCCCTGGCGCAGACCTTTCCAAGTGTCGTAGCGCTCACCGGCCGACAGCTGGCTGTGCAAAACAGCTACCTCGTCACCAAAGTGCTGTTTAAAGCGCCGCACCATCTGCCAAGCCAGTGCGATTTCCGGCACCAATACAATCGCGCTGCGCCCCTGTTCAAGAACGCGGCGGACCAAATGGATGTAAATCAGCGTTTTACCCGACCCCGTCACGCCGTGCAGCAGCGCAGGATGAAAGGCGCGCTCATCAAGCACCGCATCAAGTGCACGGACGACGCGGTCCTGATCGGGCGTCAGCGCCAGTTCGGGTGCCGGAAGCTGCTCGATGTGCGCCAGTGGGTCGCGTATCCGCTCGCGTTCTTGGCCAGAGATCAGACCGCGTTCTTGAAGCCCCTTTATCACGGCCGCGCTAAAACCGGAGCGAACGAGGTCAGAGCGAACGGCTGATTCTACGTTCAGCAGATGGCGCAGGCAGTCGGCCTGCCGCCGCGCGCGCTTGTCCAAAGCGGGCAGAGCGGCCTCAGCGGCCGACCGATCGACAACCTGGAGATACGTCTGGCTCACCGAGCGCGTGCGACGATCTTCTAAGAGCGGAGCTATGTCGATCAAACCGCGGCGACGTAGAGCCGAGAGCCGCCGATCTAGACCGCGCCGACCCAGTCTGTGCTGCAGCGTCGAGACCTTGAGCGCACCTTCCCCCGCTAGCGTTTCGACAATGGCGCGCTCATCTGCGCTCAGATCCTGCCAACCCGGCGCCGAAACAACGCGTCCCTCTTCGACGGACACCGCTTCCGTTAGCGCGGCGTTCCGCTTGCTCGTCAACTGCACGCCTGGCGGCAGAGCAGCGCCCAGCGCACTGCCCAACGGGGCCATATAGTAATCGGCTATCCAGCAACAGAGTTCGACGACTTCTTCGTTGAGCAACGAATCGTCCAACACCTGGCATATATCGCGGATTTTTGAGGGATGTAGCGCGGTATCAGGCACTGCATTGACGCGCGTTACAACGCCGGTCAACATGCGCTGTGCCACCGGCACCAGCACCAGAGCACCGGCAGAAATGACCTCTACTTCGTCCGGCACGCCATATGTAAACTGCCGTGCCAACGGAGGCGGCAAGGCCACCTCCACGTAGCTTCGGCTCATGGCTGAGCGTCAGATGGCAAAGGCTGAAAATCGGGGCCTAACAGCACGACTCCTTCGGCATTGGCCAAAAAGCGCAGCACCCGCATCGGATCCCCCAACATACCGTCTCCGAGAATTTCCCCCTGAAAAGTGTAGCGCAGCCCGTGTGCCTTACCCGAATGAACGGTAAAGAAATCGCGCGCCTGCCAGCGATGAGTCTGTCCCGGCGGCACGATGGCATCAAAGAAACCCGTCGTATCCCATTTGACCTGGACCCACGTCGAATCGACGGCTTCAATTTCCAACACAAGCCATTCGTCCGCTGCAGTCGAAATGAGCTCAGCCACAGGCACCGATTCAGACGTATTCGCGGAAATCGCTGCCGCTTCCGATGCCGCTGCGGACGCAGCACCTAGACGATCCACTGCGGGTGTGACTTCGGCTGCTGATAACTCGATCGCAACCGAGTCAGCAGCCAACGCAACCGAACGATCAGCGGTAGATACTACATCAGCTACGCCAGCGTCTGGCGCAATGGAGGTGGGTTCGGCTTCGATCCGCGTCACGCCCGAGAGCGACCGTCCGGTGGCGTCCTCTTCCGCACCAGGTTCCTGTGCTGGGGATACCGCAGCCGCCACCGAAGCAGCAGGAGGCGACGGCTGGGTTACCTGGGCTGGCCGAGGAGGAGGTTGGCGCACCACATTCTCGCGCTCGGCGTCATCGTCAAACAGGGAGATCATCAGTAGCAGTAGAACAAAAATGCCGCCCACCAGGCCGATTAGACGCATTGCGCCCGCATCCCAAACCGGCCCTGCAGACTTGGCCGTGGTATCCGCTACCTCCGACGGTGCAACCTGAATCGGCCGCTCAACGGCGCCGTGCTGCGCGTCAAAAGCCGCCATCACACCGTTCACATCGAGTCCCAAATACTTCGCGTAGGTGCTGAGAGCCAGGCGCACAAACACGCGTTCAACAACGTCAAAAGATCCGCTCTCCAATCCCTGTAGAACGGATAGGCTGACCCCCGTTGCCCTGTGCACATCGGCTAACTGAACGCCTTTTTGCTCGCGCGCGGCAACCAGCTGTTGGGATATACTTTCGCTCTCGCTCATCGTACTTTTCTCTACGTTTTGTCCCTGCCTAAAGCCGCCGTCACGTCATAGCCCATTTCCTCGAGCAGAGTGCAAAGACGTGCTAAAGGCAGTCCGACGACATTATAATAACATCCCGCTATCGATTCAATAAAACGGCCGGCGCGTCCTTGGATGCCATATGCACCCGCCTTATCGAGGGGTTCGCCGCTGGCGACATAGGCGTCTATATCGCCACGCGACAGCCGTTTCATAATCACTTCGGTCACCTCAAATCCACTGCGCTCTCCCTGCGCACTGATCAGGCTCATACCCGTATATACGCGGTGGCTGTGACCCGAGAGCCGCCCCAACATCTCTTCGGCCTGCTCCGGTCCGGCAGGTTTGCCCAAGATCACATCATCTACGCAGACTACCGTATCGGCCCCAATAACCAGCGTTTCTTCGGCCATGCCGCGCGCGCGCAGCAGTTCAAACACGCTGCGTGCCTTGCTATGGGCCGAGTGCACGGCGAACACATCGGGCGACTGTCCGTCCGGCAGCGGTTCGGCACTGGGACTTGGTTCGATAGAGAAAGGTAGCTCGATCTGGCGCAGCAAATCGGCGCGCCGCGGCGATGCAGAAGCCAATACTAAACGCATCATAGCGGCGACTCGACCCAGAGCGTAACCGGGCCATCGTTGTGAATTTCAACCTGCATATCGGCGCCAAAAACGCCGCATTCGACGCGCGGACCCATTTCGCTAAGTTGGCGCACAAAAAGCTCGTATAGAGACCGTGCATGATCCGGATGAGCCGCCGCATCAAACCCGGGCCGACGCCCCTTGCGACAGTCGCCATAGAGCGTAAACTGCGATACGGCGAGCGCAGCGCCCCCAATATCAATTAGGGATCGATTCATTTTTCCCGTCTCGTCGGGAAAAATGCGTAAATGAGCGCATTTCTCAGCGCAAAAGCGCACGGCTTGCTCATCGTCATCTCGGTGCACGCCCACTAGCAATACGAGACCGCGGTCGATCTCTCCAATCGTCTGATCGGCCACGCGAACGCGGCCATGCGCAACGCGTTGAACAACAATTCTCATACGTCTCACCCACTGCGAGATAGCACTGCGTAAAGAGGATATCTCTCCAAAAAAACTCGCGACTAAAAGCGCGCATCTCCGCGTTCAAATTTCAGCTGCGGAATGTCGTTGAACTGTGCCTTGAAATAAAAGGCGCGCGTCTCGTGGAAACGGCTCGGCTCTACATTGAATGTTGCGGTCCAATCGTGAAAGCGACGCTGTAGTGAAAACAGCTCTGACGTTACGCGATCAGCATCGACTAGCGCCACTCCCGGTGCGCGCAGATTGTAGTTAACCGAGTAATCGAGATTCCACTTTTCGCCTATACCCAGACCGAATCCAAGGCGCACCCAAGAGCGTTTGGAAGTGGAAGTCACCGTGCGCGTGCGTGCATAATAGTGACTCAACTGCAGGCGGCGACGGCGCGAACGCTCGCCCATATCGGCATTGAGCCCGCTTTCAAATCCGAAACCGTCTTCCCGATCATAGCTCGATCGCGATACGGCCTGCGCGCTGCGATCTCCCGGCGCACCGCGCTCCGATAAATCGAGCGAAGTGCGCACTTCAAACTGACGCGGCGCCTGCAAACCCAACTGCCCCTCGTCGTCGTACCAGGCTGAGCGCGTGCTTAACCGCGAACTCAAATAGCGTCCGGCCTCGACGCTCACGCTACCTACTAGATCAGCCAGCGGTCGCGTTTCGTTTTCCAGGTCGTAGGCCGTAGATAAATTGATCTGCCCAAGGCGCACCTTGTCTTCCTCTTCGCCCCGCTGCAGCTTCGCCCACAGCGTATTGTCCAAGCGAATATCGACCCGCCGCGTCTGCTTCCACCCGTCGTCTTGGCCGCCAACGCCCAGCGTGCCGCCGCTGAGCTGCCGGCGCGCTTGGTAATTCAAGTTTAACGCGGGCTTGACGACGTGCCGCAGCGCGACCAAAGGACCCCAGTGCGGCTGAAACAACCCGTAGAATGTCTGACTGACCCCTATGCGCGTCCCAAAACGATCGTCGCGCACGGCTTTGCTGCTGGCACTGCGCACATCGGCATCGCTCCAAGACTCATCCAGCGATGGATTGATATTAAGCCAGCTCAGCGGCTGATACTGTGCGGTCACACGCAGCCCCATATCGGCCCGCAGAACGCGCGTGGTATCAGTTCGCGTGCCGCGCTCGCCGTTGCGCAGACGCGCATTTCCATCGTAGTAAATACGCCGGTACCACGGTTTATCCGCCTCTCTCTGGCTGCCGACATCCCCTCCCCACAGCGGCTGCCGGCCCTTGCGAAAGCTCAGTTCTGGCAGCACGGTATCGTAGGTTTGCGCGTCGAGATTTTTCGTTTGGCTCGCGTTGAGCGAAACGCTATTACCCGACTCGCGAAAGCGACGACTATAGCTAAAATTGGAGCGCAGCGTCCGGTTGAGTCGCTCGTCCAACCGAGCGCTATTATCCAGACCGAAACTCTCGTTACTTTGCAGCGTGCCCGAGGCGCGCAGGTTGGCGTCGGCACCCAGCTGCTGGCTGTGATTAAAATCGACGCGCCAGTTGCGCTCGGCCTGTGATCCGTTTTGGCGATTCTCCAGCCGCGCATTCACCGTGCCGTTGAACCTGTAACGGAGCGCGTAGTTGAGCCCGAGCCGCCCCAACCACCCCGAGCGCTGACGCAGGTCGAGTGCCGCGGTCGCATCCCAAAAATCGTTGGGCGCGATGTAATAGCCTAGGTCACGCACTTCCCATTCGCTCTGTGCGCTGCCGTAGCGCAGCGGACGGCGCCCGTATCCAGGCGTCAGTATGCCCGAGCGCCGATTTTCTCCAAGGGAAAAAATAAAAAAGGGAATCCAGACCAGGCGCCGCTGAGCCACCCGCAAATACACTGGCCGCGCGATGGCCATATCGTCGACGACCACTTTTATGCGTGGACTGTAAAAGTCAAAGTGCGGCGCCGGCAGATCGCATGTCGTATAGGAACCTTCGCGAACGTGGAACTCATCGGCCGTGCGCGTCTCAATATGTCGGCCGGCGTAAAACCCTTTGTCGCGCTGAATGCGTCCGGAGCGAATCGATCCACGCTCGTTCTTGAGGTCGTAAACGATAGACTCTCCGCGTAGCACCTCTTCTGCACGCTTGAGTTCTGGCTGTCCTACAACCGCTCCACTGCTATCTATCCCGCTGCGCGCCTCCACCAGATCGAGCGCACGATAGTAGACCATCTCGGCCGCCTTGAGAATGGCTCCCTTGTGCTCTACGGTAGCATCCCCCTGCAGAACGAGTGAATCGCCCGCTTCGTAATAGCGCATATACTGTGCACTATAAGTGAAACCCCGTCCCCTATTATTTTCCTGTGCATCGGAGAGCAGGGACTGCGCCCTCTGTAATTCCTCCTGTGCGTCGGCGCCTTTCACCAGCATCGCGCACAGCATAAAAAACAGCAGTACCCGCTTCATGAACGACGCTGGCGATACACTTCGTATAGGGCAATTCCGGCTGCAACCGAGGCATTGAGCGAACCCACTTCGCTCCGTGCCATGGGTATGGAAACCAAAAAATCACAGCGTTCGCTTACCATCCGACGCAGGCCGCGTCCCTCGCTACCAATGACCAATGCGCAGGCTCTGCGGTAATCAACTTGAGCAATATCCGTGTCGCCCGCCGCATCGAGACCAACGGTCCACACGCCGATTTCGCGCACTTTCTGCAGGGCCTTTTGCACGTTGTCCACCTGACAGATGGGCACGTGCTCGGCCGCTCCAGCAGCCGCTTTGACTGCCGTCGCCGTTAGGCCGCAGGCACCACGGCGGGGCAGTACAACGGCATCTGCTCCCACGGCATGGGCGCTGCGCACGATGGCACCGAGGTTATGGGGATCTTGAATTTGATCGAGAAAAACAATAAAGCCATGCACGGGGTCGAGACGCGCCAGCACCTGTTCAAAGTCGGCATAGGCACGAGCCGCCATATAGGCGATTACCCCCTGATGGCGAGGCCCAGCAATCCGGTCGAGAAACTCGCGATCGCGCACGTCGTATGGAACGTTGGCCTGCCGAGCCAGCGAAAAAATCTCGTCGACAACCTCGCCACGCCCCCCATCTGCCAGCAATAAACGCTGCACCGAACGGTCCGAACGCAGCGCCTCTAAGACGGGGTGACGACCCCAGATGATATCTCGCTCTTTTTCGTCCATTTACACGGGGGAAAAGGCGTTCACAAAGCGGACAGATCTTCCTTCTGCCGAGTCTGTGCACGCACATAGAAAAAGTATTACCTACTGAATTTAAACAACTTGGAATATTTGCAACACTGTGGCGCAGGCTTTGCTACAGAGGGGACATAC
>JAYOKQ010000057.1:0-26897 GCA_038119905.1 Gemmatimonadota bacterium | reverse complement strand
CGATGCGGCTGCTTGCGCGCGGCGTACCAGGCGTCGCCGTCGGCCCCTTGCAGCAGAGATCCCTCCATGACCAACTCGTCTATGGCTTCGCGCCAGTTGGGCATCTCGTACTCGGGCTCTTGCGTCGTCAGGGGAAACTCGCGCGCCGCGCAGACTAGGTGGTTTTTCAAAATATATTTGTTGGCCGGATCGACGACGGCATCTTCCACGCCGCGGCCGAAAAACTGCACCGGATGCTTCATGAAATACTGGTCGAGCGCGTCTTTGGAAGCGATGAGAATGATGAGCGACTCGCGGCCCGCTCGCCCGACGCGACCGGCGCGCTGCCAGGTATTTATAATGGATCCGGGATAACCGACTAGGACGCAGACGTCGAGTCCACCGATGTCGATGCCCAGCTCGAGAGCCGAAGTCGATACGACGCCGAGCAGCTCGCCGCTGTTGAGCGCATGCTCGATCTGGCGGCGTTCCTCGGGTAGGTAGCCGGCGCGGTACGACGAAATTTTTGAGCGCAGATCGGGTCGGCTCTGGGTGGCCCATCGGTAGACCAATTCGGTGATGACGCGCGCGCGGGTAAAGACAATCGTGCGGTAGTCTTTTTGCACGCTCAGACGCAGCAGATTGGCCGCTAGCGTGTTGGGGCTTTCCGGTGGGTTGAGAAAGACGAAGTGACGCGCTGCCGCCGGCGCGCCGTTTTCGGTAATGGCGTGAAAGGAGCGATTCAGCAGCGAAGAGGCCAGTTCGTGCGGATTGCCCATTGTCGCCGAAGAGGTGATATAGGTGGGCTCCGAACCGTAGTAGGAACAGACTCGATTTAGGCGGCGAAACAGGTGCAGCACGTGTGTGCCGAATACGCCGCTATAGGTGTGCAGCTCGTCGATGACGACAAAGTGCAGGTGCGAAAAGAAATCGGCCCATGCATCGTGAAAAGCGAGAATACCCGAATGCAGCATATCGGGCGTGGTAAAGAGCACGTGCGGCGGGTTGGCGCGAATTTTCTTGCGCTGATAGTCCGATGTGTCGCCGTCGTAAATGCCAACCGTCAGTTCGGGGTCGAGCCCTTGCATCAGAGTCTTTATTTCATCGAACTGGTCCTGCTCGAGCGCTTTGAGCGGAAAAATGTAGAGCGCGCGCGCCTTTTTGTTTTCGAGTAAAGTGCTCAGCACCGGCACGTTGTAGACCATCGTTTTTCCGGAAGCCGTCGGCGTGGCTACGGCTACGTGCTGTCCTTGCAGGACTTTTTCAATGCCTTCAGCCTGGTGCGTATATAGGGCGGGGATGCCGGCGACTTTTAGGATGTCTGGAACGCAGGCCGGCAGATGAGACAGGTCGTGCACGAGTCGCTCTGGGCGAGCGGGTATCGTTTCATGGTGAATCAGGTAATTGCCTAAAACGCGACGCTTGAGATAGGCTAAGTAGTCTAGGATGGATTCAGATGAGGGGGACTCGGGGTCGTAGCCTGCCTCGGGCATGGCGTCGCGGATCACAGTACCGTCCTGTCGGTCGAATAGGTGCGGCGAGGTTGGTAAAAGTTTAGCGCATGGCTACGGCGGGGGCAAGGTGCATTCGGACGGTCCCTCTACGCGTTTTGAACGTGGGGGAAGCTCGCTAGCAGTCGGGCCAGCGCTTCTCGGTCGGCGGCGTCCATATAGCTACGACCCGCCCGACAGGGCCCACCGGCTAGACCAATGAGTTCGAGTGCCGCTTTGATCATGCTGGTGCCGTTGCGTCGGCGCAGTTCATCAAAGGGCGTTAGCGATGCGTGGAGTTCCATGACGCGCTGGTAGTCCCAGGCTTGGGCCGCTTCCCACATGGCCACGTAGAGCCCGGGTAGAAAGTTGGCTAATCCGCAGGCCAGCCCCGCTCCGCCCAGCACGAAGTAACATGGGGCGAAAGCGTCGCCTGCGCCGATGATCGAGAGGCGGTCACCCAGCGCTAGGACGATCTGGCGAAAGTCGTCCATGTTTTCGCGCTCCTCTTTGAGTGCGACGACGTTGGGCAAGGCGGCCAGCTGCTCCAATACGGAGAGATCGACGATTTCGTCGGCGCGGAACGGCATCAGGCCGATGGAGACAGACTGTGAAACGGCGCGGTAGAAGGCGACGGTCGAAGCGGCGTCGGGCACGATCTCGTCATCCGGAAAGAGCAGCACGCCGTCGGCTCCGACTCCTTCAAGCTGCTGAGAGCGCTCGATGCAGGTGCGGGTGTCGCCGCAGGCGCCAGCATAGACTAACAGCCGACCTGCTGCCTGGTCAGCGGCCGCACGCACTACCTGCAGGTGTTCCTCTTCGCTCAGATCCCATAGTTCGCCTACGCCGCCGCAGCTGACGACGACCGGCACGCGCTGTTGGGCGAGAAATTCAATGTTGCGTCGAACGCCCTCCTCGTCGACTCGGGTCGACGTGCCGTCTTGGCTAAAGGGCGTAGGCGTGAAAACGGCGATGCCGCGCGTGCGCTGGCGTAGGCTCTGCATGTCCATGGGGTGTTCTCCGCAATAGAATGTTTCTCTAAACATAAAGCGCCGATCCGTGCAGAGCCACAGACCGTGGAGCGCGCAGAAACCCCATTGCCGCGGGGAGGAGGCGACCCTACTTTAGCTGCGAAAAATGGGAGACTGCATGGACAATACAGGGCCGCGCGGGATAGACCGCAATTTGACGAACTACGCCGACGAGGGGTTTAGCCGCTATTTACGTCGGGCATTTTTGGCTTCGGCTGGCTACGACGGCGAGGATTTAGAGCGCCCGGTCGTAGGTATTACGAACACGGCATCTGACTTTAATACCTGTCACCGAGAGGTGCCTCAGCTCATCGAGGCGATTCGCCGCGGCGTGCTCGAGGCGGGTGGCTTGCCGATGGTGTTTCCAACGATCTCGCTCGGTGAGATCCTGCTGTCGCCTACGTCAATGCTCTACCGCAACCTAATGGCGATGGAGACGGAAGAAATGGTGCGGGCCCAGCCGATGGATGCCGTCGTGCTAGTCGGTGGATGCGACAAGACGACGCCGGCCCAGATGATGGCGGCCGCCTCGCTCGACGTGCCGGCGATTGTAGCCGTCGCCGGATCGATGCTGACGGGCGATTGGCGCGGCGAGCGCCTGGGAGCCTGCACGGACTGCCGCCGCTACTGGGGACAGCATCGAGCGGGTGCCTTGGACGAACGCGAAATTGTCGAGGTGCGCGAGAGTCTGTGTCCGACGGCGGGCACCTGCATGGTAATGGGCACGGCATCTACCATGGCCTGCATGGCCGAAGTGCTGGGCATGATGGTGCCGGGTTCTGCATCGCCGCCGGCTACTACGGGGGCGCGGCTGAAGGTGGGGGTGGAGACGGGGCGGCAGGCCGTCGCGCTGGCCGGCCGGGGGCGCGTTGCGCGTCAGATACTGACGCGACCGGCTTTCGAGAACGCGCTGCGCGTGTTGGCCGCCCTCAGCGGATCGACCAATGCCGTGGTGCACCTGCTGGCGTTGGCTGGTCGCGCCGGCGTGTCGCTGACGTTGGATGATTTCGATCGCATTGCGCGCCAAGTGCCACTGCTCGTCGACTGCAAGCCCGCCGGCAGTGGCTATATGGAAGATTTTCACCGTGCGGGCGGCGTGCCGGCGCTGCTCAAAGTGCTGGAATCGCAGCTCGACGTAGACACCGTGGGCGTTACGGGACAGCGCTTGGGCGACTTGCTCGCCGCAGCAGAGCCGCCGGGTGACTGGCAGACGACGATTCGCTCGCTCGACGAGCCGCTGGGACCGCCCGCTTCGCTCGTTGTGCTCAGAGGATCGCTGGCGCCCGACGGCGCGGTATTAAAAAGGGCTGCTGCCGCACCCCACCTGCACGCGCACCGCGGTCGAGCGGTTGTATTCGAAGGCCCGGAAGACGTTGCTGCGCGCATTGACGATCCCGGGCTAGGCATCCAGCCGGACGATGTGCTAGTCCTGCGCGGTGTTGGACCGGTGGCTATGGGCATGCCGGAAGCTGGGTCGATGCCCATTCCCAAGTATTTGGCCGAGCGCGGCGTGCGCGATATGGTGCGCATTTCGGATGGGCGTATGAGCGGTACGGCCTATGGTGCGGTCGTTCTACACGTAGCGCCCGAAGCGGCGGTGGGTGGGCCGTTGGCGCTGGTGCGCGATGGAGACGAAATCGAGCTCGATGCAGAAGCGGGGCGTATCGAGCTTTTGGTCTCGGAAGAAGAGCTGGCGCGCCGTCGCGCCGAGTGGCAGGCCCCCGCGCTGCCTTCGCGCGGTTGGCGTCGCCTCTACGCCGAACGCGTGCAGCAGGCTGATCTGGGCGTGGACTTGGACTTTCTAACGGAAACGCAGGAGTGATTTATGTTGAGCGAAGCACTAGCCGAGCGCGCGGCGCAGGGAAGGCCGATTCGCGTCGGCTTGATTGGCACGGGTAAATTCGGCGGCGGGTTGGCTGCCCAGATCTCGCGCATGCGCGGCATGGAGGTGGTGGCTATTGCCGATATCCAGCTCGAGAATGCGCGCTATGCCTACGAGATGAGCTGCGGTGTAGATAATGTCGTTGCCGTCGACAGTGCGCAGGCGCTGAGCAATGCGGCGCTAGCGGGGCGGCGCGCGATACTCGAAGACGGTCTGCTGCTGGCGGAAGCGGAGGGCATCGACGTTGTTGTCGAAGCGACGGGGCTGACCGAAGTAGGCGCGCGCATGGCGCCGGCCGTTTTAGAAAGCGGCAAGCACTTGGTTATGGTCAACGTCGAAACGGACGTTACAATCGGTGCGCTGCTGCGGCGCAAAGCCGATAGCGCGGGTGTGGTCTATTCGCTGGTCGACGGCGACCAGCCCGGCGTGACGATGAATATTATCGACTGGGCTTGGTCGTTGGGCTTTGAGGTGGTGGCAGCAGGGCGCGGCACTATGCTCTTTGCCGATGATCCGACCGGCACGCCCGACAATACAGCGGAGCGCTACGGCTTTGACGAGGAGACGATCGCGCGCAGGCGCATCAACCTCAAGATGTATAACTCGTTTCGCGACGGCACCAAAGCGCAGGTCGAGGCGACGGCCATTGCCAATATGGCCGGTTTGGTGCCCGACGTGCGCGGGATGCACGAGCCCTCGTGCGATTTGGCCGATATTCCGCGCCTGTGTGCGCTGCGCGAAGAAGGAGGTTTGCTTTCACAGCACGGGGTGATTGAACTGGCCAACAGCGTGGCTGCAGACGGTCAAACGGTGCTGAACGATCCGCTGAACATGGGCGTCTTTGTCGTCGTGCGCACCGACCATCCTTTTATTCGCGAAGATTTGGGGGCCTACTTTCTACACGGAGGCGGCGATGGGAAGAACTTTTTGCTCTACAGGCCCTATCACCTAGTCGCCGTCGAAGCGCCGATCACCATTGCGCGCGCTGCGCTCTACGGACAGCCGACCGGCGCGCCGCGTTCCGTGCCCTCGGCCGACGTCGTGACTACGGCTAAGCGCGATTTGCGCGCGGGAGAGACCGTTGACGGGGGCGGCGGTTATACGGTGATAGGACAGAGCGAAAAAGCAACGGTTGCACGCGACGAGGGGCTGCTGCCCCTCGGGCTGAGTGAAGGTGCTCTGCTTAAGCGCGACATTGCCCAGGGCCAGACGCTGACCTATGCGGACGTTGAGTTGAACGAAGATTCGTCCGTGCTGCAGCTGCGCCGCGAGCAGGACAGACAAGTATGGTAGGCTGTTATGATTGATTGGCAGGCCGTGCGCGACGAGGTGACCGGGCACCTGCAGGCGCTCATTCGCATAGATACGACCAATCCACCCGGAAACGAAACGGAGGCCGCTCGCTATATCGAGGGGGTGCTCGCGCGCGAGGGGCTCCCTTCTATCGTGGTCGAATCCGCGCCGGGGCGCGGCAACGTGTTGGCTACGCTTGAGGGGAGTGACGGAGAACCACTGATGCTTCTGGGGCATACCGACGTCGTCGCCGTCGAACCTGTCCATTGGACGCACCCGCCCTTTTCTGGCGCACTAGTCGATGGCTATGTATGGGGGCGCGGTGCGCTGGATATGAAAAATATGGTGGCAGCTGAGCTGATGGTCTTCTTGCTGCTCAAGCGTGAGGGTATTGCGCTGTGCCGCGACGTGATCTTTGCCGCCACGGCCGACGAGGAAGCGGGCAAGGGCAACCACGGTCCGGGATGGATCATCGATCATCGCCCCGAGCTGTGGCGGGCGCGCTATATCATCACCGAGGGCGGCGGACACGATCTGTCGATTGGCGATCAACGCTTTTACACGGTGCAAACGGGGCAGAAGGGGCTGTGTCGCCTGCGCTTGATCGCGCGCGGAACGCCAGGCCATGGATCGATGCCGCACGCAGACAATGCGATTGTCAAACTATCCAAGGCGGTAGCGGGGCTGCAGGGAGCCGAGCTGCCTGTGCACATATCGCAGAGCGTGCGCCGCATGGTTGAGGAGATCGCTCGCTCCCTGCCCGAGGGCGAAGCCGCCGCGTGGCTCGATTTACTCGACGATCAGACCAGCGCCGAGGCGCTGGCCGCGTTGGACGTCGACGAGGAATTCCGCCGCGAATTGGGTGCGATGCTGCGCAATACAGCCTCGCTGACCATGCTGCAGGCCGGAAGCAAGATCAACGTCATTCCCGCCGAGGCGACGGCATGGATCGACGGACGGCTGGCGCCAGGGCAAAGCCAGGCAAGTTTTGTCGAGGAACTGCGAGTCCTGATCGGCGATGAAGTCGAAGTCGTCGTCGACCAGTATACGCCGCCGCTGGAAGCCGCCGCCGATTCGCCGCTGTATGCGGCGATCGTCGAAGTCATGCAGTCGGGTGACGAGGAGGTTGGTCTATTGCCCTACTTGCTGCCGGCCGGTACCGATGCCAAGCACATAGTACCCCGGCGGCCCGATACGCAGATTTACGGTTTCATGCCCTATCGGCAAAAGCCTGGTGAAGAGGAAATGAAGCTGATTCACGGACACGACGAGCGCACGTCGATAGACGAGTTGCTCTTTGCTACACAGAAACTATACGAGATTGTCTGTCGTTTTGCCGCCGTTGAATAGAGCGGCGAGAAAGGAATACCTATGGGTGCGATCCGCTTTGGTATAGTGGGCGCTGGTTGGCGAGCTGAGTTCTTTACGCGCATCGCGTCGGCGGCTCCCGGCGTGTTTGACGTGCCGCCGGTCGTAGCGCGGCGGCCAGAACGAATCGAATTGTTTAAGGGCACGTGGGGCTGTTCCACATACGAAAGTATGGAGGAAATGCTCGGAACTGAATCTCTCGATTTTGTCGTTACCTCGCTGCCGTGGGCTACTAATCCCGAGTTGATCAAAGTGCTCGTAGAGCGCGGTGTGCCCGTGTTGTCGGAGACGCCGCCTGCGCCCGACGTGCCGGCTCTGGTTGATCTGTGGAAATTCGTTGAGGAAAAGGATGGCAAGGTCTGCGTAGCCGAGCAGTACTTCTTGCAGCCCTACTACGCGGCGCTGCGCGCGCTGATCGCCGATGGAAAGTTGGGCACCGTTACGCAGGCGCAGGTCTCGGCCGCTCACGGCTACCACGGCATGAGCCTAATGCGCAAACTGCTTGGAATAGGGTATGAAGATGCGACGATTGAAGCGCGCTCTTTTACCGCGCCGCTTGTAAAAGGGCCGGGGCGCGACGGGCCGCCGACGACCGAAGAAGTGGCCGACTGCACCCAGACCTTTTACTGGCTCGATTTTGACGGCAAACTCGGATTTATGGATTTCTGCGGCGAACAATATTTCAGTTGGGTGCGCAACAACCGAGTGCTGGTGCGCGGTGAGCGCGGCGAGGTCGTCAACGAGCGCGTGTCCATCCTGAAAGATTTCCGAACACCGCTCTACTTGGATATGCTGCGCCACGTCGCCGGTGGTCCAGGCAACCTGGAGGGAAACTATTTAAAGGGCATTCAACTCGGTGATGAATGGATCTATGAAAATCCGCTCGCCCCGGCTAGCCTGAGCGATGACGAGATTGCGATTGGACATTTGCTGCTGGGGATGTCCGACTACGTCCGGGGGGGAGTACCGCCCTATCCGCTGGCCGAGGCCTGTCAGGATCACTATCTGAGCATTCTGTGTGCGCAGGCCCTGCGCGAGGGCGGTTCGCTGCGCACGGAACGCCAGCCTTGGGCCGAGTGACGAGCGCGTAGATCTCAGAGGATCGCTAACCTGAGGGGCGTCCTGCCATAGATTGAGGCAGGGCGCCCCTCTTTTTTTAGTCGGCTCGGTATTCGGCGCGGATGCGCTCGGCTTCGCGCGGGGGTAGCGGAAAGACCCAACCGCGGTTTTGAATGATGGCCTTGGCCAAGTCTGGGGGGATGGCCACGATGAGTTCAGGCTCGATCGAGAAGCGACCGGTAAAGCCGCCAATGGCGCTGCGCGCGTGCACGCCCGAATAGCTGCTGTCTTCGCCGTCGACGGCAAAGGCGCCCGTGCCGCCGCCAAAGACCGACTGCCAGCGGCTCGAAAAGCCGTTCATCACGGAGGGTGCTCCGTGAAAGGCGACGTCGGTTGATACGACCATGCCGAGTCCCTTCACCGTATAGAGCACGTCGTTTAGATCGCCCCCCTCACCGCCGCAGACCAGCGACCAGTGCAGCCGGCCGATCATCGAGTCGGCGATAAATTGGGCAGCTTCCTGACCCTCCTTGATGCGCTCGGGGTCGTCATACATCTGACCAGGGCCGTAGCCATAGCCGGATAGATAGACCAGACCCGATTCGTGAAAGATGACCGAGCAGATATTAGCCCCCTTGAGATCGCGCTGCATCCATGCGTCAAAGGTGCCCAGGTCGAGCTCTAGTTTATTAATGCGCTCATAAACGTCAAAATCGCGCCTGAGGTGCTGTGGAACGATGGAGTTTTCGTAGAAATGGCCCATCTGTATTCTCCGGATAAGAGAGGTTGGGTGGTTTGAGATTCCGTGTGAGTATTGCACCGTATACAGGTCGTGTCAAACCCTCTGGACTCCCGCCGATGGGCGGTTTATTTTTCCTGCGCTGCGCCCACCTACTACGCATGAGAAAGGGAACGAATGAGCTCTTTTTGGATAGAAGACGGTCAGACGATGTTGTTTATCGGCGATAGCATTACCGACTGCGGTCGCCGCGGAGGCGAGATGCCGTTGGGCAGCGGATATGTGCGCCTGTTTACCGAGTTGGCTACGGCGCGCTTTCCCGAACGCGACATCCGTTATATCAACAAGGGAATTGGCGGTAATCGCGTTACGCACTTGAAAGATCGCTGGCGCGATGACGTGCTCTTTCACAAGCCGGATCGCCTGTCGGTTAAAATTGGCATCAATGATTTACACAGCCATCTGCGCGGGGCTGAAGACGGCGTTTCGCCGGAGCTGTTCGCCAGCGTGTACGACGAGATTTTGGGCTGGACGCGCGACGAGTTGGGCTGCCCTTTGACGCTGATTACGCCGTTCTATATTTCGACAGATCAGTCGGGACATACCTTCCGCTCCAAGGTGTTGGAACTCTTGCCCAGCTATATTGCCACGGTGGAACAGATGGCGGCCAAGTACGATGCGCGCCTGGTCAATTTGCACGACATCTTCCAAGAGCACCTGCAGTACCGCGATGCGGACACATTCTGTCCGGAGCCGGTGCATCCCAACCACACGGGACATCTCGTCATCGCCGAAGCGCTCATGCAGGCGTTTACTTCGTGAGCTTATTGCGGCTGTTTACTCGCATTTGATGCACGCAAAAGAGGCGGCGCGTCTCCCAGAGTACGCGCCGCCTCTTTTGCGTGGTCTTAACAAAGATTAATAGGCGCCCTGTATGCGACCGTACCAGCTGTAGAGCGGATCCTTCAAATCGACCATATACGCGTCCATGCGCTGCATGAGGTCGCGCCGCACCGCCTCGTATGCGGGGTCGCCGTATACGTTGTTGAGCTGGTAGGGATCGCACTGGAGATCGTATAGCTCGCCGGGGTCCCCCGAATTAAAGGTGAACTGGTGCGAGCGCGTGCGGACCATGCGTTGGTTGGCGACGGTAAAGTGGCGATCAAATACGCAGTAGACTTCTTCGCGGCCGTTGCTGTAGGGGCGGCCCTCCATGGCCGGGAGAAACGATGCTCCATCCATGTGCTCTGGCACGGCCACTCCAGCCGCATCGAGGGCTGAGAGCATGATTTCGTGCAGGTAGACAAACTCGTCGCAGGAGCCTCCCGGTGCCTGTGACTGCGGATGGGCTACGACGAGGGGAATGCGGTAGATCTCGTCGTACATAAATTCGCCCTTTTCAATGAGCTTGTGCGCGCCGAGGCAGTCGCCGTGGTCGGCGGTGTAGACGATGATCGTATTGTCGAGTTGGCCAATATTCTCGAGGTGGGCGACCACGCGTCCTACCATATCGTCGATCAGCGTGCAGTGGCCAAAATAGCGCGCGGCAATCTCCTGGAAGCCTTCCCAACCGTAGTCGCCCAGTCCCCAGAGTCGCTCGATGAGCTGTTGGCGGTAAGGTTTGTCGGCAAAGGTCTCGCAATAGCTGGGGTGCTCGGCAATATCTTTGGGATTATACATAGAGAAATAAGGTTCGGGCACCAGCGATGGGCTGTGCGGACCCCAGAAGTTGGCCCAGAGGAAAAAGGGTTCGTCACCGCGTCCAATTTCGTCCAGAACGCGAATGGATTCTTCGGCGACAAAATATTCGATGCACGATTCGACGGGCCCTTCGTGCAGGGCGAACATCTCCTGTGCTTGGTTTGACGGATTGGTGCCGACGTAGCGCTTTGCTACGCTCGGCGCTGGATCAAAGCCGCGCTCCTTGAGATAGTCGGCATAGGGATTATGCCCTATAGGTCGGGCGCCAAACTGCAGGCCCGGCAGTACGCCGGAGCCGGGGAAGGCATAGCCGAGAAAGTCCTGTCCGACAAAGCCGTAGCCGCTGGGGCCGGTCTCTTCGTCGACGTGCCACTTTCCGGCATAGCCGCAGCGATAGCCGGCCTCCTGCAGGTAGTGGTTGACGCCGCGCACGTCTTCTTTGAGGCAGAGCCCGTTGCCCGTGACGCCGTGTTTGTGTGGGTAGAGCCCGGTGTAAAACGAAGCGCGGGCCGGCGAGCAAATAGCCGTTGGCGTAAAGGCAGCATCAAAGCGCGTGCCGCGGGCGGCCAAGGCATCGATATGGGGGGTTTTACAGATCTCGTTTAGGCCGTAGGCCGAGACGGTGTCGAGGCGCTGCTGGTCGGACATGAGCACGACTACATTGGGTCGCTTGGACATGGGATTTCACCTTGGTATGGTATAGAAGCGTGTATGCGATCTGGTCTGATGGGGTATGAGTAACAAATGGGAGAGGTGTGGGCAAGGGATGTATAAATGAGTATATCTACGATACACACTAGAAGGGTTCAGTATGGAGTTTATAAAGAAGGCACTGGCGCCCGAAGGGGCGGCAGATCGATCTATACGCGATGCTGTGGCCGCTATGCTCGAGACGATCGAGTCGGGTGGCGAAGCGGCCGCTTTGGCCTTGGCCAAAGCGCTTGATGGCTGGTCGGGTGACGTAGTCCTTTCCGATGAGAAACGCGCCGCCCTCATTGCCCAAGTGCCGGCGCAGGTTCGGGCGGATATTCAATTTACCCACGCTCAAGTCAGGCGTTTTGCCGAAGCTCAGCGAGACAGTTTAAAAGAGTTTGAGATCGAGCCCGAACCCGGCGTGCGACTAGGACAGCGCGTGATACCGGTGCAGTGCGCAGGCTGCTACGTGCCGGGGGGACGCTATGCTCATATCGCCTCGGCTATTATGAGCGTGGCTACGGCCAAGGTCGCCGGCGTGCCCCATATCATCGCGTGTTCGCCGCCGCACGCAGGTTCCATTCATCCGATGATCGCGTATGCCATGGACCTAGCGGGGGCCGATGTCATACTCGAAATGGGGGGTGTGCAGGGAGTTGCCGCGATGGCATACGGACTGTTTACGGGGCGTGAGGCCGACCTGATCGTCGGCCCCGGCAACGCCTACGTAGCGGAGGCAAAACGCCTGCTCTTTGGACGCGTTGGCATAGACGTTTTTGCTGGGCCGACCGAATTGGCCATTATCGCCGATGCGCAGGCCGATCCGACGACGATTGCCGTCGATCTCGCATCGCAGGCCGAACACGGTCCGGACTCACCGGTGTGGCTGTTTACCACCTCGCGCCAGATCGGAGAACGCGTCGCGGCTGTATTGCCCAAGGTTGCTGCCGACCTGCCTAGCGAGCAGGTTGTCATGGATGCGTGGCAAAATTGCGGCGAGATCGTGCTCTGTGCGGATCGAGAAGAAGTGGTTGCCTTGAGCGACCGCTATGCTCCAGAGCATCTGCAGGTCATGGCCGGTGACCTCGACTGGTGGAAGGACCGGCTCTCGAATTACGGGTCGCTGTTTCTGGGTGAGGGCAGCACCGTTACGCACGGAGACAAATGTGCTGGGACCAATCACATTCTGCCGACCAAGCGCGCCGGGCGCTATACCGGTGGTCTCAGCGTGCACAAATTCTTGAAGATCCAGACCTATCAGGAACTCGATGCATCGGCTAACGAGGTATTCAGCGCGGTGGGCTCGCGCATCTCGCGCGCCGAGGGCATGGAGGGGCACGCCAGGGCCTGCGACTGGCGCCTGCGGTCATATTTTCCCGATCGCGATTGGCCGTTTGAAGTCGCCCAACAGGGCCGCTATGAGGATCAGCCGTGAAGCGGTTCGAGAAATCGTTTACGCAGCAGGAGGCTATTCCGCAAGCCGGGATAGATCGAGCCGTAGAGATAATGCGGTCGGGCCGTTTGCACCGATACAATACGGGGGCCGGCGAAACGAGTGAGACCGCTTTGTTAGAAGCTGAATACGCTCAATATCAGGGCGCGCGCTACTGCCTTGCCGTGACGTCTGGAGGACAGGCAATCCAGATTGCCCTGCGTGCGGCAGGGATCCGTCCTGGCGACCGAGTGCTGGCCAATGCCTATACGCTGGCGCCGGTACCTGGAGCGATGCATGCGGTGGGTGCCGTGCCCGTATTCGTGGAGATCGGCCATGACTGGCGGACGGATATCGACGATCTGCGCGCCAAGGCGCAGGTAAGCGGCGCTCGGTATATGCTGCTTTCTCATATGCGAGGGCATATCGGTGATATGGATGCCGTGCGCAGCCTCTGCGAAGAGCACGGTATTGTGCTCATAGAGGACTGTGCGCACACGATGGGCGCTGCGTGGAAGGGGCGTAAGTCCGGTAATTTTGGTGCGGTGGCGTGCTTTTCCACGCAAACCTACAAGCACCTGAACTCGGGTGAGGGCGGCCTCGTTACCACTGATGTGCCTCAGATCGCCGCACGGGCCATTGTTCTGTCTGGCTCGTATATGCTGTACGAACGGCACGGTGCGGCCCCGGCACTGGACGTATTTGAGGAGATCAAGCTAGATACGCCGAACTGCTCGGCTCGGCTCGACAACGTGCGCGCGGCGATGCTGCGGGCCCAGTTGCCGCAGCTTGACGAGCGCATTGATCGTTGGAATCGACGCTATCGGATCGTGGAAGAGGCACTGCGCCAAGGCGCGGGTGTGCGCGTGGTCGATCGGCCTGTGCACGAATCGTACGTGGGCTCGTCCATCCAGTTTCACGCCGACGGGTTTCCGGTGGCTGACATTCCGCTCTTTGTATCTGACTGTCTAGCGCGCGGCGTCGAGTTGAAATGGTTTGGTGCGGAAGAGCCCGTTGCGTTTACCAGTCGCTACGACAGCTGGCAATACCTAGAGAATCTACCTACGCTGCCTCAAACGCTCGACGCGCTCGCAACGACGTGCGATATGCGCATTCCCCTTACGTTTAGCGAAGAGGACTGCAGAGATATTGCGGAGATTATTTGCCAAGAGGCGGCCAAACGCGTGCTGCGCTAGCGCCGGTATGGGCGGTCGAATTCATAAGAGTATGGATGGCAACGTATCTATTGCACCCTTACAGCAATACCTAGTTTGAGGAGTTTGCTAACGATGTATGCGTCGATGATAAAACGCAACGGCATGGCCGCATTAATTCTGGCCCTTCTGTGCTGGGGGTGTGCCTCGGCACCGGACGACTCGAGCAGTTTGCCTCCATCGATCGAGGGCGATGCGTTTGTACTTGAAGTGGCTAAGGGCGGCGGCGTGGCCGGCTTGTATACGATATACCACCTGCATGCTGACGGCAGGGTGCAGGCTCGGCAGCGCATTGGACGCAGGGATTCACTGCTGTGGGAGCGGAGTGTCGACCGAGCGCAGGTGTTCCAACTGCGCGATGGACTGTTGGCTAGTGGCGCGCTGCAGCAGACCACCGATGGACGCGGCAATAGAACGTCGTCTGTCGTTTATGCGGCCGCAGAGGATACTGTGCGCTGGTCGTGGGATACCGATAGAGCAACGCGGGAGGCGATCGGCGCATGGCATCGGCAGGCGTGGTCTTTTTGCCAAGCACAGGCGCCTTAGGCCAACGAAAGCAGTTCGAATGGCAAAGGGCCCCGCTACGCAGGTAGCGGGGCCCTCTCTTTATCGAGTGCGGTCTGCTATACTAGTGCGTTTCGCTGCGCAGGTCGAGCCAGGCCATTTCTTCTTCTGTTAGGCGCGTTTGCAGCGCCTGCAGGTTGGAGGCGATTTCGTCGCCGTTCATGCTGCCGACGAGTGCGTAGATGTCGAGCGGGAAACTGAGCACGTACGACAGGGCGATTTGCGGCACGGACAGACCCTTTTCCTCCGCTAGTTCCCAAGCGCGATCGAGGCGCTTAAAATTCTCTGGGTAGTAGTAGGACTTGGGCATTGATCCGTCGAATTGGTCGCGGACCTCTTCGGCGTTGGCGCTGGTTATTTTGCCGGAGAAGAAGCCGCGCGCCACGCTCGACCACGTAAAGAGCGGCATCTGCTGGTCGGCATACCACTGGCGGGCGGTTTCCTGGGACGCCCCCGAGATCGACAGGCAGTCGGTCCACGGCTCTTCAAACTGCTCGGCGAGGCTGAAGTTGGGGCTGGATACGGCAAAGGGGACTAGGCCATGCTTGTCGGCGTATTCGTTGGCCTCTTCAAGGCGTTCGGGCGACCAGTTCGATCCGCCGAATATGCGGATGCGGCCCGCTGCGTGGTGTTCGTTGAGTGCTTCGACTATAGGCCCAACGGGCACGCTTGGATCGTCGCGGTGCAGCAGGTAAATGTCGATGTAGTCGCTGCGCAGACGCGCCAGCGAATCGGCCATATCAGAAGCGATGTCGTAGGGCGTGACCCGATTGCGGTCGCCGTTTAGGTGCGCTCCCTTGCCGATGAGAACAACGTCCTCGCGGTTGCCGCGCTCTTCCATCCACAGGCCGAGCACGCGGTCGACTTCGCCGCCGCCGTAAAGGTGCGCTGAGTCGTAGGCGGTAATGCCGGCGGCAAAAGCCGCGTCGAGCAGGGCGTAGCCTTCTTCGAGCTTGTTGCGGTGCAGCATGATGCAGCCCTGCACCAAGCGCGAAATCTTCTTGTTAACTCCTGCGATTGATCCGTATTCCATGCTATTGCTCCATTGGGTAGGTAAGGCCCCACTCGGCGCGCACGGCATCGAGTATGTTCATCAGGGCGACGGTTTCATCAAGGGGCATTGTCGGGCTTTCGAGCAGGCCCTCGCGCAGGCAGCGTCCCACTTCGGCCGCTTCGTAATTATAGCCGTTGCCCTGCGTATCGAATTCGACCTCTTCTTCGCGGTCGCCGGCTTTAAGCGACGCCTTGCCCGCCTTCCAGAAATGCGCCGGGATGCGGATGGTGCCCTCGGTGCCGATGATGGTCGCCTCGTGCGGCGTCGAGGTGCGCACGGCGCTAGTTAGCAGGGCCATAGCACCGTTTTCGTAGCCGAGTATCAGGGCATTTTGCTCGTCGACGCCGGTCTCGCCGATATGCGCCATGCTCTCAATGCGCGTGGGATGTGGTCCGAGCACGAACGAGGCAAAGGACGTTACATAGATGCCGACGTCGAGCAGGGCGCCGCCGCCCAGTGCGGGATTGAAGAGTCTTCCTTCGGGGTTGACGCCGGCGCGAAAACCAAAGTCGGCGCAGACCAACCGCACTTCGCCGATCGCGTCTTCTTGTAGCCATTTTTTTACCTGTTGCATAGCCGGGAAAAAACGACTCCACATGGCTTCCATGAGAAAGACGCCGCGCTCGCGTGCTACCTGTACGACGGCCTCGGCCTCACCGGCATTGATCGTAAAGGGTTTTTCGCACAGCACCGCTTTACCAGCCTCTATACAGAGAATGCTGTTGTCTTTGTGAAACGGATGGGGCGTCGAAACGTAGATCGCATCCACGTCTGGATCGTTGGCCAGCGCTTCGTAGGAAGCATGACGCGTGGGAACGGAAAAGGCATCGCCAAAGACATCGGCACTCTCCTGGGTGCGCGAACCAACGGCCTGTAATACGGCGTCGGGCGTATCGCTCAGGCCGCGTGCAAACTGCTTGGCTATGCTGCCTGTGCCGAGTATGCCCCAGCGAATAGCAGTAGTCATGGTAGCTCCTGTGGTGGGATTGAATGAGCGTCGCGGTATAGTTTCAGCAGGGATGGTTTTAGCGTCAAGAACGCCAAACCATCCCCCTGTAGCGATGTGCCGCAGGCCTTAGCTGATAAAGGCGAAGGCATTTTGAAACAGCCTGAGCCACGGGCCTTCCTCTTGCTGCCAGTCGGCTGGGCGATGGGACAGTTGGATCGAGCGATATACGCGCTCGGGATGGGGCATCATAATGGTGGCTCGCCCGTCGGCTGAACACAGGCCGGTGATGCCTTCGGGAGACCCGTTGGGATTGGTAGGATAGCGACTACTGGGCTGCCCGTAGTTGTCGACGTAGCGCAGCGCCAGCTGCTCGTTGGCGCGCAGTGCGTCTAGCGCACCGTCGGCAAAGGCGGCTCGTCCTTCGCCGTGGGCTACGGCAATGGGCAGGCGCGAACCCTGCATATTGCGTAGGAGGACCGATGCGCTGTTCATTACTTCGACGGTGCACACGCGCGCTTCAAATTGCTCAGAGCGGTTGCGCAAAAAGCGCGGCCAGTGGTCGGTGCCCGGTATGAGCTCCTTGAGATGCGATAGCATTTGACAGCCGTTGCACACACCGAGGGAGAACGTGTTGACGTCGGCAAAAAATGCGGCGAACTGTTCGCGCAGCCCCTCGTTGAACAAGATGGAGCGCGCCCAGCCGGCGCCGGCGCCGAGCACGTCGCCGTAGCTAAAGCCACCGCAGGCTACCAGGCCGTGGAACGAACGGAGGTTTGTGCGCGCTTCTATGAGGTCGGTCATCGTCACGTCGACCGCCTCGAAGCCGGCCGCATCAAATGCCGCGGCCATTTCTACTTGGCCGTTGATGCCCTGTTCGCGCAGGACGGCCACGCGCGGTCGGGCCACAAGCGGCGTCGCCGAACGCAGACTCGGTGCCGATGACGGATCGTAGGTCTGGTGGAAGCGAAAGCCGGGATCAGCTCCATCGCCAATAGCATCAAATTCTTCGCGCGCACACTCGGGATTGTCGCGCAGGGCCTGCATGCGGTAGGTCAACTCGCTCCACATGGAATGCAGTTCGAGCACGGGGGCGCGATAGAGCACCTGGCCTTCGTCGTAAATGGCCAGTTCGCGGTCGGCGTTGATTCGGCCGATGCGGTGGGCGAGCGGAGATAGATCGTATGCGGCTAATACAGCGTCGAGTGCCGGAGTGTCGGCTGTGCGGTGCTGTATGACAACGCCTATTTCTTCGCTAAAGAGCGCGGCCAGCGCGTCGTCGCCCAGTGACGAT
Organism: Gemmatimonadota bacterium; assembly: GCA_038119905.1. Taxonomy (GTDB): domain Bacteria; phylum Latescibacterota; class UBA2968; order UBA8231; family UBA8231. The sequence continues at coordinate 9,158 of JAYOKQ010000057.1, read as the reverse complement.
ATGTCCAGATCGACGCCGCAGCGACCGGCAAACGCCATTTCGGCAATGGTGGCGAACAGACCGCCGTCGGAGCGGTCGTGATAGGCGAGAATCAAGTTTTCGGCGTGCATGCGCTGCACCGCGTCAAAGAGCCTGCGCAGGTCGCCGGCGTCCACGTCGGGGGCATCCGGTCCGATCTGTTCGTAGGTCTGCGCAAGGCTCGAGGCGCCGAGTCGATTTTTTCCGTGCCCTAAGTCGATTAGCAGCAGCGCGGTATCCGCGTCGTTGCACAGCTGCGGCGTGGCGTGGCGCCGAGCGTCAGCCACAGGGGCAAATGCGGAGACGACTAGGCTGAGCGGCGCGACAATTTTCTGGTCGGATCCCTGGCTGTCCTGCCACACGGCGCGCATCGACAGGCTGTCTTTGCCCACGGGGATAGATACGCCTAACTCGGGGCAGAACTCGATGCCGACGCTCTGCACGGTGTCGAATAGGTTGGCGTCTTCGCCCTCTTCGCCACAGGCACACATCCAGTTGCCCGATAGCTTGATGTGTTCAATCTCGCCGATATGGGCCGCGGCGATGTTGGTAATGGCTTCGGCCACGGCGAGTCGGCCCGAGGCCGGTGCGTCGATAAGGGCAACCGGCGTGCGTTCACCCATGGCCATGGCCGATCCCGTATAGCCCTGGAATGAGTGGGCCGTTAGCGCGACGTCGGCCACCGGGACCTGATAGGGGCCGACGAACTGGTCGCGGACGATGAGGCCGGTCACTGTGCGGTCGGCAATCGTTATAAGGAAGTTCTTGGCGGCTACGGCGGGAAAGCGCAGCACGCGCGCTGCGGCCTCGTCGATTGATACGTCGGCTAGGTCGAGTGGGGGGTGTATCTGCGCCAGTCGCTCGACGTCGCGTAGCATGCGCGGTGGCTTGCCGAGAAATACGTCGAGGTCGATTTCGGGAATTGGATCTTCACCCAGCAGTTCGTCGCTCAGCGTCAGCTTGCGGTCTCCCGAGACCTCGCCGATTACGGCATAGAGGCAGCGCTCGCGTTCGGCCATAGCGCGGAAGCTGTCGAGCTGATCGCGGCCGACGACCAGCACGTAGCGTTCTTGCGCCTCGTTGCACCAGATTTGCATCGGACTCATCGACGGATCGTCGTTGTGGATCGCGCGTAGTTGAAAGCGTGCACCCACGTCTTCTACCAGTTCGGGGCAGGCATTGGACAGTCCACCGGCTCCAACGTCGTGAATGCTGACAATGGGGTTGTCTGCACCCAGCCCAATGCAGCGACTGATCAGCTCCTGGCAGCGCCGCTCCATTTCTGGGTTGTCGCGCTGCACGGAGGCAAAATCGAGATCCTCTTGGTTCGAGCCGGTATCCATGCTCGAGGCCGCGCCACCGCCCAGACCGATCAGCATAGCTGGACCGCCGAGCTGGATGACGTAATCGCCGGTTTGCGGCTGCTTTTTTTCGACGTGCAGGTCGTCGATCATACCGACGCCACCGGCGACCATAATGGGTTTGTGATAGCCGCGATAGCGGCCCTGTGCTTCCGTCTCGCAGGTGCGGAACAGACCGAGAATATTGGGTCGGCCAAACTCGTTGCCAAAGGCCGCTCCGCCGATGGGGCCCTCCGTCATGATCTGCAGCGGCGTGGCTAGGCGGGTGGGAAACTCGGCGTAGTTGCCCTCCCACGGTTGGGCGTAGTCGGGCAGTCGCAAATGCGAGGTGAAAAATGCGCACAGGCCGGCCTGAGAAACGCCGCCCGTGCCGGCGGCTCCTTCATCGCGAATCTCGCCGCCGACGCCCGTCGAGGCCCCCGGATAGGGAGATATGGCAGTTGGGTGATTGTGCGTCTCGACTTTGATGAGCACGTGCGTCTGTTCGTTGCGATAGGTATAGCGATGCTGCGCGCTGCTGTCGGGGCGAAATACGGGCACGCAGAAGCCCTGGAGAATGCCGCTATTGTCCGAATACGCCTTCACCGTACCGCGCGGCTGCACGGCGTGCGTATTGCGAATCATGTCAAAGAGCGAGTGCTGCTCTGACGCGCCGTCGATAATCCACTCGGCGTTGAAGATCTTGTGCCGGCAGTGTTCGGAGTTGACGACGGAGAACATCATCAGCTCTACGTCGGTCGGATCGCGCTGTGCGCTGAGGTAGGTCTGCAAAAAGTAGTCGACTTCGTCGTCGGCCAGCGCCAAGCCCATTTCCCTATTGGCGCGTTCGAGCGCCGCTCGGCCCTCGGCCTGCACGGGGATGTAGACCAGTGGCTGCGGCTCAATGCGCGCAAAGAGCGTCTCGAGGTCGTCGACCGGTGCTTCCGTCATGCGGTCGTGCAAGAGCGGTCCAATCTGTGCCCACTGCTCAGCGGTGGGCGGCGTAGCGCTATCAAACGTGTATGCCGTGCCGCGCTCGACCCGCGCCACGGCATCAAAGCCGCAGTTGCGCAGGATATCAGTGGCTTTGCTAGACCAGGGCGAAATAGTGCCGGCACGCGGGCAGACAAAGAGTTGGTTGGTCTGGCGGGGTGGGGCCAAAGCTCCGGCGCCCAAAATCTGCTGCAGCTGGTTCTGTTCGTCTGCGCTGAGCGGTCGCTTGAGATGGGCCATAAGCAGGTAGTTGGCCGTCAGATCGCTCAGCTGAGGCCATAGTTGGCGACACCGGTCGAGCAAGGGCTGTCGGCGGAAGTCTGACAGGGCGGTTTCACCGCTGAATACGAGCAGCATAATTCGATCCGTTGCAAAAATGAGGCGAGTTGGACCGGGCCGTCTACCCGGCGCGTAAAGAGGTAATTTAGGGGGGATGGCATCGTACTCAATAGCGGTTTGATTAAAAATGACAATGCCTTGTATAAGCGATGTAAATAGGGGCTATTAGCGGTTGAAAATCCTTTACTTACATGACCTAAGGGCTATATTTCAAAGGATACTTTTTACAGCGAATAGACAGGGCGAAAAAGGAATAATTATGTCGCAATTCGACTCGCACAGCGAAAACGCCGAATTCGTCGATGGACTCTACCAGCAATACCTGCGCGATCCCGCATCGCTCGACGGGGAGTGGCGCGCTTTTTTCAAGGGATTCGAATTGGGATTTCTGCGCTCCGAAGGAGCAGAGGACGAGGCCACCCAGGGAGATCAAGGCGCCGACGCATCGTCCGCAGATGTCCCGGAGCGACGTCACAGACAGCGCACGGACAGAGGGGTTTTCGCCCTTGTGCAGGCGTATCGCACGCTAGGCCATTTTATTGCCAAACTCGACCCACTGGGTCACAACCGCGAGAGCATTCCCCTGTTGGAGTTGTCCGAGTTTGGCCTGAGCGACGAGGATCTGGAAAAAGGCGTGGGGAAAGGCGGCTTTCTCGGCGAGACCAACGGTTCATTAAAGGGGCTCATTAGCAGGCTCAAAGACACGTACTGTGGGAACATCGGCGTCGAATACATGGATATTCCCGACAAGGAGCAGCGCGCCTGGCTGCAGGAGCGCATTGAGCCCTGTCTCAACCGCCACAGTTTTTCCGAAGAAGAGGTGCGCCACCTGCTGTCGCGTCTGGTAGAAGCCGAGGAGTTTGAGCAGTTTCTGCACACGCGCTATATCGGGCAAAAGCGCTTTTCCCTCGAAGGCGGCGAATCGCTCTTACCGCTTCTGGATACGCTGGTTGAAAGCGGGGCCTCTCAGGGGGTGGATGAAGTCGTCATCGGCATGGCGCATCGCGGCCGCCTCAACGTGCTGGCGCACCTGCTGCACAAACCCTACGAGCATATTCTCAGCGAGTTCGAGGGCGCGGCCGACGCCGGGCGCGGCGATACGGAGGGCGACGTAAAGTATCACATGGGCTATTCGTACGACCACGTGACGGGAGCCGGTCGCAAAGTCCACCTGTCGCTGAGCTATAATCCAAGTCATTTGGAACTGGTCGATCCGGTTATTGAGGGTATTGTCTACGCCAAGCAGGCCTATCTGCGCGACGACGAAGGAACCCGCGTGGTGCCCGTGCTGGTGCACGGTGAGGCGGCCTTTACGGGCCAGGGCATCGTTGCCGAGACGCTCAACCTGTCGGAGTTGGATGGCTATGGCACGGGCGGTACAATCCACGTCATAATCAACAACCAGCTCGGTTATACGGCGACGCCCAACGAGACGCGTTTTACGCCCTATCCGACTGACGTGGCCAAACAGATTCAAGCACCGGTCTTTCACGTAAATGCCGACGATCCGGAAGCCGTCGTTCAGGTCGCCCGCGTGGCGATGGAGTTTCGCCAGCGCTTTAAGGTCGATGTCATTATCGACCTGTGGTGCTATCGCCGCCACGGCCACAACGAGGCAGACGACCCGACGCTGACTCAACCGCTGATGTACCAGCAAATTGCCCAACATCCCTCGACGCTCAACCTGTACACTTCGGAGCTAGTAGAGGGGCAGCGCATGGCCCAAGATCAAGTCGATGACCTCCGCCACCGAGTGCGCGATCGTCTAGACGATGCCCAGGAAATTGCCAAGCGGCTGCAGGTTGCTCCACGCACGGCTTCGTTTGGCGGCGTTTGGCAGGGGTTGAGCTGGGCGACGGAGGATCGCAGCGCCCATACTGCTGTCGAGGGGAAGAAGCTGCAGCGCATTGCCGAACTGGCTACGCGCGCCCCGGAGGGATTTTCTCTGCATCGAACGGTGCAGCGCATCGTCGATGCGCGTCGCAAGATGGCCGCCGGCGCCGAATTGCTCGACTGGGGATGTGCGGAGATGCTGGCCTTCGGTTCGCTCGTCATCGACGGCATCCCGGTACGCCTAGCGGGCCAAGACAGTCAGCGCGGTACGTTTGCCCATCGGCACGCCGCTTGGCACGATGTTAAAACAGGGCAGGTCCACGTGCCCCTAGCCAATATGACCGAAGATCAGGCTGATTTTGTCGTGCTGAACACGATGCTGTCGGAGCTGGCCGTACTCGGCTTTGAATACGGCATCAGTTCGGCCGATCCGCGTCGACTAGTGCTATGGGAAGCGCAGTTCGGGGACTTCGTCAACGGCGCGCAGATGATCATCGATCAGTTTATCAGCAGCGCGGAAGCTAAATGGCAGCGGATGTGCGGGCTCGTGCTGCTGCTGCCGCACGGTTCGGAGGGTATGGGACCCGAGCATTCGAGCGCCCGCCTAGAGCGCTTTTTGCAGCTGTGTGCCAAGAGCAATATGCAGGTGGCCTATCCTACGACACCGGCTCAGTTTTTCCACATTCTACGCCGCCAGATGCTGCGCAACTTCCGCAAGCCGCTGGTGCTGATGACCCCGAAGAGTTTGCTGCGGCACAAGCTGTGCGTGTCGCCGCTGAGTGAACTGGTTGAAGGAGGCTTCCACAGCGTGATTGACGACGTGGATATTGCAGCTCCCGAAGCGGTGCGACGCGTCGTCTTATGCAGCGGTAAAGTGTACTACGACCTGCTGGACGGGCGGCGCAAGGTTGAGAAGAACTCGAGCGAGATTGCTCTGGTTCGCGTCGAGGAACTCTATCCGTTTCCCTCGGCAGAAGTCAGCGAATTGCTGAGCCGTTACGCGAATGCCGAACAGGTATTCTGGGTCCAGGAAGAGGCCAAGAATATGGGGGCCTGGAGCTTTGTGCGCCCCTTTATAGAAGAGGTGATGCCCGATCGCTACGAGCTGAGCTACGTCGGTCGCGACGAGGCGGCTAGTCCCGCTACGGGTTCGCATCACGTGCATCTCAACGAGCAGCGAGAGATTGTTGATGGAGCGCTGGACGTGCAGGCCAACGAGGTGGTGTTGGCCACGGTGCGGCGCGAAGGTGCGCTCGATCGAGAGCGCGCCGGCGGTCAGGTATAGAACGGGTTCATGCACAGGAGATAAAAGGGAATGGCAGTCGATGTAGAAATACCTACGATGGGTGAATCGGTCAGCGAGGTCATACTCATCGAGTGGCTCAAGGCCGATGGTGAGTTTGTAGAACGAGACGAGGCCATCTGCGTTTTGGAAACAGACAAGGCCAATGTCGATCTTCCGGCACCGGCCGCTGGCTTGCTGAAGCACGGCGCCGAGATTGACGCTACCTTGGGGATTGGCGCGGTGATCGCTCAGATAGAAGCAGGGGCCAAGCCGGCTGCTGAAAGTGAGGATGCACCGCCTACGCCGGTACCCGCGCCGGAAGAGACACCCGCAGCTGAAGATGACAAGGCGCTGAGTCCGGCGGCCCGGCGCTTGGCCGAGGAAAACGGGGTCGATGTAGCGGCCGTTGAGGGGACGGGTAAGAACGGCCTTATCACGAAAGAAGACATCCGCGCCTTTATTGACGCGCAGAATGCACCGGTCGCCTCGCCGCCGGCGTCCGCGCCACCTGCGACTCCATCACCAGCCCCGGAGCCGGCGCCCGTGCCGCGTTCGCCGAGTCCTGCTGCGCTTAGCGATGGCGACGGGCAGCGCCGCGAGCCGATGAGTCGCCTGCGGCAGCGGATTGCCCAGCATCTGGTAGCCGCGCAGCACAATGCGGCGATGCTGACGACTTTTAACGAGATCGATATGAGTGCCGTTATGGAGCTGCGCGCTCGCTACAAAGAGCGCTTTGCTGAAGTGCACGGAATATCGCTTGGTTTTATGTCCTTTTTCTCGCGCGCTGCGGTGCTTGCTCTGCGCGAGTTTCCCGCCGTCAACGCCCAGATAGATGGAACGGACGTCGTCTATAACGACCGCGTTCATTTGGGGATTGCCGTTAGCACCGAGCGCGGATTGGTCGTGCCCGTGCTGCGCAGCGCCGAGCAGATGTCAATGGCGCAAATCGAGAGTGAAATCAAGCGCTTGGCGCTGGGTGCGCGCGACAACAAACTGGCTATGGACGAACTGAGCGGCGGCACGTTTACCATTACCAACGGCGGTGTGTTTGGTTCGCTGCTGTCCACGCCGATTATCAACGCACCGCAGAGCGGCATTCTGGGCATGCACGCCATACAGCAGCGGCCGGTAGCTGTTGATGGACAGGTGGTAATTCGACCCATGATGTATGTGGCGCTCTCCTATGATCACCGCATTATCGACGGTCAACAGTCGGTGAAATTCTTGGTGCGCCTAAAGGAGCTCGTCGAAGATCCGGCGCGTTTGATGCTAGAAGTGTAAGGGGGATGTCGCAGTGAGTGAAACGCGATTTGATCTAATTGTTATCGGTGCCGGACCGAGCGGCTACGTCGCATCGGCACGGGCCAGTGCGCTCGGTATGAAAGTCGCCTGTATCGACAAGGCGGCGCTGGGGGGAACCTGTCTCAACGTCGGCTGTATTCCCAGCAAGGCCCTGCTTGAATCGAGCGAGCTTTACCATCGGGCCAAGGCGGGACTCGGCGCGCACGGCATTGTTCTGGGCGGCGTCGAACTCGATCTGTCGGCGATGATGGAGCGCAAAGAAAAAGTCGTCTCGACGATGACCAAAGGCATTGAGTCGCTGTTTAAAGCGCACGGCGTTACTTCGTTCACGGGCACGGGCACGCTGCTGGGTGGCGGACGCGTCGCTGTGGAGGGCGCCGAAGGGACGCGGGAACTGCAGGCCGAGCATATTCTGTTGGCTACCGGCAGCGCGCCGGCCGAATTGTCCGCCCTGCCCTTTGACGGCAAACACATCATTTCCTCGACGGAAGCGCTCTCGCTGTCGGAGGTTCCCAAGCGCATGGCCGTTATCGGAGCCGGTGCCATCGGCCTCGAGATGGGGTCAGTGTGGAGTCGTTTGGGAACAGAGGTGACGGTCGTCGAGTTTATGGATCACATTTTACCCGGTATGGACGTCGAGATGGCCGGTCAGCTACAGCGTTTGCTCAAGCGGCAGGGGCTGGACTTCCGCCTGCAGACCGGTGCCAAGGGCTTCTCTGTAAAAAAGAAAGTCGTTCAGCTGGAGCTTGAGTCGCAGGGCGAATCGGACGCAATTGAATGCGATGTGGTCTTGGTGGCCGTTGGGCGCCGTCCCTTCACTGCGGGGCTGGGGCTAGAAGCAGCCGGCGTCGAGCTAGACGAGCGCGGCCGCGTGCGCATCGACCAACATTGGCAGACTACGGTGCCGGGGATATGGGCTGTGGGCGATCTCGTTCCCGGTCCTATGTTGGCGCACAAGGCCGAAGCTGAAGGAATCGCGGCTGTCGAGCGTATGGCCGGCAAGGCCGGTGCGGTTAACGCCAACGCTATACCCGGCGTGGTCTATACCCATCCGGAGTTGGCCAGCGTTGGGCTGACCGAAGAGGCGGCCAGAGCCGAAGAGCGCGAAGTGGCCATTGGCAAGTACCAGTTCCGCGCCAACGCGCGCGCTCACTCCATGGGTGAGATCGACGGTCTTGTTAAAATTGTTGCCGATGCGAAAACAGACCGTCTCCTCGGCTTACACATCCTCGGTGCGCAGGCTTCCAGCCTGATCGCTGAGGGCGTGCTCGCCTTGGAATTTTCGGCCAGCGTCGAAGATATTGCGCGCACGGTGCACGCCCACCCCGCTCTTTCCGAAGTCATCAAGGAAGCCGCTTGGTCGTTGGGTGAGTAAGCAGAGGATGGAGTAGCGTGCGATGAATGCGCATCCTGTAGCGCAGCCCGTAGCGGAAAACGGCTACTTATTCGACCACGTCGAGCTGCTGTTGTCTAGCTATCGCCGCTGGCTCAAAAGCGACGTGCCTCTGTCTACACAGGGCGGAATCTCGTTAGCAGAAGCGCTTTTTACCGCTGATTTTGCCCTCGTCTCACACGGCGTAGAAGTCGATCCTATCTTCAATTACGGCAATAGAACGGCGCTGCAGCTTTTCGAACTCGAGTGGGATGCGTTCGTACGCCTGCCTTCGCGAAAGTCGGCTGAGATGCCCGATCGTCGCGAGCGCTCGCGCCTGCTGGAGACGGTCTACTCCCAAGGATACATAGATGATTATGCCGGCGTACGCATATCGGCGAGCGGGCGGCGTTTTCGCATCGAGTGCGCCGTCGTTTGGAATTTAGTAGACGAGACAGAGCGCTATCGAGGGCAGGCTGCTCTTTTTGACCGTTGGGTCTTTCTATAACGCGTCGTTTGTCGCTAAAATTCGGTGTTTTTGACCTCCGATGTCCAGTGATGGCGCGTTTGACAGGCTGGGTGTGGCGGTCTACTATTGGCGCGGCCAAGGCGCTTGTATGCGCGCTGCGCATGCCGAATAGTACGGGATCCCGGGAGCGTCTGCGCCTCGGGTTTT
>JAYOKQ010000056.1:0-27485 GCA_038119905.1 Gemmatimonadota bacterium | reverse complement strand
GCGCTGCGCATGCCGAATAGTACGGGATCCCGGGAGCGTCTGCGCCTCGGGTTTTTTGTTGTTATTGATCCGTTTTTATAGCGAATACAGGGAATGAGGTAGGGTGTATGGAATTGAGTCATCAAGAGTTGGAAGAGGGCGCCGTGCTGGCGCTGGACTTTGACAAACTGTCAAAGGTCGCCGCCTGTGGGCAGGCATTGGTCCCGGTTGCTGTGCAAGACGCCGATAGTTTAGAAATTCTCATTGTTGCCTATGCCAACCAAGAGGCCCTCAGCTATGCTATAGAGCATGGTGTGGCCGCATTTTGGAGCACTTCGCGCAACGAACTGTGGGTAAAAGGTGCGACTTCGGGTGATTCGCTTGAGATCGTAGAAATTCGCGTTAACTGCGAACAGAACTCGCTGCTCTACCTCGTGCGGCCGCGCGGTGAGGGGGCCTGCCATACAAAGCAGGATGGCCGGGCGCGGTCTGGTTGCTACTATCGTCGTCTGGTCGATGGGGGACTCGAATCGCTCGACTAATTTGCTGATACAACCACTAGGTTGTATTGCCGAGGTCTGCTCTTGGGCAGAAGATCCGGCGTAAAGGAGGACGAAATGAAAGTCGATCTCGATGGAAAGGTGGCGCTGGTTACCGGCGGTGCCCAAGGCATTGGGCGTGCAATCGTGCAGCAGTTGGCCGACAATGGAGCGCGCGTTTGTATCGTCGATATAGACGGTCCGGCTGCCGAAGAAGCGGCACGAGAAATTGGTGGAAGGGCGTGGGAGGAAGACGTGGTTGACGTAGCGGGGATGTGTTCGGTCGTAGATGAGATCTGCGGCGAATACGGCGGCCTGCATATACTAGTGAACAATGCCGGCATCAACACCAGCGGTGGGCGCGTGCCAGTTCACGAGTTTGACGTCGAGCAGTGGGACCGCATCGTCGAAGTTGATTTAAAGGGCGTATTTGCCGTTAGCCGAGCTGCTGTACCGGCTCTGTTAAACAGCGGCGGTGGACGTGTCGTGAATATTAGTTCGATTGCTGGATTGGTGCCGCTGCGTCTGCAGTCTGCCTTTGTCGCGGCTAAAGCTGGCGTGATTAATCTGACGCGTTCGATGGCGTTGGAACTGGGTCCACAGGGCGTTCTCGTCAATGCCGTCGCGCCGGGCTCGACGCTCACGCGTGGCACGGAAAAACTCTTTTACGGCCCCGACGGATCCTATAGCGAAAACGCACAGAGCCTGCTCTCACACATCCCGCTGGGGCGTCCCGGTCGAGTCGAGGAAATTGCTGCGGCCGTGCTCTTTTTAGTCGCGCCTGAGTCGAGCTATGTCAATGGCGCGGTCCTGACCGTCGACGGTGGCTGGACGGCGGGCTACACGCGCGATTGGTGAAACACCAAAGGTCGGGGAGAACAGCGATATGAACAGAGGCAATTTCAGCGGCGTCGTGCCGGCGCTGATCACGCCAATGACGCGCGAGGGAGCCCTCTGCGAAGAGGCGCTGCGGGCCGTGTTTGAGTCGAACGTAACGGCCGGTGTGCACGGATTTTGGGTAGCAGGCGGCACGGGCGAGAGCATTTTGCTCAGCGACGAGGAAAATCGTCGCATCGCCGAAATTGTTGCCGATCAGAACGCAGGACGGGTGGACAATATCATGCACGTGGGGGCGCCGACTACCGAACGTGCCGTGGCGCTTGCTCGCCATGCTGCAGCGGTGGGAGTGGAGGCGATCTGCTGCGTGCCGCCCTTTTTTTACCGCCGCACGGACGAAGAGATTGTCGATCACTATCGCGCCGTGGGCGAGGCGGCTGGCCTGCCGCTCTTTGTCTATAACCTGCCCTCTGCAACGCGCGTAGAAATCACGCCGGCGTTAATGGAAAAGATTCAAGAAGGCGTGCCTTGGGTCGTTGGTTTAAAGCACTCAGCTACGGACCAGATGCATATCCGCACGTTTGCACAGATGGGTTTGGCCTGTTTTACGGGGAATTGTCGCCTCATGCTGCCGGCGTTGACGATTGGTGCCGCCGGCTGTGTGGACGGTCCGCTCAACGTGGCCCCCGAACTTTGGTTGGGTATATGGGAGGCACATGCGGCAGGTCAGCTCGCCCAAGCCGAGAAGGCGCAAGAAGCCGCGTGGCAATTCGTCGACGATCTGCTCGCTTGCGGAGGAACCTACCACGCCTTGGCCAAGGCGGCACTGACGTTGCGTTTAGGCATAGAATGCGGCGATGCGCGTCCTCCCGCCGCTCCGCTGACAGCAGAACAGCGCGCTGCGCTGAAGCGGTTAGGCGTTGAGCGGAAATGGGGCGCGCTAGCGCATGACGAGGCTGTAGCCAACCTGAGTAAAAATCCAGACCAGCGATAGAATGCCTAGGAAAAACCCGAAGCGCTTGAGGACCATGGCGTGTCCTTTGTTTGCTTGAGGTAGGGGAGGCACCTATGGGATGGATCGAACCGGAGGGCAACCTGCCAGCCGGCAAGTCGATCCTATGGAAGCACTGCTTGGTGTATCGGGTGCACCGCCTGCACCGCACTACGCCGAAAGTATACGCTCTGCTGAAAATAGCACAAGGTCTATAGAGAGCGCAGGATTTTTTAGTGGCTAATCTCCGAAGAGATCTCATCCATATTTTGCAGATAGTCGCGCAGCCCCTGTCCGTCCATGGGCAGGTCTAGCACGTCGGAAAAAGGCCACATATCGCTCTCGAGAAACTCGGAGGCGTTTTCGCGGTCTTGGTTAGTCGGTCCAGAGGATACGTCTTTAATGGCCTGCAGGATAACGGCTGCAGCTAGGCGTCGGTGACCATCGAACTGTGAGCGGTACGTCGGTTTTCTATCTTTTGCCATGATTCTCGTCTATCTATGCGAAGTGCGGTCTTCGCGTTGTGGTTTCCTATAAAAGACGCCTCTAAGCGGCTGAGGGATCCATTTTTATTTAGGCCGTATAGAGTCCAATAACGGCGCCGGTGAGCATTGTCGCTAGGGTGCCACCGATGAGCGATCGAAGTCCGAGGCGAGCCAGATCGCCGCGCCGTTCAGGCGCTATGCCGCCAATTCCACCGATCATAATGGCAACTGAGCCAAAGTTGGCAAAGCCGCACAGAGCGTAGGTGGCAATGATAAAACTGCGTTCGCTCAGGGGCGTCGCGCCGTTCATCAGGCTCGCCAATTGCACGTAGGCGACAAATTCGTTGAGTATGGTCTTCAGGCCCATGAGGCGCGCTACAGCTTCGGTCTCAGCCCAAGAGATACCCATGAGCCACACCAGCGGTCGCAGGATCCAACCGCAGGCCGCTTCCAAGCTCCAACTGCCCGCCGCGTCCCCATTGACCAAACCGTCTACGGCGCCGAGGGCGTGATTGGCCAGGGCGACCAAGCCGATAAATGCGATGAGCATGGCGATCACATTGATAACTAGGTATGCGCCTTCACTCGCGCCGCGCGCTGCCGCATCGAGCCCGTTAAGCGTATCGTCGTTTGGCAGTTCAATGTGCTCGGTTGAGGTCTCGGGCGTTTCACTCTCAGGGATCATGAGCTTGGCGACGACGATGGCCGCCGGTGCGCTAATCAGCGAGGCGACGAATAGATGTCCGGCTATATCGGGATGCGTCGAGCTGAGCATGGAGGCGTAAATGACCATAACGGTGCCGGCTATGGTTGCCATCCCACCGGTCATCAGGCAGAACAGCTCGCTCTCCGTCATACGCGCCACATAGGGCCGAATGAGCAGAGGCGCTTCGGTCATGCCGAGAAATACGTTACCGGCAATGCCAACGCTTTCGGCAGAGCTGATGCCGAGTATACGCTGCATAAGACGGCTGAGATGGGCGATGATCCAGGGCAAAATGCGATAGTGGTAGAGCATGCGCGAAAGAGCCGCGACGAAAATGAGAATCGCAGCGATTTGTAGCGCAATAACAGGGCCAAATTGTTGGGTAAAGGACGGGTTGGCAACGCCGCCAAACAGCAGCGATTCATTGGCCTTGAGCGCTGTGGTCTGCAGGAGCTGGGTCAGGCTATTGGCCGCTGAAAATAGGGGAGTGCGCAGCACGGGCTGCAGGAGAAACCCTGCAAGGACAATCTGCAACAGAGACGCCACTGCGACGGTCTTCCAGGGAAGGCGCTGTGAGCGCTGGCCGCTCAGCCAGGCGATAAAGAGAAGGAGAAAGTAGCCGGAGGCGCTGTGCAGAATGGACATCGTGCTGGTAGAAGAACAGCGCGATGGGTATAAATGTCAAGGAATATTAGGCCTCTGGAGCCTCGTTGAGCGCATTTAAGGCTCGTTGCACGACGGTTTCTATCGATCCCTCAGCAGCGATTCGTTTGGCCTGGTGCCACACGGGCAGCTGACCGATATGACGCGCCAGCTGTTCGACGTAGGGGCGGTCGCAGCGCGAACCGCGCGCACTGAGACGGGTGCACCACGTATCGAGCGGAGGAGGATCAAGGTGAAGCACGCACAGTCGAGAAGGGGAAAGGCGTTCCTGCAAATCCGTCCATAGCGCGGCCACCCCCAGTTCGGGGCCCCAGCCGCCGACGAGTATAACGCTGCGTCGGCCCACTAGATTGATGCATGCCTGGCGCAGAGGGCCGGCGTATTCGATGGGGCGTAGCTTTTCCCAGTAGTGCTCTGCCGCATAGGCGCGATCCGCGTCGTCGCCGCGGAGGACTGCTGCCTCCAGGACAAACCCCCCGGCTGTGTGGTCCTTGTCGATGAGGAGCGATTCGGGGATGAGTTCAATGAGCGCCTGCGCTAGGCAGCTCTTGCCGACGCCCGGTGGGCCGGCCAACACGATTAGACGCGCGTGCGGCGATCCGGGGAGAGCCGCGGCGCGCAGGGCGTCAGCGGTGGGCCGTGGGTTGAGTTTGGCCGTGGCATAACCTCCTCCCAAACGCGCGGAATCGGTCACGCGTCTTCGATGGGGCGATAGACGTAGGCGTCTAACAGCGCGAGGAGGCAAAGCCCGATGGGTGTGCACCACAGCCAGATCGTTTCGCCCGTCGGCTGTGTGCTGATGAGCGATGGCAGTCCGCTGATGGCCGTCGCCAGATAGATCCACAAAACGGCGCCACGCCGAGATGTGCCGAGGCGGACCAGACGATGGCTGATGTGGTTTTTGTCGCCTACCCAGGGTGGACGTCCGCTCTTAATGCGCAGAAAATTGACGCTGAGAAAATCGTATAGCGGAACGGCTACTAACAGGAGGGGAGCCCATTGCAGGCTCGGCTGCAGGTGTGTTTCGGCGTAGGTCTGACTCAGGCTCGCTGCCAGTGCGCTGACGGCATAGCCGAGAAATAAACCGCCGGCGTCGCCCATAAAAATGCTCGCGGGCGGTAGGTTGAAGAGCAGAAAACCGCAGCAGGTGCCAAAGCTGACCAGGCAGAGTACGGCGATGCCCGGTTCGCCGGCCAACAGCGCAGCAAAGCCGAGAAAGAGGAGGCATATGGCGCCGATGCCGGCGGATAGGCCGTCCATATTGTCGAGAAAGTTAAACGCATTGCTCATAGCGCCGATCCACACTACGCTGAGCGCGGCGTTGATCAGCGGGGCATCGGGTATTAGGCGCAGCTGAAACGATGGCTGCGCATAGACCAATAGGGCAATGAACGCCAGCTGCCCCAAAAAGCGCGGCAGCGCAGGCAGGCTGCGCCAATCGTCGATAAAACCGATGAGAAAGAGTCCCATGCCGCAGCCGAGAAATCCAGTCAATTGGGGGGCTTGGCGCGCAAATTCACTGCTCAACCAGGCCGCCGAGAGCGCCCACGTTGCATTGCTAGAGAATGAAAACGAGGGCAGTTCAGCGATGAGGAGAGGAACGCAGATAAAGAGGCTGACGCTGAGCCCAAGCGCCATGGCCAAGGCCCCCCCGTACGGCGTCGGAGTCACGTGGGACTTGTGCGCAGCTGCCGTTGGATGGTCGACCAGATTAAAGGCCCATGCCAGTCGCCTGATGGGGACAACGCAAAGAGCCGTGATAAAGAGGGGGCAAAGGACGAATGGAGCTAGCGGGAGAATGGTATCCATAGTATTTCGGGTTGGTTTGACAAATTGAGTTTACCTAATATATGAGGAGTGTCACACCTTACCAACGGCAAATGCCTGGGGCGAATGTGCGAAAGGGATGCGTATGTTAGCGATAGACGGAGGTGAGAAAGTTCGACAGGAGGCTTTTCCAGCGCGCCGCTTGTTTGGTGAAGCGGAGCGGGCTGCCGCTATGTCGCTTTTTGATACGGCACTCCACAGCGGTCAAGCGATCGGTTATAACGGCGCTGAGGAGCAGGCCTATGAGCGGGAGTTTGCCGAGTTTATGGGAGGAGGCTTCGCCGATTTAGTCAACTCCGGCACCTCTGCCCTCTACGCTGCGCTAGGCGCTTTGCGTTTGCCCGTTGCAGGTGAGATTGTCGTGCCGCCCATCACCGATCCGGGCGGTGTGATGCCGGTGGCTCTGCTGTGTCAGGTGCCGGTGGTCGCCGACGCCGATGAGGGCACGTTTAATACGAGTGCCGAGCAGATCAAAGCGGTCTTAACGCCGCACACGCGCGCCATCGTCGTGGCGCATATCGCCGGCGAACCGGTGGATATGGATCCCGTGCTCGAGCTAGCCCGGACGCGCGGCATTCCAGTAGTTGAAGACTGTGCGCAGGCACATGGTGCTCTGTATAAGGGGCGGCCGGTCGGCACGCTGGGTGACATCGCCGCGTTTTCGACGATGAGCGGCAAGCACCACGCTACGGGGCCTCAGGGCGGCGTCGTATTTTCGCGCGACGAACAGCTGCTGTGGGAGGCCAAGCGGTTTGCCGATCGCGGCAAGCCATTTAACCTCGATGCTTCTTCTAATACGCGGGCAGGACTGAATCTGAACGGCAGCGATTTGGCAGCCGCCGTGGGACGCGTCCAGCTGCAGCGCCTGCCCCATATTATCGAACGCCGTCGCGCCGTCGCGCGGGAAATCCGCGAAGCCATCGGTGATCTGCGCGCGGTGCGGCCGGGACGAGAGGCTGGTGGAGAGGGGGCCGTCTACTGGTTTATGCGCTTTTTCGTCGATGTGGACAAGCTAACGGTGGACAAAGACACCTTTGCCCGGGCCGTCGCTGCTGAGGGCATTCCCGTTGGCGCATCCTATCGGCATATCCCATCGGAAGCACAGTGGTTTCGCGAACGCTGTGTTTTTCCCGGGAGCGATTATCCCTGGGGGCTGCCCGAGTATGCGGGTGATCGCGCGGCGACCTTTCCCTGTCCGGGGGCTGTGGCCGCGGCTGAGAGCCACTTCATGCTGTCGATACACGAGCAGTTTTCCGAGCGCGAGGTGCGCGATATTGCTGCGGCCTTTGCCAAGGTTGAATCGGCGTACCTGCGCTAGTGCTGTGCGCCTATCAGTCGAATAGAATGGGTTGAAAATAGGTCGGTTGATGAAAGTTGGGACGCTCCGTGCCGACGGGAGCCCACGAACCCCAGTGCGGGTGTGAGGTGGCGTCGCCGCACTTGTAGAAATTGGCGCGCCACTGGTCGCCTTGGCTTGGGACGGGGCAGTCAAAATAGCTGGAAAACAGAGCGAACGGCACGCGATATTCCAACGTCCAGGTCGTCTTTTCGGCGATTTCTGGCTCGACGATCTTGGGCAGCGAGTGTGCTATCTGGATGGTCGCCCCTTCGTCGTCGCGGACGTTTTCGGTCGTGCGTCCAGCTGCTCGTTCGGAGGCCGATGGGCAGCGGTGCAACAGCATGGTTCCGCCGCAGTTGACCTCAAAGTTGAAGTAGGCTTCCGAATCGGGCAGCGGCGATACGAAAAACTCTACGCAGCTGTCTAAACAGACGCTGTCTTGAAAGCGTTCGGCTACGGCGCGGACATATTGGTCTTCGACGCGAAAATGAACATGGAGCGCTTGATCGTCGTAGAGAACGCGCGCCTGTACGTCGGGTCGGTGACCGGAATCTTCCCACGGGAAGTGCGTAACGCGCAGGGTTTCAGCCGTCTGCCAGACGGGAGCCGACCAATCGGCGCTGGGCGCTGGTACATCGGCGGCTTTGCGTATGGTGTATTGCACGGTATATCCTCTCGTAATGGGTGTGCCTAATGATAATGGAGGCGAGGCGTTTATGAAAGTTGCAGTTTTTGGCGCAGCAGGATGGCTTGGGCGAGCTATTATCGCCAATATGCAGACCCATCACGACGTGCGCGCGATCGATTTTGGCCCCGAGGCGTGGCGGAGTTGGGAAGATGTAGACGGTGCCTGGGCAGGCGAGACATATCACGGCGACATACGCGATTTTGGGCAGGTTGATGCGGCGGTAGAAGGCGTTGATGCGGTCGTACATGCCGCCGTATATGCGACGCGAACGCCGGGAGGCTATGGCGTGGACGACGAAAAGCCGTTCACCATCAATCTCAAGGGACTGTGGAACGTGCTCGAGGCATCGCGTCGCCGGCAGATAGCGCGCGTGGTCCACGTGGGCTCCTGTCAGACCGTGCATCCTCAAGGCCTCTTTTTTGAGGCCGACGTGCGTCGACCGGATGGATCTCTCTACGCTGTGTGCAAACGATTGCAAGAAGAGATGTGTCGACAGTATCACGATGCGTTCGGCATGTCGATTGCCGTGCTGCGTCCCGACTACATCGTCGACAGCCGCATTGGACTGGGGCGGGGGCGCGAAACGTTGGGTGCGGAGGGGTCGCCGCTGCGCAATGGATGGGTTTGCCGCCACGATTTGGCCGAAGCCTGTCGCCTTGCGGCAGAGCATCCCGACTTGGTATTTGAAGTGCTGCATATTGTCGGCACACCCGAGGCGGAAGCGACCTGTAATGTCGCTCGGGCTCGTGAATTTCTGGGGTTGCACTACGCGGGAGATCTGCGGCAGTACGCCCGAGAAGAATGATGCCTATCTAGCTGTTTCAATGGGTGTTAGCCTTTGACAGGGCCTATGCCCACAAGTATTTTTACAGGGTGATATCAGCGGTCGGCGCATTCGCGAGTGCGGAACGAGTGCCGGTCGCTGATCGCGTTTAGCGAAAGGTAATTTTCTTGTTTAAAACGAGCTATTTCTCTCGCATTGGGCTGGTGGCCCTAATGCTGCTTTGTTTTGCTGGGACGAGCCAAGCGCAGATGCAGACGCTGGTTACGGAGCATTTTCGCGTCCATTTCATGCCTGGTTCGGAAGGCACGGCGCGGCGCGTTGCGGAGACGGCCGAAGAAGTATTTCCCACGCTGGCATCAGCCTATAACTACTACGATGACTTCCGCACGATTCACGTTCTCGTACTCGATACCTCGGACCAGTTGGGCAATGGTTGGGCCGACTATTACAGCAATACGATGGCGATCTGGGCGACCAATCTAGACATGGAACTGCGCGGCAGTCACGACTGGATTAAAAATGTGGTTACGCACGAACTAAACCACATCATCACGCTCAATATGGCGCGCAAGAAGTGGCCCTTTCAATTCGCCCTGATTTCTGTCTCTCGCTTTGATTCAAATCCCGATATATCGTTTCAATTTCCCCTCTATCACATGAACGTGCCGCGTGCATGGTCTGAAGGTATTGCCCAGTACGGTGCGCGTAAATTTGGCTATGACAGATGGGATTCTCACCGCGATATGCTCCTGCGCATGGCCGTGTTGGAAGACGACCTGCTGTCGTGGGAAGAGATGGGCTCGGTTCTCAACCGCTCGGGCAAGTACTACGGCGAACTGATTTACAATCAGGGCTACGCCATGTTGATCTACATCGAGGATCAGTACGGCGCTGAGAAGGTGGATGCCCTGACCCATCACGTCGGGTCGATGAGTTTTGATCCGGCAATTGAGCGGGTGCTTGGCGTCACGGCGGATCAGTTCTACGAGGACTGGATTGCCTATCTCAGCGAGAGCTACGGGCGCCTGCAAAACGAGATTCGCAGCGGGGGATATTTTGAAGGCGAAGAGCTGAGCGATCTCAACCGCGGAATAATTGAGTATCACGCCCGCTATGCTCCGGACGGCAAAAAGCTGGCCTATATCAGCAGCGACAAAATGGATTTTGCCATCCCCTTTCTCAAGATTCACGACTTCGAGACGGGCAAGAGCTACAAATCGAAAGAATACATCGATTCGCGTACCGACTGGTCGCCGGATGGCAAGCACATCGTGTACGCGCGGGCTAAGGGCGGCTACAACGATCTGTATATTTACGACTTGGAGCGCGATGAAGAGCGGCGGATTAGCGCCAACCTTCGCGCCAAGGATCCGGCTTTTTCACCCGACGGTAAGCGCATTGCCTATGTGCATAACGAAGACGGGACGAACAATTTAGCCATCATCAACAGCGACGGAACCGGCCGCGTATATCTGACCAATAACAACGACGCGACGCAGTATCACGGTCCGCGTTTTTCACCCGATGGCGAGTGGCTGATTTTTAGCGTTTTCCGCGGAGAGGATCGCGATATTGCGATTATGCGTGCCGACAGCCCACCGCGGCCCAAGGCATTTGAGCGCGCGCGTACTACGGATAACCAAAAGGATGAATTGGCGCTTGATGGGGAGGATAGCGAAGAGGACCTCGAGGAGGCGGTCGACGTCTTTCCCGACAGCGTCGCCTTCGCTCATCCCGATAGCTCCGGCTTTCGCGCTCTGGTCAATTCACCGTCCGATGAGCGCGATCCCTACTGGCTGCCCGATGGCAGTGGTTTTGTCTTCTCGTCCGATCAGACGGGTATTTTCAACATCTACCGCTACGATATGGAAAGCGGCCAGGTCGAGCAGTTGACCAACGTAGTCGGCGGTGCGTTTGCTCCAACCGTTTCGGCCGATGGTCAGGTCGTATACAGCTCGTATCACTCCAATAACTACGATTTGTATCGCTTTAACATGGGTGATTTTGCGCGTGCATCCCACGTCGAGGAACTGGCGCTGCGCGACTACCGCTCAATCTACGATGGTCCCAAGCTCTCTGAGCAGTTTAAGATGGGGCGCTACGGCGGCCGCAGCGTGCTGCGCTACATACCCATTCTTCAGGTAGGCCCGACGTTTGTCGGCAACACCTTTGGGCTCAACCAGGCCAGCGCCGGGCTGCAGTTTTCCAGCAGTGATATGCTGGGCGGACAGCAGGTCACTGCGTGGGGAATCGCCGGTAAGAACATGCGCGATGCGACGGATCTCAACACGGATCTGGGCTTTTTCTATCAGCGCAGCCTAGAGCCTCAGGTCGGCAACAACCGCACCTTTAATCCGTCTTTCTATGTGGCTGGTCGCCGTCGTGAAATTGACAACTTGATCAAGACCAGCAGCCTGGCGGCCGATACGCTGGCAGCTAGCAATATCTACCCGATTCCCGTCGATTCAACGACGAGTTTGCTGTTGCCCAACGTGGAGCAGTACGTCTATCAGGGCAACAGCCGCCAAGACCTGTTCAAGACGGTGATGAATCAGATTGCCGTTGGCGTCGATATGCCGCTGACTCGGCGCCAGCAGTTCAACGCGATGTACATGTTTCGCAACTACGCCGAGAGCTGGACGCTGCGTCAGTTTCGCAGTCAGACTCAGGTGTTCCTAGTGCAGGATGGCGTCGATATATCGGGGCAGGTTGATCCGGCTCTTTTGGGGCAGGACACGACGATCGTCAATCCAGATGATCCCATGAAGTTCTACAACGAAGTTGATTTCTACAGCGCGCATACCCTGAGTTTGGGCTGGAACTACAGGCTAGCCTATCCAACGGCCGACAACGCGTTTAATCCAACGGGGCGAGCGCTATCGCTGGTCTATCGCTATGCCATGCCGACGGTCGCCGATTCGCTCGCGCAGCCGATTTCCACTGATGGGATGCCGCGCGATCAGTTTGTGCGCGTACCGCGTCGCTTTCGCGTCAACGAATACGTCGGCGCCTACAATGAGCGCATACCGCTGCCTTTCGATAACGTGCTGTCGCTCGAAGCCGTCGCCGCCTATCGCAACATCGTTCTCAAGCCGAGCTTTGTAGAAGATGGTGGTTTTTTTGAAGGGCGTTTCTACTGGCCGCTGCGCTACTACATCGGCGGACAGAATTTTCTCAGCGGGTACCCCTATTTTACTCGATCGGGTTCCAAGCTAGTCTATGGAAAGGTCAGCTACGGCTTCCCCGTGTTTAAACGTCTGAACCTCCGCTTTCTCAACTTCAGCTTTTCTAAACTCTATGCCGAGGTGTTTGCAGAAGCGGGTGCCGTGGGCAACTTCCGCGATCTGTCTGAGGTAAAGTTCAACAAAGACAAGTTTTTGACCGATGTCGGGGGTGAACTGCGCATGCAGCTGTTCACATTTTATCGCATCCCGATGGTGGCCTATTTTCAAGCCGCTCATCCGCTCAACCGGGATCGCGTTGCAGACAGCTTGGGCAAGATCGATGCTTGGCGGTACTACTTTGGTTTCGGACTCTGATCCGCAAGGAATGAGTGATGCCTAATTTCGATATGAGATCTGCGCTACAGCGCAAGGTTGTAGCCATGATCCGCAGCCATGCGCGCCGGCGGATTATGGCAAGTGCGTACGAGTACTGGCGCCGTTTAATTCAGAGCAATTGAGTGAATAGATCGCTGCGACTAGCGCATAGAGATCCGCGACCGGCGCGTCGGCGTGCGGCAAGTGGACCGGGCTATCTGCGCAATGGTGCGGTCGGTACGCCTGAAGTGCGCCGCGTCTTCAAGCGTTTTTGGCGCAATTGGGAGCGCGATCACATAGGCGAGGGACCATCGTGAACAAGCATACGCTAATAGGGTGTTTTGTCTGTGCCTGTCTACTCGGCTGCGGTGGGGATGCTACTCCGCCAAGCGATCCTATGTGGGATGCGCTATTTGCTGACGATGCGGTTCGCATTGACACGGTAGGAGTGCGCGATTTAACGCAGGCCGATACGACGAGTAACCACCACGGGCTCGTTATTATCGACCGGCAGTTCACCTTTCCCCGCGACGCTCAGGGGGGTGAGGTATTTGCCTGGGAATACTTTGCCGAATCGCTCGATCCGATCAAGCTGATTATGGTAAAAATCGAGGAATCGGGTGAACTGGTCGAAGTGATCGGCGAAAGCCAAATGGTTGTTCCCGAGCGCAAGGGTATCAATCGTCATATATTGCGCGAACCCATCCCCATTCAGTTTGGCTGTATGATGGGTCTGGTGCAGCCCAAGGACGCCGTTGTTCCGTTCCGCGTTCTCAAAGGATATAAGACGCTAATAACGGCGCGTGGGTTTGAACGCCCATTTATGCGCAGAGATACCTTTGCGATGTATGGATGGCGTTATGCGATGCGCGTTTTCTGGCGCAAAGACGCAGGGGAGACCCTATGAGATTTGCGCTGTGCGCACTGGCCTGTGTAGCCGTTTCCTGCACTTCTGACGAGAGTGAAGTCGATCCCGTACGGGCGCGCTTTCAGGAGCAGGTTGGACAACTGCGCCAGGCATTGGAACAGCGTCCCAATACGCCGATGCTCGAGTACCAGTTAGGTCAGCTATTTGCCGAACACGGTTTTAAAGATTCAGCGCGTGCGGCATTTGAGCGCAGCGTGGAAGGCTATGCCGAATTCCCCGAGGCTCATCTGGAGTTGGCTCAGATGTACTACGAAGAGAGCCGGTTAGAGGAGGCCGTTCGTTCCTATGAGCGCGTTGTTGCGTACGATCCGAACAATGCGCCCGTGCACAACAATATCGGATTTATATACAAACGTCTAAATGAACTCGAACGAGCTGCCCAAGCCTATGAGCGAGCCATTGCTGCAGACAGCACGTTCGTCGAGGCGTACAACAATTTGGGACAGGTGTACAAGGCGCAGGATCGAGGAGAACAAGCTGTTGAATTGCTGCGCAAAGCCATCGCAATTCGCGGTGATTTTGCCGAGCCCTATATCAACCTAGCGATGATCTATCAAGCGGAGGAGCGGAGTGAAGCAGAAGCGGAAATATGGCGCCAATTTTTGGAAAAATTTGGCCTCGAACAGCGCTACAGTACCTATGCAGAGGAGCGTTTAGCCACGCTAGAGGATGTTTCTTTAGAAGTGCAGTAGTCTCTACGCGGCTTGGTTCTAAGCAACTGGCGGTGCCGAAAACGGCATCGCCTTTTTTGTTTGACTCAGTAGATATCTACTGCATCGCTGCCGCTGATAACGCCGCGCAATGCACGCGCATAGCTGATACTCGAGATGAGCACAAAGGCCGCTGAGCACGCGGTTAGTAGGTCACATAGTATAGTTGGTGCACTCAGCACAAAGCTGAGGGTCGTGAAGCCCATGCAGGCCGTCGTCGACTTACCCCAACGGTTGGCTGCAATAACGAGACCACGCGAACGCAGCAAGAACAGTCCGGCTACGACGATGCCTAAGTCGCGGACGAGCAGGATGGCCAAGAGCCAAGCCGGAAAATCTCCCCAGACTACGAGACCGCCTAGCAGAGCGGCGAGAAATATCTTGTCGGAGATGGGATCGAGCATTTTTCCAACGCGCGATACCTGCGCCAATCGCCGTGCGGCAAATCCATCGCCTAGATCGGTGGCGGCTGCGACAAAGAGCAGGCTGACCGTGGTTAGCGTCATTTCATCACCGCGTCGCAGGCTGTATAAGAGAGGCGCGGCGAGCAATATGCGCGATAGGCTGAGAATATTGGCCAGCATGTTTATTCGATAAGTTCGCGCGCGTGCTGGCGCGCTGTTTCGGACACGGTCTCACCGGCCAATAGATAGGCAACCTCTTCGGTGCGCCCTTCTTTGTCTAGGGCCTGAACACGCGTGGTTGTGCGGGTGCCAACTTTGTCTTTGCGCACGGAAAAGTGATGATTGGCCAGGCTTGCAATTTGCGGTAAATGCGTTATTACGATGGTTTGATGAGATGCGGCTAATGCCTGGAGCTTGCGACCTACGGCAGCGGCGATACGACCAGAAATACCGGTGTCGACCTCGTCGAAAACCAATACAGAAATCAAGTCGCGCTCGGCGATGGCCTCTTTGATGGCCAGCATGATACGCGATATCTCGCCTCCTGAGGCCACGCGGGCAAGGGGGCGTAGTTCGCCGCCCAAATTCGTGCTTATATGAAACGAAACCTGTTCTGCGCCGCGCTCGCCAGCGTATAGGCGTTGGCCTTGGCGTTCTATCGCGCCATCTGGCTCTTCGCGGATCGTCAGCTGAACTGCGAATTTTCCGTGCTCTATGCCGAGGTCTTTTAAACTGTCAACGATGGCTGTCTCCAGCTCAATGGCGGCATTTTGTCGAGCTGCGGACAGTCGATTGCAGGCCTCGCCAAACTGGTGCTCCCCCGTTTTAGCCTGGATCTCGGACTGGCGAATTTGCTCGTCGAGCATAGCCGCCTGGTTTTCGCTGCGCTCCAACTCTTCGCCGTGCGCTAGCACCGCCGCCAGACTAGGTCCGTATTTACGCTTGAGCGAACGCAGCGCTTCAAGTCGCTCGCGGACCTGTTCGGTGCGGGCCGGATCGGTTTCAAGCGTCCGTCCATACTGGCGCATAGCGTCGGCTAAGTCCTCGACTAAATAAATAATTTCCTCTAACGATGCGGCCCGTTTGCTCTGGGAGGGGTCGATCTCCGCTAGGCGGTCGAGTCGCCGCCGAACCTGTCCAAGCTGCTCGTAAACCGAGCCGTCTCGCTGGTAGAGCAGTTCGTGTATCTCCTCGCCAAACTGCAGCAAGCTGTGCGCATTGTCCAAGATTTGTAGTTCGGCTTCCAGCGCTTCTTCCTCGTCCGACTGAGGGGCCACGTCGCGTATCTCTGCCAGCTGAAAGGCACGCAGTTCCTCGTCGGCTAGCAGCTTTTGTCGGTGCGCCTGTAATTGTTCTAACGCCTGCTGGCTCGCGCGCAGCGTGCGCCAAGATTGAGCTACTTCGCGGGTCTGGCCTTCAAGGCCGCCAAAGGCATCTAGGTAGCGTATGTGTAACTGGGGGTCGAGCAGTGACTGGTGTTCGTGTTGTCCGTGTAAATCGACTAGTAGGCTACCGATCTGACGCAGGGTTTTTACTTGACTGCCACTGCCATTTACATAGGCACGGGAGCGGCCGTTGCTGAGAATCTCGCGTCGCAAAAAAAGCTGGCCATCTTCGCATTCGATGTCGATTTGGCGCAGGCGCTTTAGTATATCGCTCTGTGCGTCGAATTCCATTAGGCCCTCGACTATGCAGCGCTCTGCTCCCTCGCGAACGAGTTCCGCACTCGTTGGTCCTCCGAGGATAGAATACAGCGCACCGAGGAGGATCGATTTTCCGGCGCCGGTCTCTCCGGTAATCACATTGAGGCCGTCACCAAATTCGATTTCAGCTTCTTCTATGAGAGCAAAATCGCGTATGAAAAGCCTGGTCAACATGAGAGCGTTCTAAGCGTCCTCTTCCTCGTCGAGAAAGTCTAAGCGAAACTCGTCCTCTCCTTCGGAAATGAGCACCTGCACTCGTTTGCGGGCTTGGTCTAACCACTGACCGCAGGCGCGCGATGCCGCTATTCCGCGCTCAAATGTGGCTAGTGCTTCTTCTAATTTGAGGTCGCCTGTCTCGAGTTGTTCGACGCTCTTTTCTAACTGCGCTAGCGCCTCTTCAAAGGATGCTGATTCACTCATGTTTAATATCCTCCACGCTACAGGTAGCATGTCCGCTTTGGAAGCGCACGTTGATGGTGTCGCCCGGACGCAGTTGGTCTGCGCGTTTGATGAGTTCGCCGCTGGCGGTTTTTTCGACTAGGGAAAAACCGCGCGCTAAACCGCGCAGCGGACTGAGGTCGTCTAGTCGAGTTAGCGCATTTTTAAAGGATTCGCTGCGGCGGCGAATATACCAATCAAACGCCGTGCTGAGGTCCTTGCGCCGTTCGTCCAGATATTGGGCATTTTGCTCGATGCGATCGCGCGCGCGCAGCAAGACGCGCCGCGGATCAAGGTGACGCTGGGCCTCGCTACGCTGCTCAATATGGCGCTCTATGGACGTGATAAGGCGTTGGCGTAGCTCGACGACTCGCATGTTTAACTGTCCGTGTTCGCGGGCGACAATTTCAGCTGCTGCTGAAGGCGTTGGCGCGCGATAATCGGCTACATAGTCCGAAATGGAATAATCTACTTCGTGTCCGACGGCGGATATGATGGGGATGGATGAGGCGTAGATAGCGCGCGCGACGCTCTCTTCGTTAAAACACCAGAGGTCTTCCGGCGACCCGCCTCCGCGCCCGACGATAATGATGTCGACTTCGGCGTGGCGATTTAGGTTTTCGATACTGCGAACAATCTCTTCGGCGGCGCCGTAGCCCTGCACCCGTGCCGGAGCGAGTATGATTTGGATGCCCGGCGCTCGGCGCTCCATGATTTGGGCGATATCGCGAATGGCAGCTCCCGTCGGCGAAGTTACGACGCCAACGCGGCGTGGAAAGGGTGGGAGTGGGCGCTTGCGTTCCTCGTCGAACAGGCCTTCGGCAGCTAGGCTACTTTTGAGTTTTTCAAAGGCGAGAGCTAACTCGCCGACTCCGGCCGGCTGAATACGTGCGGCATAGAATTGGTAGGTGCCGCGGGGTTCGTAGACGGAGACGTGTCCGTAGACTAGGACCTGCATGCCGGCTTCGGGTTCAAAGGCGAGACCGCGAGACTGCCACTTGAACATAACTGCGCTGAGCTGGCTGTGTTCGTCTTTGAGGGTGAAGTAGCGATGGCCGGATCCGTGGTGCGTGTAGTGGGAGATTTCGCCCATTACCCAGCACGACTCGAACTCCGTTTCCAAGGTAGACTTTATTTGCCCGGTGAGTTCGGAAACGCTCAAGGGATGCGTTCCGCTCTCTCCAATGTCATCGGTTAGGAAGTCGTTTTCTGACATAAGGGAAACACAATACCGCGCACTCTGTGCCGGGTCAAGGTTGGATTTCTTCTATCTGCAGTCGTTCGATGTGGGTCGCCTTGCCGCTAACCGGGTCGACATCGACGAGGGCCCCGCAAAAGCGCGCGCCTTCTTCTGAAGGCTTGAAACGCGTTGGAACCTGCGTGAGAAAGCGGCGTATAGCCTGGTCCGGTTGCACGCCAATCACCGAATCATGGGGGCCCGTCATACCCGCATCGGTTAGGTAGGCCGTACCCTGCGGTAGGATGCGCTCATCGGCTGTTTGCACGTGCGTATGCGTGCCAATTATAGCCGAGACTAGCCCATCCAGATACCAACCTAAGGCCATTTTCTCGGCCGTTGCTTCGGCGTGAAAATCGACAAATACAATGGGCGTCTGTTCGCGGAGTCGCTCGGCTTCTGCTTTGCCCAATCTGAAGGGGCAGTCGGTGCTCGGCATGGAAGTGCGGCCCTGTAGGCAGAGCACGCCCACTTTATGGCCGCTGCGCGATTCGACGATAGTAGAGCCGCGCCCGGGCGCGCCGGGTGGATAGTTGAAGGGGCGCAGCACCCGGTCGCCGCGATCCAACTGGGGGACGAATTCTTTGCGATCCCATATGTGGTTGCCGCTCGTGATGACGTCGACACCGTAGCTGTGAAGTTTACCAACGAGATTATCCGTTAGGCCAAATCCACCGGCGGCGTTCTCGCCGTTGGCGATCACTAAATCTACTTCCCGTTCGCGCAAGAGCGCTGGGATGTGGATGGACGCCATGCGCCGGCCGGCTTGAGCGAAAATATCGGCAGTAAAGAGAATGCGCATGATATCAGCGAGCGTAGTGGATAGCTCGCACTTCGCGTACCAGCGACAGCTTTATTTGGCCGGGATGGTCCAATTCTTCTTCTAACTTTTCGACAATCTCGTCTGCGAGCTGATCGGCATACGCGTCATCCACTACATCGCTGTCTACCAGCACGCGCACCTCCTTGCCATTTTGCAGGGCAAAAGCTCGGCGAACGCCGACGTGTGACGAGGCGATTTCTTCGATCTGGTTGAGGCGCTGGGTATACTCTTCGACCTTGTCTTTGCGCGCGCCCGGTCGGCTGACGGAGATTTCGTTGGCTGCATCTACAAGCGCGGCGATAATCGATCGCGACGGGGAATTCTTCGAGTGCGTCTCGATAACTTGGACGACCTCGGGGGCCTCACCGCATTTGCGTGCCAGCGCGGCTCCTGACTGAGTGGGATCGTTGCCCTGCTCAAAACCCAGTGCCTTGCCGATGTCGTGAAGGAGGCCGGCACGGCGTGCCAACGTTATATCTAGATCGAGTGCTTCGGCCATCATGCCGGCTAGCAGTCCGACTTCTTTACAATGCGCCAGTAGGTTTTGACCATAGCTGGTGTGAAAGCGGAGTTTGCCTAGCAGTTCGAGCAGGGGCTCGGCCATATCGTGTATACCTAGATCAAACGCTGCTTTAGAGCCCGATTCACGCACCATTTCCTCGACGTCTTGGAGGATTTTTTCGTGAACCTCTTCGATGCGGCCGGGGTGGATACGCCCATCTAGTATGAGCTTTTCTAAGGTGCCTTTAGCTACTTCGCGTCGGAGTGGATCAAAGCCAGAAAGCATGACCATACCCGGTGTGTCATCGACGATTACTTCTACGCCAGTAATCATCTCAAAAGAGCGGATATTGCGCCCATCGCGTCCGATTATGCGCCCCTTCATATCGTCCGAGGGAAGCGATACGACGGATATGGAGCTTTCGACGACGAGCTCACTTGAAAAGCGTTGGATCGCGCGAGTGATGATCTCTTTGGCTTCCAAGCTGGCATTGGCGATAGCGTGGTCTTTGATCTCGCGCACTTTGCGCGCAGCGAATTGCCGAGCGCTCTGTTCCAGTTGGCCGATGAGCATTTGCCGAGCTTCGGGTTGCGTCAGGCCAGCCAGATCCTCTAGGCGTTTACGCTGTTGGCGCACGATCTCTTGGGCTTCGTGCTCTGAAGCGGATAGCTCCGTCTCGCGATCTTCCAACGCCTTCTCAGCCTTGAGCAGGCGCTGCTCTTTGCTGTCGAGAATGTCGAACTTGCTGTTGAGCTGCTGTTCGCGCTCACTCAGACGGCCTTCCAACTGACGCTGCGCGCGCTTGCGCTCCTCTAAATCTTTTTCAATTGGTTCGTATTCTTGCCGCCACTCATCTCGGGCTTCTAATAGAGCGGTTTTTTTAATTGCTTCGGCCTCTTGCCTTGCCGTCTCTGTAATTTCGCTCGTTTGGGCCTGTATATCGCGCAACCGGTTGCGGCGGACTTGGGCGCATAGAAACCACCCGACGAGCCCGCCACTGATGAGGGCAACTAAGACGAATACAATCCAGAGGACGTTTTCATCCACGGAAAGACTCCCTTAGTAATGGGTAAAAAAGAGTTACCCCCGATGTAGTGTACACAGAGGGTGATGCCTCCTAGCCATCGGCGTCGATGGCGGCATCCACCTGTTCAAAAAGGCGCCCTAGGGACGCCGTTAACCGAGAAGTCCGGTTTTCTATATCGGACTCCACAGATTCGTATTCGGCCTGTAATTCGAAGAGTTCGTCAATCAGGTTGAGTGCCGCTACGACGGCGACCTGAAGGGGAGAGCGGTGTCCTTCTCCCTCTATTTCGCGCATATGTGTGTCGACCATATCCGCGATCTTACGCAGATGGTCGACGTCGTGCCCCTCTGTCGAGAGGGTATAGTTTTTACCAAAGATATTAACTACGGCACTCTGGGTCTGCGACATGCGACACTCCTCGGTTGGGGCGTAAGTGCCCCATCAGCCTACATTTCTAAACCATCTAAGCGCTGGAGCAGACTTTCTATACGGCCTTTAACTTCGTCGCGGCTCTGGCTGACTTCTCTAAATTCGCCTTCGACCTGCTGCAGGCGATTGATCTCGCCCTGAGACTGCTGCTGTTGCTGTTCTAGTTCGCCGATACGGCTCTTTAGTTCGGTATTTTCTTGGCGCAGGCGGTTTAATACTTCCACGAGTCGATTTACTTCTTGTTCAAGCCGTTCAAAATTGCTGTCCATGGCCATGTCTTTTTGTGCTCCTGAGAAAACGTAAAAGGCTAGCGCAACTGTGCGCCAAACTGTTTTTGCAGCTTTTGTAGTATATCGTTTATGGCTGCATCGGCCTGCGTGTCTTTCAGCGTGCGCTCGGGATGTCGCAGGCGTATGGAAAAGCTCAGGCTCTTGTGACCTTCGGCAATGGGCGCTCCCAGATAGAGATCAAAAAACTCTACATTCTCCACAAGCGGGCCAGTGCCGACTGCCTGAGCGAGATCGCTGTGGCTGACTTCTTCTCGGACTACGACGGATAGATCGCGTTCGGCCGCGGGAAACTTGGGCAGCTGCGCAAACGAGACGTGGCGCTGCTGCCAGTGTTCGACCAGTGCATCAAACGCTAGCTCAAAGATATACACTGCCGGTTCTATATCAAAGTCTTTACACTGAGCGGGAGCCACCTGTCCTATGTAGCCAATTGTCTGTTCTTCAATGGCGATGCGGGCACAGTGTCCAGTGCGATAGCCCGGATAGTCTACCGGCTCAAACTGCAGCGGCAGGCCGTCGGTCAGTGCCTCTAATCGACCCTTTAGATCATAGAAGTCGACATCTCTTTCCGGTCCCTGCCACGTCGTGGGTGAAAGGGGGCCGGCTAAGAGTGCGGCCAACTGCCAGTGCTCGCCAGGTAACTGCGCGCCGGCTGCGGGAGAGCTAAAACACTTGCCCAATTCAAAAAGGGCTAGCGAACGTGCGCGCTGATTAAAATTACGCCTAGCAACTTCGAGCAGGCTGGGCAGGAGGCGCGTGCGCAACCGCGACTGTGCTTCAGTGGGAGGGTTGGCCAAGAGGATGACATCGGTCGCATCAATGCGTTCCTCCCATGTGGCGTCAACAATCGTATTACTCATGATCTCGTCTAGGCCGATGTCGGCCATGCGCTGACGAATGCGTGCGCGCCAGCGCAGCGCGGGGCTCAGTTGACTTAGCCAGGGGCCGTTGGCCTGCTGGCTGCCGGCAATGCGATCGTAGCCGTAGATGCGGCCGAGTTCCTCAACAAGGTCGGCTTCGCGGACTAGATCCGGGCGGAAGCTAGGGGGCGTGACCTGCAGTTGCCCCTTCTCGACGGTGACATTACAGTCCAATAGTTCGAAAATACGTTGGGCCTCTTCTGAGCTGAAGCTTGTCGCCAGCAGTTGGTTAGCTCTGTCTAAACGCAGGCTGATAGTTGGGTTTTCTTTAGGCGTAGGATATAGATCGATAGCTTCTGGGGCGATTTGACCGCCGGTGACTTGGGCGATCAGTGCAGCGGCGCGATCGCTAGCGCGCTGGCAAATCGCCCAGTCGGCGCCGCGTTCGAAGCGGGCGGCTGCCTCTGTATGTAGGCCGAGGCGCGCACGAGCTTGGCGGATGCGGCTTGCCTCGAAATAAGCGCTCTCTAAGACGAGGTCGGTCGTATGCTCATCGACTTCCGAGTTGGCTCCACCCATAATGCCTGCAAGAGCCACTGGTTTCTGCCCGTCGGCAATGACGAGCATTTCCGCGTCGAGGCGACGCGTGGTTCCATCCAGCGTTTCGATGGATTCGCCATCGCGCGCGCGGCGCACCACGAGTCGACGGTCGGCCAGCTTGTGCAGGTCAAAGGCATGCAGGGGTTGACCTAACTCCAAGAGCACGTAGTTGGTAATATCTACGACATTGTTGATAGGCCGTTGGCCAACGGCCTGCAGGCGACGCTGTAGCCAGTCTGGAGAAGGGGCGATTTTTACGTTGCGAATGACGCGTCCTACGTAGCGCGGGCAGTCTTCTGATGACTCGATGGACAGTGCTATATCGTCCGTGCAGGGTGCACCCTGTTCTTTTATTTCGACCGCTGGCAACCTCAGTTCGGCGCCCGTAAGTGCGCGGACTTCACGGGCAATCCCTACGACGCTGAGGCAGTCGGGGCGATTGGGAGTGACTTCGAAATCGAGAACAGTGTCGTCCAAGCCAACGGCAACGGCGAACGGCAGACCCGGTTTCAGTCCGTCGTCTAACACCAATATGCCATCGTGGTTGTCGCCAAGGCCCAATTCGTCTTCGGCGCAGATCATTCCCAGCGATTCGACCCCGCGGATTTTCGCCTTTTTAATGGTGAAATCTCCGGGCAAGGTGCAGCCAGGCAGCGCGACAGCGACTTTTTGTCCTGCGGCTACGTTGGGGGCTCCGCATACGATGGTGTTTATACCTTCGCCAATATCGACCTTGCATACTGAAAGACGGTCGGCGTTGGGATGGCGTTCGCATTCGAGCACGTGGCCAACGACGACGCCTTCAAAGCGTGCGGCCATTTCATCGACGCCCTCGAATTCAAGGCCCGACATAGTCAAGCGTTCGACCAATTTCTGCCAGTCCCACGCGCAGTCGACGTATTCGGAGAGCCATTTTGTGGTGATCTTCATAATCGCTCTTCCCTGCTAGCGTCGCGCGCTAAACTGGCGTGTAAAACGCAGATCGTTGTCGAGAAAGAGGCGGACGTCATCAATACCATAGCGGATCATAGCCATGCGTTCCAAGCCCATGCCAAAAGCAAATCCGCTGAATTCTTCCGGGTCGTAGCCGACCGAGGTGAATACGGCCGGATCGACCATGCCTGCGCCCGCAATTTCGATCCAGCCTGTGCCCTTGCAGATACTGCAGCGGGCGTCGGCTCCGTCGCATATAGAGCAGGAAAAGTCGTATTCGACGCTGGGCTCTGTAAAAGGGAAGAAATGTGAGCGGAAGCGCACGCGGGTAGTATCGCCTAACAACTGGCGTCCCATAGCTTCTATTGTGCCTTTGAGATCGGCAAAAGACACCCTGCGATCGACGTAGAGGCCTTCTATTTGATGAAAGGCGAAATGGTGCGTTGCGTCGACGGTTTCTTTGCGATAGCAGCGGCCGAGTGATACGATGCGCACGGGCGGCGGCTGGGATTCCATTACGCGGATTTGCACCGTTGACGTATGGGTGCGCAGCAAGCCACCGTCACGCAGGTAAAATGTATCGTGTAAATCGCGAGCTGGATGGTCGTCTGGGGTGTTGAGCGCATCAAAATTATGGTACTCGTCTTCAGCCTCAGGGCCCTCGGCCAGGTCGAATCCCATGCCGCGGAAAACGTCGCTTAGTTCATCGACCAGTTGAGCTAGTGGGTGCAGGGCTCCGCGGCGCGGAATGCGTCCCGGGAGCGTCACATCAATACGGGAAGAAGCTTCGGTCGCTTCTTGCAGTGATTGTTGGCGGGCGTCGAGGGCTTCTTGGATGGCGCGCTGAGCCGTTCCAGCGGCTTGACCTAGTTGAGGTCGCTGGTCGGCGGGAAGCTGGCCAATTTGGCCCATTATATTGCGCAGTTGGCTCTTGCGGCCGAGATAGCGCACGCGTAGATCTTCCAGAACGGTGAGATCCGCTGCGCGCTGGATATCCTCGACGGCCGCCTTCTGGACTTCTTGCAAGTCTTCCAGCATGGGCTCCGACAGATGGTGCGGGAAAGGGTTATAATGCGACACGCACCTAGGCCTATAGGGGCTTAGGTGCGTGCCGATAGCTAAATAACAGCTCGCGGATTTACAGGTGTGCTTTGGCCTGTTCGGCGATAGCGGAAAACGCCGATGGATCGCTCACGGCTAGATCTGCCAGCACTTTGCGATTGACCTCAACGCCAGCTTTGTCCAGCCCGTGAATAAGGCGGCTGTAGGACAAGCCGTTGATACGTGCTGCGGCGTTAATACGTGCGATCCACAGCTGGCGGAAGTCGCGCTTGCGCACGCGACGATCGCGATAGGCGTAGGCCTCGGCGCGATTAACCGCTTCCTGAGCTGTGCGGTAGAGGCGGCTACGCGCCCCCCAGAACCCTTTGGCTCTGGCGAGAACCTTCTTTTTGCGCCGCTTGGTGGCAACGGCGTGTTTTACACGAGGCATGTATTAGTCTCCATTACAAAAGTGCGAGAGCAGCTCGGCGCACTCGCTACTTTAAGTTCAGTGCGCGGCGTACGTTGTCCATGTCGGGACTCTTGACTTCGGCCTTCTGGCGCATGTTGCGCTTGCGCTTGGTCGAACGACCGCCCAGAAGGTGCGTCGCATAGGCCTTGCCGCGTTTAATGCTGCCCGAGTTGCGCTTCTTGAAGCGTTTGGCTGAGGCTTTGTGGGTCTTGATTTTGGGCATTTTGAAACCTCTCGTAAGTACAATCAGTAGTATCGCTTAGCGATCTCTCCATACGACAAAAGGTATAAATATAGATGAATCAGAAGGAATGTCAATATCTGATGGCGGCTGTCTGAATACTGCCCAGGCAGCCGCTCAGCTCACTTCAGCAGCGTTATTTTTTGTATCTGACGCCACTGTTGGGCGCGCATTTCGACCAAATACACGCCCGAGCCGACGGGGCGACCATCGTCGTCTGTGCCGTTCCAGGTCACCGTATGGTATCCTGCGTCTATGCGCTTGCTTACGAGGGTATAGACGATGCGGCCGAGCAGATCGTACACGCGCAGCGAGGTATCGCTCTCCCTAGGTGCATAAAAGGAGATCGATGTGCTCGGATTGAACGGGTTGGGGTGAGCTGGATACAGCACAAAGGTCGTAGGCAGAGCATCCACCGTGAGAATGGGCGGCAGCGACGGCATGGTCGAGCGATTTGTCGTGCGCACCAGGGTCATCGTCGGCTGTATTTTGGTCATCTCACCTGAGATACGAGTGAAATACAGTCTGCCGAGGTCAGTGCCAGAAAAATCGCGCTGAGCGCTGGCCAAGCCTGTTGCCAGAATCAAGCGACCGGGTGTGGATTCAACTATCCAAGGCAGCGGCGTCTGTTCGGCGCGTCCTACATACTGTTCGAAACGCAAGACCGCTGGGTCAAAAGACAGGCTTAGGACGTATCCTCGCATCGCGTCTTTGCCCTGCCAGCGTGGCGTTACAATCAACTCTTCTGGCGTTGCATGCTCTATGTTGAGGAGCAGATCGCCTGCTTGGACGTGCGCAGGATGGAAGGCTTGTTTACCCGCAACCGATGTGCCGAAGTTGTCGCTGAAGATAAAGAAATCGTCGAATGTTACGGCGCGGTCTCCGTTGAGGTCGGTTATCGGATTAAAGTCGGTCTGCCCGAAGCTGTCCGCAAAGATGAAGAAATCGTCGAAGTCGACGTCGCGGTCCAGATCGAAATCCCCAAGCAGAGCCGGCAAAATATCTAGGGTTATCGTTGGAAGGGAGCGCAGCGTGTCGGATTGGCTCTCGCCGTGACTGTTGAGAATAGCTTGATCGACGGTGATCGTCGTAGAACCCGGGTCGGCTTCGCTGTCAATCGCGAAAACGGCGATGCCGAGCAGGCCGTCACCCGTGATGCCGATGGTTGCGATCGATCCGTTGAGAGTCACGGTCTCGTTGGCTGCCAACTGGGCTGAATAAGTCGACGAGATACCCTCTGAGCGCAGCAGATTCGTCTCGTCATCTCCATCGGGTGCGAACTGGACAAAGTGCAGTATCTCTGGGTTGAAATTTAGCTGAATTTGGTAGGTTTGTAGAGCGGATGCGCGCCGTGCGTACAGGGCCACGCGCAGAGAGTCATCGGGGCGCACGGATGCCGTTTCTACCGACTGGTCACCCGCACGCGTATCGAGATCCAGGCTCAGGTTGGTGGCGACGGTTCCCGTGCCCGAGACGGGCACTCGGATCGTTGCATTGTCCGGATCGTTGCTGGCAAAGCGAATCGTATCGGCGTTTGTGCCGCGCGCGTTGGGCGTGTAGCGCAAAGTGAGCGTAGTCGACTGACCTGGGTCTAACGAAACCGATCCGAAGGTGGCAGCAAAGCGCAGATCGTCGACCTGGAGCGAGCTGATTTGCAGGGCTACTTCGCCCTCGTTGGACAGGGCAATTTCTACCTGCGCCGTATCGCCGATAGCAACATAGCCAAAGTCGCCGTCGGAGTTGTCCAATGTCAGTCGCGGAATGCTGCGACTGTCGACGTACCAGGTAAACTCAGTCGTCGTATCCGCGTCGCTGACGCGTGCAACGACTGTATCGACGCGCACCGTCGCAGGACTATACGAGAGGGTGCTGTCTTTGGCTTCTGCACGCAGCGTGCCGTTTATCAGCCAGGAGAAGCTGAGCGGATCGCCCTCTTCGTCGCTTGCCGAAACGTAGAATGAAATCGCATCTCGCTCTGGGTTGTATACCGAAGGGTTGGCAGGCGCCTGACGATTGATAAGGGGCGCGTCGTTGACTGCCCTTACGCTGAGCGTGTAGGAGAGCGTTGTCGTCTGGCCTGCCGGATCAGTCGCTCTAGCTTCTACACTATAGGAGCCGACATCCTGCGCTGTGGGTGTCCATGTCAGCACGCCGGTGCTGTCAATCGTCATGCCGCTAGGTCGCTGAAAAAGCGCATACTCAATAGGACCGCCTTCTTCGTCGCTCGCCTGTAGATCGAACGAATAGATACTGTCTTCTGTTGCGATGGTATCGGGAGTTGCAGCAATCACGGGGAAATCGTCGAAGGCGTCTACCCGAACGGAAAATTCTTGGGTTACCGTGGCGCTGTCGCGATCTGAAACGGCGAGCACGAAGCTTTGTACACCCACCTGCTGTTGGGTAGGCATCCACGTCAGCAGGCCTGAGTTGTCTATGCTGGCTCCCGTTGGTCCATTGATAAGCGCGTAGG
>JAYOKQ010000055.1:0-28083 GCA_038119905.1 Gemmatimonadota bacterium | reverse complement strand
TTCAAAGATCGATATTCAAGTCCGCAATCTTCAGATTCTCGAGCGAGACGAACGGGAATCTGAAGAAATCGACGCGTTCCTCTCACCCGAAGAAGAACGCATCGTTCCAGCCGCTTAGCACACAATAGCTCGGTGGGCAGGCCGGTGCCGTCAGCAGATGAACGAGACGCGCCGTGCTCTGCCCGCCGGGCATTTAGACACATCGCTCGAACAAAGCTGCAATTCCCATTCCTCCCCCTATACAGAGGGCCGCTATGCCGAACTGCTCACCGCTGCGGCTCATCTCGTGCAGTAGCGTAGTGGCGACCCGAGCCCCACTGGCGCCAACGGCATGACCCATCGCAATGGCACCTCCATTCACATTGACCCGCTGCCAGTCCAAACCTAGCTCACGTCCAACGGCCAAGCTCTGTGCTGCAAAAGCCTCGTTGAGTTCGATCCGTCCAATCGCATCTAAGGTCAGACCAGACCGCTCCAACAAACCGCGAATAGCAGGAGCGGGACCGATGCCCATAACGCGTGGATCCACGCCGGCGCTCACCACATCGCGCACGTAGGCCAACGGCTTGAGCCCTGCTCCTTTAGCTCGATTCTCGCTCATCAATAGCAATCCGGCAGCACCATCGTTTATACCCGAAGCATTGCCTGCTGTAACCGTACCACCCTCTTTAAATGCAGGCTTTAAAGCGGCCAACTGCTCAAGCGTCGTCTCGGGTCTAGGATGTTCGTCGACCGCATGCGTTTGTTGGCCCCCTCTGCTTGGCACGTCCACTGGAACGATTTCGCGGGCAAATAGATCGGCCTGTTGTGCCTGGGCCCAGCGCCGCTGGCTTTCCAGTGCGTACTCGTCTTGCGCCTGTCTGCTGATATCGTATTCTTCTGCCAAGTTTTCCGCCGTTACCCCCATGTGGCAATCGTAAAAGCAGTCCCACAAACCGTCGAGCAGCATCATATCTTCGACGGCCCCGTGACCGAGTCGCTGCCCCCAACGAGCCCCGTGCAATACGTAGGGCACTTGACTCATATTCTCCATCCCTCCGGCCATCACCACCTCTACACTGCCCACCTGAATAGCTTGCATGGCCAAGCCAACCGACTTTAAACCAGACCCGCAGAGCTTGTTAATTGTCATGGCTGGCACGGCGTGCGGTAGCTGCGCCACGAGCACCGCCTGCCGGGCGGGATTAGCCCGCGCCCCTCCCTGATACACCATCCCCATCACAACCTCGTCAATTTCCTCGTCCCCAATGCCCGTTCGCTCGATCGATTCTTTAATGACACGTGCGGCCAGATCTACCGCTGAAACCCCCTTGAAACAGCCACCAAATCGCCCCGTAGGCGTACGCAGCGCTTCTACGACAACTACTTCATTCATAACGCATCCAATCGAATTGACGGTTCGAGGTATTATCTCTATTTTTCTAAAACTATTGCAGTATGGAGATCAGAATGGCTTGGGAAAAAAGCAAAGCATTTCTGGAGAAAGTTCAGCTGACCAGCATCGTCCTCTATCTGGTGTGTCTGGGTGGTTATGCCATCCCCGTAGATGCGCTACACGAGGCATATGACGCCTTTCGCGCAGACTTGTTCGGCTTTACTTTTTTCGCTCTTTTCATCGCCTCAACTGTTCTTCTAACCTTTGAGGATGACAACGCTTCCGAAGAGGTCGTAAAGTAGTAAAAGGGGGGCTGTAGCTCAGTTGGGAGAGCGCGGGCTTTGCAAGCCTGAGGTCGTCGGTTCGATCCCGTCCAGCTCCACCATTTTTCCGCCAACGCATCATTCTGCATTACCACCCCATCAGCTTTCATATATACAAGAGAAACGGACGCAGAACAAGCGTAAACTTGTATCCACGTCCGTTTTTTAGACCCAACATCGATCGGTTCGAAGATCAGCCCTTCTGGTCTACGGGGCGCTATACACGCCATAGACCGAAGCGCCAATCCACAGCAAGCCGCAGATCTGCAGCGGTCGATCTCGCCATACAACATGCGTAGGGTTTTCACCTTTTCCCTGATGATACACCACGTATATATAGCGCAGAATGCCATAGAGCACGAAGGGGATGGTCCACTGCATGCGCGACCCCATCCCCGTCTGATCGCCGACGCCCATGGCATAGAGGGCATAGCAAACCAACGTTGAAGCCGTCATGACGGAGATAATCTGATCTAAAAAGGGCAAGCTATATTCCGCGAGAATAGCTCTATGCTGGTGCGCATCCCCCTCGAGCGCAACAAGCTCCTGTCGCCTTTTGATAAGGGATAAAAAGAGGGCCAGCATAAAGGTGCAGAGGATGAACCACGTCGAGATAAATACCCCAATGGCCAGTGCTCCCCCCAGAGCGCGCAGTAGGAAACCAGCCGCGACGATCAGCACATCCAACAGCACCACGTGCTTGAGTCGAACGGAATAGGCTGCATTCATTAGGAGATAAACCAAGGCCGTCCAGCCAAAGTGCATCTCGATAGCAAAACCAGCTGTCAGACTAGCAAGCGCCAAACCCACCGAGACGACAAGAGCCAAGTTGACGGAGACGCGACCTGCTGCTATAGGCCGTTTAGACTTTATGGGGTGCACTCGATCGCGCTCTCGGTCGAGCACGTCGTTAAACAGATATACGGCGCTACTCAACAGACAGAAACACAGAGCAGCGAGTGCGCTACGCAGCACAAATTCGACGTCGAGCAGGTGCTGGGAAAACAGCAAAGCGGGAAAGACAAATGTGTTCTTTATCCATTGACGAGGACGCAAAGACAGTAAGATTGCGTAGATCATAGACGGCCTCAGCTAACTCGATTTACAGCCCGTCACGAGAAGTCTCCGCTATCGTCTACGACTTGATCTCCCCCCTGCTTTTTAGCCTGATCAAGGGCAGCATTCAATCGCCGCAGCACCTCACTTCCCACGTCTTTGGCCTGCACGTCGCCACCGAGTTCAGCAGGCAGAACGACCGTCCCCATACTGAGCGTAAGAACAACGGACTCCTCGCCGCATGAAAAGCGCCGCGATACGGCACGCGCGCGCAGTTGACGAGTGCGTTTTTTACAGACGGCGTTATCGGCGCGAGGCATCATTACGATGAAATTTGCTCCGTCGATGTGAACAATCCGTTCATCCGATTCCATGTTTTCTTTGAGAAAGGCCGCCACTTCCTTAACCACCTGATCGCCCCCATTTCTCCCGAAGCGCAGATTGATTTCACCCAACTTATCGGGTGCGACCATCACGCATACAAACCCCTCTCCGTCCGCCGAAGCCTGGCTGATAAACTGTGGAAGTATTACCGTCGAGAAATAGACTTTGTTGGGCAGACCGGTGAGGTCATCTGTGCCGGCGATGCGCATCCATCGCCGATTGCTCGCACGCAGCTTTTCGTTTTCCTGCTGTAAGCGCTCTATTTCGACACGTAGTTGATCAGGTGACTCGCTCATGCAGACATACTCACTCTTTTCATGCGTTATTCCCAGCCCCCCTCAGAAGGTTTGCCGCTCTATCTATTCAAAGTTAAATTAAGGGAGGACAAAAACTTACCACAAGCATAGTAACGATGAGTGCACTCTATCTTACCGTATTTTTTGCAGCGATGGCTGGCCTAGCAACACTGACTTTATGGCATGTGCGCAAGCGTAAAGACCGCCGCACACAACTGCGCTTACTCAGAGGTCGGCGACGCCTTTTAGAAGAGGAAATCAACGCCCAAACCCAAGCGCTATCATCTATTGACGAAGCCGAAATCACCCGAAGCCGCGAGCGGGCAGATCAAGCACTAGATGCACTCAATATAGCCCTGGTCGAGCGGCAAGCCCACCTGTTAAATTTTGCGGATTTAGCGCACCTACTGGACTATAAAATTCAGCTGCACAATGAAGAGATTGAACGAGGCGAACCCGTTCCAACTCCCCGTCCGACTACTGCTGTGGCTAAACGCGTCGAGCGTAGTCGCCCCGAGGCAGAATCGCCCCAACGCAAGGACCGGAACCAGATAGAAAACCAGCTATTGAAAAAGATCGGGCAAATAAACAAGAAGGATTAACTACAACGCGGTCCATCCCCGAAGGAATAGACCGCGCCGTCTCGCATATCGTTCGCTGCGACCTACACTTCCATGATCTCAGCTTCTTTGTTTTTGACGATCTCATCAATACGGGCAATAAAATCGTCGGTTAGCTTCTGCACTTGATCCTGACCATGTCGGGCATCGTCTTCCGAGATTTCACCTTCTTTTTGTGCATCCTGCAGCATATCATTGCCGTCGCGCCTGGCATGCCGCACGGCAACGCGCCCTTCCTCGCCCCGCTGACGCGCAATCTTGGTGATATCCCGACGGCGCTCCTCGGTCAATTCCGGGATCGGCAGACGTATAATGGAACCGTCGTTGGCTGGGTTTAAACCCAAGTTTTTCTCGGCTCGGATCGCCTTTTCAATCTCCGGAATCAAGCTCGCTTCCCAGGGTTTGATAACGATCAACCGAGGCTCGGGCACGCTCAGGGTGGCCACCTGATTTATCGGCGACTGATTCCCGTAATACTCCACCTTCAGATGTTCGAGCATAGACGTGGAAGCACGTCCCGTACGTATGGCAGCAAGATCCCGGCGCAACGCCTCTATCGTGCTATCCATATTGCTTTTTACATCTTCGAGAACTTCGTCTAGCATAATCGTTTCACTCCGCTTGGGCAGCGCCTTGCCGCATTGCCTATTCGTCGCCTAAGCGAAAACAGGCAAAGCGACGCACGCCGATTTTCTCACCGATCTTAGCCGTCAAATCCGTTACAATTTGATCGATGGTCTGGTCTGGATTTTTAACGAACGGCTGCTCCATCAGGCAGTTTTCCTGAAAGAATTTCTCCACCCGGCCCTGCACGATTTTCTCGGCGATATTTTCTGGCTTGCCTTCATTCTTGGCTTGCTCCAGGTAGATGCCTTTTTCCTTTTCAATGACATCAGCATCAATCCCATCCCGATCGACAGCCAAGGGCTGTGAAGCTGCAATATGCATCGCCACGTCGCGGGCAAACTGCTGAAAATCGTCGGTGCGTGCAACGAAATCCGTTTCGCAGTTAACCTCAACCAACACGCCCAGACGGCTGCCCGGGTGAATGTAGGAAATGATGAGTCCGTCCGTAGCATCGCGGCCGGCGCGCTTCTCTACCGCCGCCATGCCCTGCTTGCGCAGGTATTCAACCGCTTTGTCGACATCTCCGTCGGTTTCCTGCAAGGCCTTTTTACAATCCATCATACCCAACCCCGTCTGCTTGCGGAGTTGCATAACTGCTTTTGCCGATATTTCTGCCATTTGATTCTTCTCTGCTCTTAATTTGATTTTTGACTATGCAAACCCGTTTTACTGTGCGACTTCAGCCGTTTCCTGCGCACCTTCTGATGCGTCGGCCGCTTCGTCCTTGTCTTTGCCCTTAGCCGCTGCGGCTTCTGCCTTGCCTTCGATCACAGCATCGGCCAAATACTGGGCAATCAAACCGATCGAGCGAATTGCATCGTCGTTGCCCGGTATGGGGTAGTCGACCAATCCGGGGTCGCAGTTGGTGTCGACAATGGCGACCGAGGGAATAGACAGCTTAGTCGCTTCGCGCACAGCGATATGCTCTTTGCGGATATCGACGATAATCACCAAGCCGGGAATACCACCCATATTGCGAATACCGGTCAGCGTGCGCACCAAGCGAGCGCGCTCCTTTTCGAGCAGCAGCACTTCTTTTTTCTTTAGCTTGTCGTACGTGCCGTCGGTGGCAATGCGATCGAGGTGATCTAGGTGACGAATGCTCTGGCGGATAGTCGGCCAGTTGGTCAACATGCCACCCAGCCAACGGTCGGTAACGTAAAATTGCTCGCAGCGCTCCGCTTCCTGACGAATGATATCAGCGGCCTGCTTTTTAGTGCCGACAAAAAGAATGGACTTGCCCGCTCGAGCCGTTTCGCGTACAACCTGACACGCATCTTCAATTTTGCTAACGGTCTTCTGCAGGTCGATGATGTGAATCTTGTTGCGCTCGGTGAAGATGAACGGCCGCATTTTAGGGTTCCAACGGCGGGTCTGGTGCCCAAAATGAGTGCCAGCCTCGAGCAGGTCGCGGATATTGATTTCTGCCATGCGTTTTACTCCTATGGTGTGTTAAGCTTCCGCCTCCTTCCCCTATAAGCAGAATACCCGCAGGGACACCCCGCGGGCACACTTCTGCGCATATCCGGAGACGTGCGAATTTACAACAGAAACACTAGCGCTTGGAAAACTGGAATCGTTTGCGCGCGCCAGCCAAACCGTATTTCTTGCGCTCTTTTTCACGCGCGTCACGGGTGAGAAAACCCGCCTTTTTGAGCGCAGTGCGCATTTCGGGATTAAACTTAATAAGCGCACGAGCAATACCCAGACAAGCCGCACCGGCTTGTCCGCGCAGGCCGCCGCCTCGCGTCGAAATATGGACGTCAAACTGCTCGCGCGTCTCTGTCAGATCCAGAGGCTGCACCAGAATCATTTCTAGCGCACCGCGCCGCAGGTAATCGTTCACAGCGCGCCCGTTCATGACGATGTTACCCGAACCGGGGCGCAACCACACGCGGGCGACCGACGTTTTGCGACGTCCCGTCGCTTCGAAACTTTCTCCAGGCATTAAAGATCTACCTCTCGTTGGCGATCAAGCAGTGAATTTACTGTATTTCCAGCGACTGGGGCTGCTGGGCCTCATGCCGATGATCGGGACCAGCATAAACACGTAGCTTCTTGAGCAACTGACGACCAAGTCGGTTGTTCGGCAACATGCCCCAAACCGCCTTCTTCAAGATGCGCTCGGGATGCTCATCCATCATCTGCTCGTAGGTCGTAGTCCGCAAACCACCCGGATACCCAGTGTGGCGATGATATACTTTCTTTTCGGCCTTGGCGCCCGTAACGCGCACCTTGTCGATATTGATCACGACTACGTGATCTCCCATGTCCATATGGGGAGCGTAGGTTGGCTTATGTTTGCCCTTGAGCACTTGGGCGATCTGCGAAGCCATCCGTCCTAGCACTTTGTCGGTGGCATCAACGACATACCACTGATGCTTAATATCACCGGCTTTGGGAGAAAAGGTTCTGTTGCTCATGCTATCCATTCCGCAAAAGCGCGCGTCCCGCAGGATGCGTGCATAAAAACATATATTGAATAAGTCGTAAAAATTAAAGGTGTTGTGTATGCTTGTCAAGCCTTTCTGAACCAACGCACTACGAGCACTATAGCGACTGTGGCAAGCACCCCTAAAAGGATTCGGTTATACTGCTTAAGTAAGACGGCTACTTCGGACCAATTCTGCCCTAACAACATCCCAACGTATAAGAGCAGACCATTCCAGACGACCATGCTCAGCGCCCCCCCAAATGCCACCCGCAACGGTGACATGCCGCCCATTCCAGCAGAGATAGCCACTACGGAACGGATCCCTGTGAGAAAGCGGTTGGCCAGGATTAACCCAAACCCATAGCGATCGAGCCATTGTTCAGCTCGATCCAGCCCCTCGGCCGAAAATATGCGTCCATCCTGGACGCTAAACAGCGCGCGGCCATAGCGTTTGCCCAAATAAAACACCGACATGAATCCAACGACCCCACCGGCTACGGTAGCTAAAAAAACGGGGGCAATCCCCCAAACCCCTCTGCCCACCATGTAGGCGCTGAATACAACGACCGTATCGCCTGGCACGGGAGGCACGATGTTCTCCAATATGGCGCTGACAAACAGCAGCGCATAGGCCCACCCCGGATCCATATCTTCGAGCGTTTTAATAAGTGCAGCGAGTAATGCATCAACGGAAAATTCGAACGCATTGAAGGGCCACGCTTCAATCATAAGCGCTACACGTTCACCAATGCGACGGCCTGCGCAGCAATACCCTCTTCACGCCCGACGAATCCAAGCTGTTCGGTCGTGGTTGCTTTGACAGAAACAAGCGCCGCATCCAAACGCAGGGCCGTGGCTAATGCACTGCGCATGGCGGCAATATGCGGCGCAAGTTTG
Organism: Gemmatimonadota bacterium; assembly: GCA_038119905.1. Classification (GTDB taxonomy): domain Bacteria; phylum Latescibacterota; class UBA2968; order UBA8231; family UBA8231. The sequence goes on along the minus strand of JAYOKQ010000055.1, from coordinate 20,071 downwards.
GGACGCTGTGCCATAACCACCGCGTCAACATTAATCACCCTTGCATTGCGCTCTTCCAATAGTGTGCAAACGCGCTCTAACAGTACGATGCTCGATATGTCCTTGAATTCGGCTTCCGTGTCGGGAAATAGTTGGCCGATGTCTCCCCCACCTATGGTGCCAAGCAGCGCGTCAATAATCGCGTGCGTTAGTACGTCTGCGTCGGAATGCCCGTCGAGTCCCACGTGAAAAGGGATCTCGATGCCTCCCAATATCAGCGCTCGCCCCTCGGCAAAGCGATGGACATCATAGCCCTGTCCAACGCGCATATTTGCACCATCCATATCTCGATTCTCCGCAATATACTGTGTTGCCCATGCCCAATCCGCCGGCGTAGTCAACTTTCGATTCTCCTCAGCCCCCACTACCGTGCGCACGCTCTCGCCTAAGCGTTCTACCAACATCGCATCGTCTGTCGCCCCCATTCCCTGCCCTTGACTATGAGCTCGGTACAAAAGTGCACGGCGAAAGCCCTGCGGCGTCTGCGCAGCCTGCAACGTATGGCGCGCAGGTGTAGCCGTGACCCATTCCTCTTCGACCACCTTAATTGTCTCGACAACGGGCTGAGTCGGCACCGCCGCCCCCCATCTTTCGGTCGCTAAAACGACGCGCTCAATAAGCTCTTGGGAAACAAAAGGGCGCACGGCATCGTGCACCAAAACCAACGCATCCTCTTCGCGCGTGGCTTCGAGACCGGCTCGCACAGAATCTTCGCGCTCGCGCCCACCGGGCACGAGCGAACGCACCTTGGTAAATCCACCCCTTCCGAGGATCTCGCGCCGACAATATTCGATATCTTCGGCTCCAACCACGAGCACAATCGCATCAATGTACTCAGATCGCTCAAAGGAACTCAACGCGTGCCACAGCACGGGCTTATCGCCCAGCACGCGATATTGCTTGGGCACATCGCCGCCCATCCGCACACCTTTGCCGCCGGCAACAACTAGCGCAACTGCACGCACCGGTTCCATACTCACACCACCATCATTGCATCGCCATAGCTATAAAAACGATATCCGCGTTCAACAGCTTCGGCGTAGGCTCGCATCATATGTTCGTATCCTGCCAAAGCAGCCACCAGCATGAGGAGCGTAGATTTGGGCAGATGAAAGTTTGTCACGAGAGCATCCACTGCGCCAAACGCGTGCGGAGGATAGATAAATGCATCCGTCCAACCACACGCGGCTTGCACGATACCCGCCTCATCAACGGCCGTCTCCAAAGCTCGCACCGAAGTGGTCCCTACGGCAATGGCCCGCCCACCAGCACTGCGGCGCTGGTTGATCTGCTCGGCCGCGCGCTGAGACACTTCGAAATATTCGGCCTCAATGTGGTGCTGCCGCGGGTCTTCTGTGCGCACAGGCTCGAAGGTGCCCGGACCAACGTGCAACAACACCTGCTCAATAGCCGTTCCCGCCCCTGCAATCTGCGCGAGCAGCGCATCCGTGAAGTGCAGTCCAGCCGTAGGAGCTGCGATCGCACCGTACTCGCGGGCATATACCGTTTGATAGCGCTCAACGTCGCGTTCAGTCGGGGTCCGCCGTATATAAGGTGGCAGCGGAACCTCGCCCACCTCGCCGAGAATAGGCATGATATCATCACAGGTAAACTCGAGCACAACCCGTCCATCTTCCGTGCGATCGATTACAACGGCCTGCAATCGGCCTTCGGCAAAAGAGAGTGCACGACCGACTTGGAGTGCCTTGCCTGGCTTGCCCATGGCCGCCCAGTTTCCTCCCTCACCGCGCGCTATCAGCAGAACCTCGACCTTGCCTCCCGTATCGGTGCGCACGCCGTGCAAGCGAGCAGGAAAGACCCGAGTTCGATTAACGACGAGCACGTCTGTCGGTTCGATCAGGCCAACTATATCGGCAAAACGTAAATGTTCGATGCGTCCACTGTGACGGTCGAGCACGAGCAGACGCGAGCCATCGCGCCGTTTTGCCGGCTCTTGAGCTATGAGCGCTTCTGGTAGGTGGAAATCATAATCGGACAAATTCATGGGGAGAACGAGAATAGCGCAGCAACCCCGATTCGTCAAGATGGCAAAAAAATAAGACCGCCCCCACTAGGGAGCGGTCCGTAACGGTTGGATAAAGTAGCGCTGAACAGCGCTTACAGAAGCGATAAAGCGGAAACGGCGCTGACGTTGGCCTGCGCCAGCATAGCCGTACTGCTTTGCACAAGGATCTGCCCGCGGCTAAGTTCGGTTACTTCCATTGCCACATCCGCATCGCGGATGGTCGCCTCTGAAGCCTGCACATTTTCAATTTCGTTCTCGCTGTAGGAAATCGCATAAGACAGCCTATTTTGGGCCGCACCCAGCAATCCCCGCTCATTGGATAGATTGGCAATGGCTTGGTCAATCTGCGAAATGGCCTGACGGGCACTGCCCTGCGTCTCCATGGAAACGCTGTTCAGATTGAGAATATCACCGGAGGCGCGCAAATCGCCGATGCCCACTTCAATCCGGTGATAGGCCCGATCCGTTGGCCCGATTTGGAACGTGCCCCCCGTGCTCGCTTCAACTACGAGCGTGTTAGAATCTAAATCGCCATTTGAATAGCTGCCGGTAGCTCCTTCAACTCCCAATCCGTTGAGAGAAACCCGTATGCCAAGGCGATCGAAATTGGCAACGACCGTCGATCCCGTTGCCACGCTATCCCCATCCAATTTACTCGAGATATCGATAGTCTGCGTCACGACTCCATTGCCCAACGTCAGTTCGCTATCCCCAGCAGAATCTATAAATGTATAGGTCCCCGATTCGACCGAAGACAGGAGTACGCCCTGCACACCCGTCGTCGCACTGGCGGTGACGGCCGAAGACAACCCCGATGAAACGCTGTTTCCGTATCCGACTAATAGGGACTGATTATTATAGGTCGTCGACTCGGCGATGTGATCAATTTCAGCGCGTAAAAAGGCAAATTCAGAGGCAATCGACTCGCGATTGGCGTTATTCATTGTGCTGGAAGAGGATTTAACGGCCAGTTCGCGCATTCGCACGAGAATATTGCTCACCTCTTGGAGAGATCCTTCAGCGACCTGCAGCAGATCCGTAGCGTGCTCTGCGTTGCGCACGTTTTGGTTTAAACCTGAGATTTCACCGCGCATTCCCTCAGAAATTACCAATCCTGAAGCATCGTCCGCAGCACGGTTGACGCGCAGTCCCGAAGAAAGCCGCTCTAATTCTCGGCTAACCGACCCGAGATTGCGTTTTACCGCTCTCTGTGCGTTAATCGCCCTGAGATTGTTATTCACTCTAAGTGCCATTTAAACTAAACTCCTTACCGACAAATTCACAACATACTGTTTTTAATAATCTTATAATCTAAAAGCCGTATGGGCCATTCTCTCACATATAGCGAGGATGCAAACCACCCATTCAGTATATCGGCCCCAACGCAGCACAACTTTAAGGCGTTCTTAAATTTTTTAAAAAAAAGTGAAGATCATTTTTTCAACGACCGATAAGTATCATGTAGTATCAAGTTATATGAAGAAAGGGTCAGAGAACAAGGAGGTTCGCTAATGGCCATGAGTATTAATAGCAATATCTCTGCATTGCGCTCGTCGAATATCCTCGGCCAGGCAGAGAGAGAAAGCCAAGATCGCCGGGCCCGCCTTTCATCGGGTTTAGCCATTAATTCATCCCGTGAAAGCTCCGCTCGCCTTTCAATATCCGAGGGCATGCGAGCCGAATTAGGCGGCCTTACCCAAGGCGCGCGCAATGCCGAACACGCCCTCGATCTACTGCGGACAGCCGAAGGCGGTATGAACGAGATCAGCGCCATGCTGATCCGCATGCGCGAACTGGCAGTGCAATCCTCTTCCGAAACGCTCAACGATAAAAACCGCGAAGCGATTGATGCCGAATTCAACCAACTCAAGGACGAAATCGATCGCCTCGTCCGCGTGGCTAGCTATAACGATCAGACCGTGTTAAAAGGGTTTGGCAACACCGTATCCAGCGAAGCGTCCTCCGCCGTGGCCGATGCGGCAGATACAGGAGTTCACTATGTAAAACTCACGGGAGCAGCAGAAGGCACCTACACCTTTATAGATTCCCCCGACGATAATGCAATCACGCTCGGTAACGGCATCGTGACTCAGACCGTCAGCCTCGGCTCTCGCACCGTAGACGGCCAGGTTTCCGAAGGCACGACACAGGTAGTCAATTTCGACCTATTGGGCATTGAGGTCGTTCTGTCGGGAGAGGGCGTGCGCGGAGCCGCTGGCGCCTATAGCGACGGCGAGTTAGACGGCAAGACCATTGAAGTCGAGGACACTGGGGGCAGTTTCCAACTCGGCAGCGATGCGGTCCCTGCCGACCGCCTTCTATATGAAATAGACGATCTGCAAACCGACGGTACGCTGCTTAACCTAACCAATGTAAGTTTGGGAACGCGCGACGGCGCGCGCGCAGCGCTAGCCCATTTGGACGGATCCATCGGGAGAATGAGTAAGGCTCGAGGAGACGTCGGCGCCGTAATGAACCGCCTAAACCACACTCTGGAATTTACTACCGGCTCTATCGAGCGCATTGGCGCATCGGAGTCGACGATACGCGACGTCGACTACGCTTGGGAAACTTCCCAATTAGCGCGAAGTGAAATCATCCGCCAAGCCTCAGCCGCCACCCTAACCAAGTCAAATATCGCCGCCAATATGGCGCTTACGCTATTGCAATAAACTACTGTAAGCGATAGATACTAACGCCGCTTCCGCGTTCACCTTCCTGCATGTTAAAACGCGCAACGAGTTCAGTCAGACCGCTTTCTGGATCGATCAATCCAGAGAAGTAGGCCCGATTCTTCACAAAGTGATAGTGCGCCGCACTCAATTCTCCTTGGGGTGGGGACCCTTCCATATAGCGGCCGTAAACCGCATCTGGCAGGACGATATAGGACACACCGCGTTCTTTAAGTTGACGTGGACTAAACCATCCCCTGCTGAAGACCCGGCGCGTCTCCTGATCCGTCAAGTCGACGTGAGGACGATATACATCGGGCACCACGGGTTCCTTCAGCCAAATTTCCAAATTGACCCAATCATAGGCGGGCTTTCCCCGCCACTGCTCTTGCAGCGCTTCTAGGACCTTGGGTTGCCTCGCATAGGACTGGATCAGTTGGTTTCTCATCGACACCAACTCCAAGCGCGGCGCGTAGGGCAACCACGTCGTGGCCAAACGTGTTCCATCTTCCACGTGCGCCTCAATCCATCGGGCTGCCTGTAGGCGGACATCCGGCCGAGTCATGTTTACGTTCGCCGCAGAGACGGCATATACATTGGGCAATACGATCGCGCCCATCACCACACCGATCCAACGTCGAGAGAGACCCAACTCACTCGATATTGCCTGCCCAAATCGCACGGCTAGGATGGCGAAAACCGGATAGAAATGCAGCAGGTAGTGCAAACTCTCGCGCGTCCACGAACCAATGTAGACAAAGCTCGGAACAAAAGCTGCCAAAACGAGCACCTCAAATTTATCTCGGCGCCATAGCCCCCAAAGCAGGGCGGCAACGAACCAGCAGCCTACCCCCCATTCGACTGCGATCAAGGAGCGCACAATCCACCACCAGGGCTGGCTCTCGCGCAGAGAAAAGTCGAGGCTAGACACTTGGTATTGTGCGATCCCCCAGTAGGCATCGGCAGCCAGCAGTAGATAGGGGGAACACGCAAAGAGTGCGATAAAAGAAACCGCTACGGCAGCCGGCAGTTTCCAACTCCACAGCGCAGACCCGCGCCAGTTGGCGTGTAGCATATGCGCAGCGGGAATGGCCAGCGCAGAAAACGCGCCGTTGTATTTGGTGGCCACCACGCATCCAGCGGCCAATCCCGCTCCGATATAGGCCCTCCATGAAGCGTCCTCGACGATCCGCCATGCAGCGTAAAATAGGCATGTGGCAACGAAGGCCATCGTCGTATCGGGCAGCGCCTGATGCGCCTGTTGCACCGGCACCCGCGCCCACGCCAGCAGCAGCGCCGCAGCCAAACCCACTTTCGCCCCTCCAACTCGACGACCAAGTAAAAAAGTCATATATACAGTCGCCGTGCCCAATACGGCACTGAGCAGCCGACCAACCAACGCCGCGCGCGCCGGATCTAGGTAGGATATTAAGACGAGACTGTCAAAGGTGCTGCCGATGTGGGGTCCCCATCCCAACAGCACACTGAGATAAAGTGCCGCTGCTGTCAGATAAGAAAAGAATGCCGGATAGGTAAACTCGGTGGGCAGAAGGGTTTCCGCGCGAAAAAAATTCCATATACTGGCAGCTACGCCGACCTCATCGACGTGTCCATACATGGCTGGATAGCCCTGTTCAATTCCCCATAGCCGGAAGAAAAGAGCAAGGCCTAGTAGACCGTAGAGGCACCCCTTTTCACGGTGCGACATATTCACTCACGATAGCGCAGATAGCGGAAGATCGTCAGGAGGATTTTGTGCCCTGCGCGCAGAGATCCCATCAGCGTCCCGCTGATCTTTGATACGCCAATGCGCTTGCGGTAGCGAACGGGAACTTCGGCACAGCGCAGAGACAATCGCGCCGCTTTAACCTGCATCTCAACGGTCCAGCCAAAATCTCGATCGGCCATCTTCAGTCGCAGCAGCGCGTCGTAGCGAATCGCTCGAAACGGACCCAAATCCGTAAAGGACACGCCAAAAAACAGGCGAATCAGCCGCGTCGACAGCCAGTTGCCAAAGCGCGCCTGCGGCAGCAGGGCCCCCCGCTCGCGCTGACCCAGGACGCGCGAGCCAATCACCAAATCGACGTCTCCGTTGACGATGGGCTCGGTCAAAAGCGGCATTTCCTCGGGGTAATCGCTGTAGTCGCCGTCGAGAAACACGACGATATCGGTTGACTCGAGTATCGCAATACCTGCGAGACAGGCCTGACCGTAACCGCGCGTGGGCTCGGCTACAACGGCAGCACCGTGCGCTTGTGCGACGGCAGCCGTTGCATCGGTCGAGCCATTGTCTACGACGACGACCTGCGCAACAGAAGGTGGAATCTCATCGAGGACATGGCCAATCGCCTCCTCCTCGTTAAAGGCGGGAATAATTACGGAAATGTGCGGAGGTTGGGGCATGCAATGGAGTCGAGCACCTACAGGTTATTCTCCAACCAGAGAAAGAGTAGGTCTTTGGCCTCGGGCACTTCGTTGATCAAGTCTATGCCGTGAGCGGACGAGTTTTGAAAGACGCGAAGCGACTTAGGCTGAGCCGTTGCCGCTTCGAGGTTGCGTGCAAAATCCGCGTAGCTCAGCACGATATCTGGCCCCTGAAGTTCGTCCAAGGCTCCCACGAGATAGAGCACGGAACGAGGGGCAAAAGGCGTAAGACCGCGTCCGATAACCAGCGGACTTAGCGAAGAAGCTTCCCACAGACCCGGTGAAAGCGAAATACTCGTTTTGACCTGCTGAGGAAATACACCGGAGCTGACAAAAGCGACGTTGCCGCCCGAGCCATTGCCAATCAGAGCGATGCGGTTGGGGTCGATTGCGCGTTGACTCAACAGCCAGTTGAGGGTCCCGTGCACGTCGAGAAAGCTATTTTCTAAGTCTTCAATCAACAGGACCTGACGACTGTCGGGCAACGGGGTCTGGCCGTGACCGCGCATGTCGATAGCGACAACGGCATATCCCCGCTCGAGCAGATCGATAAACAGATCCGTCGTCGACAGCCACTCGCTCTTGTCTCCGCCTAAATCGTGCAGCAGCACGACGGCTGGTAAGCGGTCGTCTGCCGAAGCGGAAACACCATACAACGCGCTGATCCGCACCCCGTCGTTGGAGAGGAAGCTCACTTCGCTGATCGGGTAGACCCGCCCCGGACCCGCTGTAACTTCAGGCCCCGTAATGCGCACCCCACCGTCGTCTGAGCCGCTGCACCCGGCCAACAAAGCAATGCAACAAATCAGACCATACTGCAGGATATTCTTCATCTCCAACTCCTCATTGACACGGCCAATACAGCAAGTGCCCCGCGACAACGGGCGGAGCACTAACGTATTTTTTTGCCATGGCTAACTATACCTAACTATATGAGAAAAATAAACAAACGGCACTTATAGTGTCAACCAAAGTGCTTGACGATCCAGCGGTGGCACGCTATTCTTCCCGTCCCATGATCGACGTGCGCAACGCGAATTTCCGCTTTGGCGATACCGCCGTACTTCACGACCTCAGTCTGCATATACACCCGGGAGAATCCGTAGCCATTATGGGCGCCAACGGCTCGGGCAAGACCACGTTGGCTCGCTGTTTAAACGGACTCCTCGTGCCCCAGTCGGGGACGGTGTGCGTCGACGGCATGTGCACCAACGATCCCGAACACATCTCTTCTGTGCGGCGTGCCGTGGCCATGGTCTTTCAAAACCCGGATGACCAACTGATCGCAACAACCGTCGAAAGCGAGCTCGCTTTTGGCCTAGAAAATCTCGAAGTGCCCCCCGATGAAATTAGGGCACGCATCGAGCAAGCCCTCGACGACTTCCATCTCCGCACCTACCGAAAGAACCCGCCGCACCGGCTTTCGGGTGGAGAGAAACAGCGTATAGCCATTGCCGCCGCCGCCATTATGCGTCCTCGTTACCTAGTATTGGACGAACCAACGGCTCTACTTGACCCGCAGCATCGCCTGCAGATCATCGACGCGTTAAATGTGCTGCGCGCTCACTACGACATGGCGACGGTGCTCGTCACACACATGCCGGACGAAGCACTCAGCGCCGACCGCATCCTCGCACTACAGAGCGGTCGCATATTGTTCGACGACGCACCAGACACCGTCTTTTCCGACCCGGATCGACTTCAGAAGGCTGGACTGGATAGCCCCTTTGCACGTCGGCTCAGCGTCCAAGTGGGCCTGTCCACGACGGCTCTCACTCCCGATCAGTTTGTCGCGGCTTGGGAGCAACCGGTACTACCGCTTCAACCTGCCGCTGATGTGACGAGTTTGAACCGCGTCAATCATCGGCCCGTAATTGAGGCCCGTTCCATTCATCATGCATACGAGAATGGGGCAAACCAGCCCCTCCCTAGCCTCAGCGACGTAAGCGCTCAGTTCTCGGCAGGGACGATACATGCACTGCTGGGAACGAGCGGTTCCGGCAAATCGACGCTTGCCCAACATCTAAACGGTCTGCTCAGCCCCAGCACGGGTCATATCTTACTTGATGGGGCTGATATCAACTCGCGCCCGCTCATAGAGACCAGACGGCGCGTCGGATTGGTGTTTCAATTCCCCGAACTTCAGCTCTTTGCCGAACGCGTAGATGAAGACGTTTCTTTTGGCCCACGCAACATGGGATATACTGAGAAGGACATAAGCGCCTTGGTCGAACAGGCACTCGCCTGGGTTGCCCTCCCCGTGGAGGAGTTTGGCCACCGCGCTCCACTCAGTCTGAGCGGCGGCGAAAAACGGCGCGTCGCCCTAGCCGGCGTGCTGGCCATGGATCCCGATGTGCTCGTCCTCGACGAACCAACTGCCGGCCTTGACGCCCCCTCAACGAGCAGTCTCTGTGCGGTGATACGGCAACTGGCCCAGCGCGATAAAGCAATTGTCCTCATCACACACGACATGGATCTGACCGCTCAACTGGCTGATAATACGACAATTCTTTCCGCAGGCAAGGTGGTCCTACAGGGCACGGCGCGCAGCGTGTTAGCGAGGGAGGACTTTGGCGAACAGACCGGCCTACTACCCCCGACCGCAGTCCAAATCGCCGTGGAATTACGCCGTAGAGGAGCGCGCATTACTCAGCTACCCCTTACGTTGGAGGAGCTCGTACGCATCCTACATAATCCGTCCGAACCTAGGGTCTGAAGGCGTCCTTCCAGTGATGCGGTCGCCCCGGATCATCCAACGCAATTGCAATGACATCAAAGCGGTACGTGCCCTGCGGATCTTTTGTATGGATATAGTGCTGAGCGGCCTGCACAAGGCGCTTTTTCTTGGTCCCATCTACCCGCTGTTCCGGAGCAGCATCGGCACCCCGTTCGCAGGTTTTCACCTCGACAAAGACGTATTCTTCCTCTTTGCGCGCAATCAGGTCGATCTCCCCGCCACTTCCTCGATAGCGCCGTTCAAGCACTTCGTACCCTTCATCTATGAGAAAGGCCTCAGCGCGCAGTTCTCCCCTGTGCCCTGTGTCTTTCAAAGCAGCCAGGCGACGTCTGTAGGCAACGCGCAGATCCTTTAACTCATCGTCGGCCAACTCGGCGGTTGCTTCTTTTATGAAGAGCCCCATGCGCTCCAGTTCACCGATGGACTCGGCCATGGCGATTCCCTCGGAAAAACTCGCGTAGATTTCCGAACGCGCGGGACGAACCAGTTCGGCGACAGGCGCGAAACTGCGGCGATGCAGCGGGCAGGGCCCATGGGTGCGTAAAGCAAGCATGTGATCAGGACTGCCGTATCCCTTGTGACCGGCAAAGCCATACTCTGGGTGGTCTTGGTCTGCCGCAACCATCAGGCGATCTCGATGCACTTTGGCCAGCACAGAAGCAGCGGCAATAGACAGAGAGCGCGCATCGCCGTCGACGAGAGCCGTCTCTTCATAGGCGCTCCCCGGCCGCACATGCCCGTCGACCAGAACGTGCTGAGGAGCCCTCGTCAGATCGTTCAGCGCCTCGCGCATGGCCCGCAGGGATGCCTGTAGAATATTGATTCGGTCGATATCCTCGGCATCGACCCGCGCAATAGCATAGGCGACGGCCTGGCCTTTAATTGCATCGTACAGCGCCTCGCGCTTGCTCGCCGAAAGCTTTTTCGAATCATCCAAACCGGGCAGTTCGGCATCGGGCGGCAGGATCACAGCAGCCGCAACTACCGGGCCGGCCAAACAGCCGCGCCCGGCTTCGTCTACCCCGGCAATCCACTCTACCCCACGTCCCCACAGACGATTCTCAAACTGAAGTAATTCAACCCGACGCGCCTGCTCGGCACGCCGGCGGTCCCACCGTTTCCGTGCTTGCACAACCAAACGACGCACCCCAGCTCGCTCATCTCGCTCGAGTAGAGTCCACTCCGGCGCTTCTTCTGACCAGTTTTCTGAAAGCACACGAATCTGGTCAACCGTCTTATTTTTCAGGTCGGTGGAACGCTCTTGCGCGCCGTCAGTCTCATCTATTGACACGGTTTACTTGCCTCGTATATTTCGGCTTACTCAGCCGAAACGCATAGGTAGGAGTGAGAAAGATGAAGAAGCTTTTTACGTTGTGTGCCATACTGACCCTAATAGGGCAGACTCTTCCCGTCGCAGCGCAAACGGCCGACCCAGAACGCGCAGATACGCGCGTTTATCTCGAAGATGGAACTCTCGTCGAGGGTACCATGGTCGAAAAGGGTGCTGAACTCATCATAATGCGCGTCGACCAGAAGGTGTTCACTTTTGAGCGCACCGAGATCGACAAAATCGTAACGTTGGAATCCTTGGGCGGCGGCGCAAAGACCATCACCGTCACAGAGTTCCCCTACATCAGTTTCATGGGCGGAGCAGTTGCCTTCGGCCTGCTGTCTTGGCTGCAGTTTGACCGCGCAACCGATAACGACAAGGAAGCTGATCTCAACCGAGAACATGGACAACTTTCGCGCGCGCAAAAATTGGACGACAAAGCTTCCCGTGCACGCCTGTATGGATGGTCTACCGCGGTCTTATCGGCCGGCAGCTTCGGAGTATCCCTCATACCGCGCAAGGCTACGCGCCGGGTCTTTCCCGAATTGGGCGCCAGCAGCGACGGCGACCCCCTGCTGCAACTAACCTATAAATTTTAACGGGATCGCTTTCCACCTAGCCCTAGCTCGCGCTCGAGCGTCTCGATCTTGAGGTTTTGCAGGCGAACGAGTTCGGCGTAGATTCGCGCTCGTTCATCCTGGGCCTCCAAGGCCTTGCGGAAGGCATCGAGTTGCCCTAGAAGACCGTCCATGACGGCGTCTTCGTCTACACCTTCGGTAGACTTCACATCCCCTTTAAAGGCACTAGCGCTAGCGCGTAGCGCACTCCGTTTTTCCTCGATCTGGCGCTCTAATGCCCGCTCTTCTCCCCCACCTTTTGCCACATCCTGAGGGCGCGCTTTTTCCATGGCCTTGGCAAATTTCGTGCGAGGGCTTTCCTCGACGATTTCGCTGTGCTTAGGGACACGCTTCTTAAAAAATAGCAGCGAAAACGCCAGCAGCAGCACGGCTCCCGCACCAGCAACAACGGCCCAAAACCATTCAGGCCAATCCGCCGTTGATGCCCCCTCTTCGACCGGCTCAGGTTCGGCAGACCAGGGCAAGCCCTGCGCAATCGCTGCGTATTTAGCACTGCTGTCAGCCCGCCCCATCAAGCGGTACATTTCGGCCAGTTCGCGCTCTCCTTCGCCCAATTCCGCCGCCCGGTACAGCTTGGAAACACCGGCGTCGAACTGCCCCAATTCTCTGTGCGCCTGGGCCGCGTGCAGCAGCGCCCGCAGATGGCGCGGATCGTCCGTTAACACCGTCTCAAAAAACGCAAGGGCTTCACTATACTGGCCGTCGGCCTCGCGCTGCAACCCTTCGGCGTAGGGGTTGAGAATACTGCCCTCTGGCAGTGGGACTGTCCCCTCTTCTTTTTCCTCAGCCGTATCTGCCTCCTCGGTCAATACGGCGACCACCTGCGCCTCTTCGACCGAGTCTTCCGCTACTTCAACCTGCGTTTCTGTGGCGGTCATGATATCTAGCGGCTCGACCAACTCGCGCCAGATCCAACCGCGTTCGCCCCCGGCAAGAGCCACCTCAAACCAGCTGCCCTGCTTTTGTATGACGGCCAGCTGTTGCCCCTGCTCGACGAACGCTACGGTCGCCGCCTCGGTGGATCCAGATGAACGGACCCGAACGCGTTCACCAGTCACGGCCCATATTTCACGCACCAGATTTCCGTGTAGCCAACCTAAACGACCGTCGGCGAGCCGGATCTGATTCCACTCGTCTTTCTCTGAAATCTTCTCTACGCGATCTCCCGCGGCCAAAACGGCAATGCGCGTAGACTGCACGGTCGCATCGGCGCGAATATTAACCTGTTGGCGATCTACTTCAAGGACGGGGCCCGCCCAAAGTACTGTGGCCCATCCCAAGCAGAGCGCAATCAGGATCCCATTCATCGCGCCCCCTTCTGCCGCAGATGATGCACGACCGCATGCAAACCCAACTGATAGCTCTGCAACGAGAAGCCGGCGATCTGACCAAGACAAACGGGGGCAATCACTGAGCGATGACGAAACTCTTCGCGCGCGTGCACATTCGACAGGTGCACCTCAACGCAGGGCAGACCGATACCCGCGATCGCGTCGCGCAGAGCAATGCTGTAGTGAGTCAAGGCGCCGGGATTGATTACGATACCCTGATGGACTTCCCGCGCAGCGTGCAGGGCATTGACCAACTCACCCTCGATATTGGATTGAAAACAATGCACCTCCACCCCGAGCGACTCGCCCTCTGCGCGCACCATGTCATCTACGTCCTGCAGCGTTTCTCGCCCATAGACATCGGGCTCTCGAATACCCAGCAGATTGAGGTTCGGTCCGTGTAGGACCTGGATACTAATCTCCATAATTCACCCTTGGTTACGTATATATTGCGCGCACTCACTCAGCAGCAGCCCCGATAGCACGACGCTGGCCGTATCGGCGCGCAGCACGCGTTCTCCCCAGGCAAAAATGCGCACACCGCGCCGACGGGCATTCTCTATTTCTTGCGTAGAGAAACCGCCTTCTGGCCCCACGAGTAAACCAACCGTGCGCGGCTGCTCAACGCCCGACCAGTCGAGTTTTTCTTTCCGCTCCTGCTCAAGCGCGCCCATAAAGACGACATCGCAGGTCTCAACCAGTTCTTCGACAACCGCAGCAAACGAGGCAGCCGATGCCAATTCGGGACAGCGACTGCGACCACACTGTTTTACGGCCGCCCGCACAATACGCTGCCAGCGCTCGACCTTGCCATCGGATTTGGCGCGGGCCACCCCGCGTTCGCTGAGCACGGGCCAAATAGCGGCCACTCCCACCTCGGTCACTTTCTCCACCACCCAGTCAAAGCGTTGTCCCTTGAGCAGCACCGGCGCGAGCACCAACCGAACCGGACTTTCACCGGCCTCCTCCACACAGGAAAGGATCTCACCTACGGCCCGGTCACGCCCAATATCGACGAGGCGAACGCTATACAAATGCCCCTCTCCGTCGATAACGTCAATCACATCGCCAACGCCCTGCCGGCGGACGCGGTGCAGATGGTGCGCTTCATCTCCGCGCAGGATCAGCTGCGACCCAAGAATTTGATCGCTATCAACCCAGAACGATGCCATCAGTCGCAGCGGCGCGCGACGACGCCGATCCACTCGTTTTTACTCAATATCTCAACCACTTCAAAACCAGCATCAGCCAGCCCAGCACAGAACGTGGTCTCTTCTCGAGCCAAAATACCGGAAAAAATAATCGGCCCTCCGACCGCTAAGCGCCGACGCAGTTCGGCAAGGATCGGCAGCAGGATATGGCTCTGTATATTGGCGACAATAAGATCGAAGGGATGCGTTTCGGGGCAGTCGTCGACGCGTCCGACTCGTGCATCTACCCGCTCGAGATCAATTCCATTGCGCTGCAGGTTCTCCCGCGCATTTTCTATGGCGGCCGGATCGACATCCAACGCCGTTACATAGGCCGCTCCCCATCGAACGGCAGCAATCGACAAAATGCCACTGCCCGTTCCCAGATCCAGCACTCGGCAACCCGATTTAATGCGCGGTTCGAGGGCCTGCAAACACAGCTGAGTAGACTCGTGTCCCCCCGTACCAAACGCCATTTTGGGATCGATAATAATAGCCATCCCCTCACCTGGATCGACGGGAATCCAAGAAGGATGGATTACGACGTTGGGGGTAGCCCATATCGGACGAAAAAAACGTCGCCACTCGGCTTCCCAATCAGCCTCTTCCAGTCGGTCGGCTCTCAGGGACATTAACCCAATGCCCTGAGTAAGGACAAACGAGCGCAGCGATTCTTCCGCTACCTCGAGATCTGCCCCCTCGGAGAAATATACCGTTAGCCGCGCGCAATCTTCCCGTTCGTCTACTTCCATCCCGCAGCTGCCCAATGCAAAGCACATTGCGCTGACTACCTCTGCATCACCGGAGGGGATCTCTATTGTTATAGTGGGCCAATTACGCGTCATATGCTCGGCTAACATACACTGTTATAAGGAGGAGAGGCAAGCCGCACAGTGCGTCTGATGGAAGTAGAAAAAGGCGGAGAGTCCAACACTTGACCAGCGGAGCAACCGCTTAGTTCCAACCACTTTGAGGCGCAGCCAATGCCCCAAGCCCCATCTTGGCGCTGAGGGTGCAAAACGTCCGGCGCAGTACTTAGCCGTCGCTTGCCAGCGCGCGCAGACCATCGACTAGGCCGGAACAGATCGGTGAAAAGAGCTGCTTGTAGGGTTCGTCTAGGGCTGAAGGCCGACCGGTATCGCCACCCGAACGAATGGCTTCGATTAGCGGAATTTCCCCGAGAAAGGGCACGCGTTGGCCTTCGGCAGCAGCGCGCCCCCCGCCGCGACCAAAAATCTCGTGGCGTTCATTGCATTCCGTGCACTGGTAATAACTCATATTCTCAACTACGCCCAACACATCGACCTCGACCTTCTCGAACATGGCCATACCACGCTCGACGTCCTCGAGGGCCACGCTCTGCGGCGTCGTGACGATCACCGCTCCAGAAAGGGCAATACTTTGACTCAGCGTGAGGGGGATATCGCCCGTTCCCGGTGGCAAGTCGACAATCAAATAATCGAGTGCGCCCCAATCGACCTGGTTCAAAAACTGCTGCAGCGCGCGCGCCAGCAGCGGACCGCGCCAGATAACCGGCGCTTCGCGACCCGCAATAAAGCCGATTGACATCAGACTCAGCCCATGGGCCTTAACGGGCAGCAGCCGGTCGTCTGCAGAAATAACGGGCTCGTCTCCGACTCCTGTCATTAGCGGAATACTCGGACCGTATATATCCGCATCCAAAACGCCGACAGCCGCCCCCTGAGCCGCCAAACAGGCCGCCAAGTTAATGCTGAGCGTAGACTTCCCGACGCCACCCTTTCCGCTGGCGACTGCGATTACATTGCGCACTTCAGCCAGCGGCCCTTCGACAAATAGCGTCCTTGGAACACCTTGGTCTTTGTTTTTCTTCCTAAAAAATGGCATGGCATTTCCGCCGTAGAGGAGCCGCGCCATAGCGCAGCATGGAGACCCTAGCTAAAGGCCTTTCGTATCCTATCAAAAAAACTATCGCCTTCGGAACGAACTCGTTCCTCTTCGAGTTTGGCCAACTCCTCAAACAATTCGCGCTCCGGTCGACTCAGCTCCTGTGGCGTCCACAGTAGCACCTGAACCAGCTGGTCGCCAACTCCTCTACCATTTACGTCGGGGATGCCTTTTCGCGCCATGCGAAAAACGCGCCCAGCCTGCGTGCCGGCGGGAATTTTAAGCAGCGCCTCTCCCTGCAGCGTAGGCACTTCTACCTCGCCGCCAAGAGCCGCCTGAGAAAAGCTGACGGGCAGCTGCAAAATGACGTCGTTGCCGTCGCGCGTAAACTGCGCGTGCTCTTTCTCTTCAATGAATACCAGACAGTCGCCAGACGGCCCTCCCCGAGGTCCAACCTCGCCCTGGCCGCGCAGCGGAATGTAGTTACCCTCTTGGACACCGGCTGGGATTCGCACGGTCAACCGAGTCTGACCGCGCACCCGTCCCTCGCCGCTGCAGTCATCGCAGCGCTGCGTAACCGTGCTACCCTCTCCCCCACAGGCCGGACAGGCCGTCACCGTCATCGACTGACCAAACAGCGTGCGCGCCACCTGCTGGACCTGACCAACCCCGCCGCAGGTCGAACACGATTCCTTACTCGCGCCGGGGGCAGCCCCCGTTGCGTTACACGTCTGGCAACCCTGCAGACGCGTAAGGTTGATCTGCTTTTCTACCCCGGTGAGGATTTCCTCAAGCGTAAGGGATACTTTGATCTTTAGGTCCCGACCACGCGGCGGCCCGGACGGGCCGCGCCTTCGGCCGCCGCCGCCAAAAAACGAGTCGAATATATCGCCAAAGATATCCTGAAAATCCGATGCGTGGCTAAAGTCGGACCACTGGAAACCACCCCCGCCGAAGTTGCCCTCAACACCGGCGTGACCGTGGCGATCGTAGAGCGCCCGCTTTTCACTGTCCGAGAGCACCTCATAGGCTTCCGAAGCCTCCTTAAACAGTTCCTCGGCTTCGGGGTTGCCCTGGTTGCGATCCGGATGGTGTTTGAGAGCGAGCTTGCGGTAGGCGCTCTTGATATCGCTCTCGCCGGCGTCGCGCCCAACGCCCAACACGTCGTAATAATCCCGTTTTGCCATCAGTATGCCCTTTGCGGGCTATTCTCCCTCACTTGGCGCTTTGCTGACAATAACGCGCGCTGGCCGCACGACCTTGCCGTTGAGCATGTATCCCTTTTCCATCTCCTGCATGACCGTCCCCGGTGCGCGCTCGGCATCCTCAACTTCGAGCATCGCCTCGTGCATATTTGGATCAAAAGGCTGGTCGATCGCATCAATTCCCTTTAAGCCATAACCATCGAGGGCACCGCTAAACTGCGAGTAGATCAACTCAATACCTTGCTTAAGTACATCGGCATCTTCTGTTTCCTGATCGAGCGCCCGACGCAGATTATCCAGCACCGGCGCCACCTGAAGTAGAACATCGCGCAAGGTGTCCTCTCGCACATCCGTGCGCATACGCGCCGTGCGCTTGCGAAAGTTGTCCAGTTCGGCCACCGAGCGCAGATAGCGATCGTAATGAGCGGCCCCCTCTTCACGCGCCGCGGCCAACTGCTCTTCGAGCGTTAGCTCTTTGGGCGCTTCCTCTTCACCATCGACTTCGACCGTCCCTTCGACTGACTCCGCCATTTCTTCAGGGGCGTTTTCCACTTCGCTTTCCTTCGATTCGCTTTCGCTCATTGTTCTCCTCAAATAAATACGACTAGACGGCTAAAGCGCGCACTGTCCTCAGCATACTAGCTGAGCGGCGCGCGACGCCGCGTAATTAACTAATACCATCAGTGATTCGTAGGGCATGCGGGTCGGACCTATAATGCCGATTACCCCAGATCCTCCATCGACATCATAGCTGGCTGTTACCATGCCACACTGACGAAGCGCGAGTAGAGGGTGATCCTGACCAATCGTTACGACGACTCCGCGCCGTTCGCTCATCAACCGAGCGAGTAAATCCTTTTTCTCCGCTAAGTCAACCAACCCAGCTACCTGAACCGAATCTCCAAACTCTGGCTGCATACACAAGTTGCTCGTGCCGGAAACATAGAGTTCGCTTTCGGAAACCTCGACCAGCGCTTCGATCTCATTAACTACGGCGCGCAGCAACTGCGGATTGCTCTCAGAAAGGGAATGCAGACGCTCCCGAGCCGTCTGCCGTATCTCTGCCATGCTGAGTCCACCTAGTCGTTCGTTGAGTCTCCGCCCCACCAATTCGACGTCCTCGCGCGAGACACTAGACCCGACTTCGATGACTAAACTCTTAACCAACCCCTGATTAATCGTAACGACTAGGAGCAGTCGACTATCGGCCAGGTGAACCAATTCGAGGCGTCCGAGAATGCCTTTTTCAAAGCGCGGAGCCAGCACAAGACCCAGCTGCTTGGAAACGTCGCCAATAATATGAGCCAACTGCCTCATAATCTCCTGCATATCCCCTTCGCGCAGCTGCAGTTCAAGTTGACGCCGCCACTCGGCTCCGCTTGCATCCAGTCCCAGCGCCTCATCGGACATACACTGCACGACGTAAAAGCGATATCCACGCTCCGTCGGCACGCGTCCTGCGGACGTGTGAGGCTGGTGGACATATCCCTTTTCTTCGAGGCTTGCCAGCGCGTTGCGTATCGTCGCTGAGCTAGCGCCGACACCGTACTGCTCGCACAAGGTACGCGATCCCACGGGCGTACCCAGCGCCACGTGCGCTCGGACCAATGCGCAGAGCACCTGCACCTCTCGCTTTGTTATCGTAGCCGGTTTCGCATCCATATCACGTGCGTTCTATGTGTATAGGGGATGGACTAATAATGATATAGCCCAAAGGGGGCTTGTCAAGCGTCTCGACTCAGCTCTGAGGCAACAGCATCTAGTTTGTCTGTAACCACCCGGTCGAGCGCTATTCCCAGCGCCTCCCACGCCAACAGTACGGCGCCCAAAACCGGCGGCAAACGCACGGGCACACGCGTCAACAGGACGCCCTGTGACCGCAGCGCGTCCTCTATGCGCTCGCAAAAAAACGCCGAGGCCGTAACGAGCCCTCCGCTGGGAGCCCAGTAGCCGCCTTTAGCTAGGTCTAACCGCCGCGCCACGGCAGCAATCTGCCGAGCAATACCTCCTGCCGCCTCGGCAAGGATATCGAGTGCAACGCGATCTCCGCCCTCGGCCTCCTGCAAAACTTGCGGAGCCAGCGCGGCTAAACGCGCCCGAGTTAGATCACCGCCATAAACGCGCGGAACAACCCCTTCCCAGGCTTCCATTTCTACAGCTTCGAGCAGCGTCTCATACAGTCGCGTATTGGGTCCACTCCCGTCGTGCGCAGCCAAGGCCGCACGGATCCCACGCAGTCCGATATCGTAGCCGCTTCCCTCATCACCGAGTATGGGGCCCCAGCCTCCAGCGCGGACCCACTCGCCCCGTCGACTGCATCCCAATACCATGGATCCAGTGCCCGCAATCGCGATCATACCAGCGCCGCCCGCATGGGCACCAGCCAGCGCCGTGCGGGCATCGCTCTCCGCGCGCACGCTTTCGGCCCATCCCATTTCTTCCAGTCCCTCGACGATGGCTCGCTGTTCGGCGCTGCGCCCGGCACCGGCCAAACCTAGACAAATACACGCAGGGAGTTGGACTCCGGCCCGCGCAAGCCACGGCCCCAATAATTCACCCAAGATCTCTTTAAGACCAACAATACCTACTTCTTGGTAATTGCTCCCTCTCCCC
>JAYOKQ010000054.1:0-28112 GCA_038119905.1 Gemmatimonadota bacterium | reverse complement strand
TGATCGACCTAGACCGGCGGTTGCCGTCTATCCCGCACCGGCTTATACTGTCGCACCCGAGCACTAGGCATACCACAGCCCGCCGGCCGCTCTACAGGAATCATGGATTATGCGCACGCATCGTTTGGGGAGACGGAGCGGACACCCGGCGGTCGGTTTGACCCATATGCTTAAGGAGAATCTTTATGGAACACTACGAACTGACACCCAATGCATTTAGCCTAGAGGACCAGGTGGCGCTGATCACGGGTGGTGGCACCGGTATTGGCTTGGCTATTGCACAGACCTTCGTCGCACAGGGCGCGCGCGTCTTGATCAGCGGTCGCCGCGAAGACGTGCTGCAGGAGGCCTGCCAGCAGCTAGGTCCTAGCGCCGCCTACCGCGTGCACGACGTGACGGATACGGAACGCGCTTCCGAGCTCATCGATGCCGTTGAGCGCTCGCTCGGTCCCCTTACAGCATTGGTCAACAACGCGGGCAACCAAGTGCGCGGCCCGGCCGAGGACTTGAACAACGCCGACCTACAGCAGGTCATGGATGTGCACGTCAACGGCGCCTTTGCGCTGAGCTGCGCCGCCGCCCAGCGCATGCTAGACGGGCGGGGGGGCTCCATTCTCTTTATTGCCTCAATGGCCTCGCTCATGGGCATCCCCTACGTCCTGCCCTACGCGGCAGCCAAGTCGGCTCATCTGGGACTGATTCGCTCGTTAACGGCGGAGTGGGCGGGACGCGGCGTGCGCGTCAACGGCGTGGCCCCCGGTTGGATAGAAACGGAAATGAGCCGCGAAGCCTTTGCCAAGGTCCCCGACCGCAGGGCCAAGGTGTTGGGTCGCACGCCTATGAACTGCCTGGGCCAACCACAGGACATCGGCTGGGCTGCCGCCTACTTAGCTTCGCCGGCAGCCAAGTTTATCACCGGGGTTTGCCTGCCCGTTGACGGCGGGGCTTCCATCGGCTTTTAGTCGCGCGGAGAGCCAACTAGTCCCAAGCTCGTTCGTAGGCGGCTATCACCCGATCCATCATCGCATCTTTTTCGGGGTCGACCTGCAGCCGACCCGGCTCGGCATCAAACCAGGCAATGCACTCTTCGACGCCGCGCGCAAAGGGCGTTGTCGCCACGTAGTCGGGCACCAGTTCTCTCACCTTGCTGTTGTCGAAGACCACGCTGCACGCCTTGTCGCCCAGCAACCCCGCTCCGGTTTGCGGATCGATGTGGTTGATCAGATCCGACGGGATGTGCACCATCTGCGGCTCGGCGCCGCAGGCGCGACCGATCATGGCATAGATCTGGTTCCACGTCAGCACCTCGTCACTAGTAATCTGAAAGGCGTGGCCAATCGACTTGGGATGGGCCAGCAGACCGACAAAGGCCTTGGCAAAATCCGTGTTGTGCGTCATCACCCACAGCGACTCGCCGTCGCCGTGCACGATAACTTTCTTGCCCGCGCGCATGCGCGCCACGACCGTGGGGCCGCCTCCGACAGCCGTCGGCAGCGAAGCCGGACCGTAGGTGTGCGATGGACGCACGATGGTCATGGGGAATCCCCCCTGCCGGTACTCGAGCATCAGCCGCTCTTCGCAGGCAATTTTGTTGCGCGAGTACGCCCAGTAGGGATTGGCCAGCGGCGTGCCTTCGCTGATGCGATGGTGGGTAATGGGCTTTTGATAGGCCGAAGCTGAACTGATAAATACATATTGTCCAACGCGCCCGCTAAATAGCTCGATGTCGCGTTCCAACTGTTCTTGTGTAAAGACGATCCAATTGACCACGGAGTCGAACGCGTGATCCGCGAGCAGCGACGCTACGCCGGCCGGATCTTCGTTTATATCGCCACGTAGCACCTGAACGCCGAGCGGCACGTCGACAGCGCGCTGCCCCCTGTTGAGCAAGTACAGCTCGATGCCCCGCTCGGCAGCCAGCGCCGTACACGCCGTGCTGATGGTCCCCGTGCCGCCAATAAACAGAACTTTCATCGCCTAACCTTTCCAGTAAAACTCCGCCTTACCGGAGTCGTCTATTCTTTTTCCACCATCTGCATCGCCGCGCGCATGTAGCCCAGCGCAAAGGCGCGACCCTTTAGTCCATCGCTGTCGCCGGTCACCTTGGGCGAGTGATCCGGCGTTATCACTCCATCAAATCCCGCTTCGCTATAGGCGCGCATGGCATCTAGCATATCGACCTGGCCATCGTCGATGAACACCTCGTCGAACGCGGGCACGCAGCCTCTGATATTGCGAAAGTGCACGTAGAAGATCTTGCCCTGTCGGGCAAAGCGGCTAATCGCATCTAGCACGGTGTCGGGATTCATCTCAGCGACCGTTCCCTGACAGAATTCTAGGCCGCTGTAGTCACTGGGCACTAAATCGATCAGCTTCTGCATGGCATCGTGGCTGGTCAGCAATCGCCCAACGCCGCGCAGGTACTCGACCGGCGGATCGTCCTGATGCGCCGCCAGCTTGACGCCGACGCGCTCGGCCGTCGGCACGACCCCCTCTAAAAACCACTGCAGTCGCTTCCACATCTCATCGACGCTGACCGGGCCGCTCTCGGGCGGCGGCGCGTCCTTTACCAGCTCATAGTCAAAGCTCTTAATGCCCGCATCGCCGCGCCCGCCGCCGGCCTGGTAGGATCGCCAATGGCCCCATACTTTGACGATACTGAAGTAATAACCCAACACCGGAAAGCCGGCCCGCGCCATATTTTCCAGCGTGCGGCAGACGTTTTCGAGCTGCTTGTGACGCCCCTCGCCAAAGTGCAGTATCTCGTCCCAGTGATCCTGCGGCAAGTTCTCAATGCCTCCCAATTCCAGGCCATGTGCCTCGGCCATTTTGGCCAGGCGCAGCAGCTCGTCAAATTCCAGCACGCCGTCATGCCCCAAACGCGGGCCGTTGATAAATACGTGCGTCACGCCGAGCTGGCGCACAAAGCGCAGCCATTCATCGTTAAAATTCTGTAAGCTCGTACCCAATCCGAGATGCACAGATCTATCCTCCGTTTTTCCGTGCTTGCTATGGCCTTGTCGCTGAGATGCGTTTAGACTATCTAAAACAACCGCTTTACGTCAAGCGAGAGGTTTGCATGCACATTGAGATATGGCACGGAGCGCAGCAGCGCGTCGGTCACCTGGGTCAAGCCCAGTCACATTTTAACCTAATGGGCCGAATAGAAAGCGCCGCTGCGATCAAGCGCCTCTGCTATCGGCTCAACGAGGGTCCGGTCGTCGAGCTAGGCATCGGCAGCGCACCCAACGGCTTCGGCGATGGGCGCAGACTTGCTCGCAGCGGCCACTTTAACGCCGATATTCCCGTCGACCATCTGCGTGACGGTGCCAATCGCATCGACGTCACGGCTACCGATTGCAACGACCAGACCGCCTCGGCCAGCGCCACCGTAGAAAAGTGTATCGGTTCGTGTTCATTGCCCTATGCAATCGATTGGTCTTCTACCGACAATCCGCAAGACGTCGGTCAGTTTGTAGACGGACACTGGGCTGTCGGACCGGCCGGCCTGCGCACGCAGCACACCGGCTATGAGCGCCTGTTTCTGCTGGGCAACGATACGTGGGAAAACTACCAGATCACTGTGCCCGTAACGATCCACGCCGTCGATCCGCTGCTCGGGCCCTACAGCGGCGACAACGCCTTGGGCATCGTCCTGCGCTTTGCCGGACACGAGCGCGCGGGCGGCGCGGCAGACCAACCCCCATGGGGCTATCGGCCCTTCGGAGCGATGGCCTGGCTGCGCTGGAAGGACGGGCCGGACATGCCCCCGCAGCAGCAGTTTTATCGCGGCGAAGGCGGCGAGCGCAACAACTTTGGCGAGTGTCCAATCGTAGAAGGCAGGACCTACGTGTTCAGAGCAGCCTGTCGAAGTTTGGGGGCGGACACGAGTCAGTATAGCTGCGCCGTCTGGCCGGTCGAGAGCGAAGCGCCGAGCGCTTGGGATTGGCAGGTTGAAACAGACGAACCGGCGCCGGTGCGCGGAGGAATAGCGCTGATAGCGCACC
Organism: Gemmatimonadota bacterium; assembly: GCA_038119905.1. GTDB lineage: Bacteria > Latescibacterota > UBA2968 > UBA8231 > UBA8231. The sequence continues at coordinate 24,105 of JAYOKQ010000054.1, read as the reverse complement.
ACGTCAACGCCTCGTTTGGCCAGGTAGACATCGAGCCGTTGGACTAATCCCGCTACCTGCGCGTGCTCCGTTCCTGGCCGGCCTGCTCTACCCGATTGGCTACGACAATCCCCACAGCGACCAGCGCAACGCTTGCCCATAGCATGGGCGATATGTGTTCATCCAGTAGCCAAGCGCTCAGCAGCACGCCGACCACGGGGGTGGCAAAGCTGAATACGCCGAGCCGACTGGCGCTGTGGTGGCGAATGAGAAACACCAATAGAATAAAACACAGTCCCGCGACGACGAGCCCCTGATAGAGCACGGCAGCGACCACCGCCGCACTTGCCGCATAGACGGCATCGCCCTCAAAAGCAACACTCCACAGCGCAAAGAGCGGTACGCTGAGACTCGCCTGCCAGAACAGAAGTTGGAACGGATGCAGACCCTGCACCAAGCGTTTGATTACTACCTGACGCAACCCCAGTAGCATACCGCTTGTAGCCACCATAACGTCGCCGAGCAAAAAGTGCGTATCGGCCAGCGAGATCGATTCGGCAAAGAGCAAAAAGACGCCGGAAAAAGAAAAAACGAGGCCAATTGACTTAGCTACTGTAAGACGGTCGCCCGGCACGAAGAAGTGCGAAAACAGCGTGAGGAAAAAGGGATAGACGTTGATCAGCACGCCCGAGCGACCGGCCGTCGTGTACTGCGTTCCGGCGTTGAGCAGCCAGATCTGTACGGCAAAGAGCAGGCCTAGACCAGCCAAGCCCTTCCACACCGCACGCGGCACGCGCACGGAGATGCCAACAAAAAGCGCCCCGAACCAAACGGTCAGGGCGCCCAAGACAAAGCGAAATGCGGCCATTGCCGCAGGCGGCACGCCGGCTAAGCCCATTTTAATGGCTACGGCATTACCGCCCCACAGCACGGCCATCAGCAGGGCTAGCCCGCCGGCGCGCAGGCCGACGGGATCATTGCGAATGGCCGCTCCACTCAAAATCAGTCAACGCGCACGGATTTGATATAGTCCATGTTGGGAAAAGCCTCTTGTAGATAGGCATTGCCCTGTTCGGCAATGTAGCCCTGCGAGGCCTGCTGGCCGTACTCGGCGTTGATCTGGTCGACGACGTCCATGCCCTCGGTCACTTCGCCAAACGGCGCAAAGCCCATGCCGTCTAAGTTGGTATTATCGCCCAAGTTGACAAAGACCTGCGTCGTGCGGCTGTTGGGACGCGACGTGGCGGCAAATGAGAGGCGGCCGCGCGTGTTGCTCTCTTTGACCTGATCGTCGAGAAACTGCGCGTTGGCCCATTTTTTGGTAATCTCGGGGTCGCCGCTCATACCCCACTGCACGACAAAGCCCGGCACCACGCGGAAAAAGCGCTGATCGTTGTAGAAGCCGTTGGTCACCAAGTTGTAAAAGCGGTCGGCTCCACGCGGCGCCCAGTCGCGGTGGACCGTCACCACAAAATTGCCCGCCGTCGTCTCGAACGTCACCGCATATTCAGCCGGTGCTTCTGCCTGCATTTCCTCGCTAGTTGGTTCCATTAAGGCCTCCTCGTTGAGTTCCACGCCGCCTTTGGAACCGCACCCTGACGCCCACCAGAGCGCACAGGACAGCACCACTAAACGCAGCATACGTACCTCCTATTCATTGTAAAAAAATGCGAAATTATACGCTCTTTACGGCCTGTATCAGCGCAGCCCGCGTCATACCAAAGTGCGCCCAGGTCTCCATGTGCCCCTCTGATGGTGCAGTGCGCGGATCGGTGACGCCCAAGTGAGCGGTCTTGATGTTGGCAGCCGATGCCGCGCTGGCTACCAGGCCAGCAAAGCCGCGTACGCCGGTCTCTTCCGTGCCGATAAAACCGTCTTCGATCGTCACTACGCCATCCGGATAGCGCCGGACCAGTTTTTCCAATCGACCCGCCGACAGGGGCAGACCGTTGACGATGTGCACGTCCACATTGCCCAATTTTTCGGCAGCTTCTCCGGCCAAAAATGCCGGTGCGCCCAGCGCCAAGATCGCCTTTTTTGCGCCCTTGTACTGGCGATACGCCGTCACGTCTTCCCAGGCATCGGCCGTTTCCCACAGCGGACCCGATCCATCCTGCTTGGCCAAGATCGGCAGATTGTCGCGCGGAATGCCGATGATATGGGCTCCGTAATGAGCGGCCAGATCACAGGTCGCGATAAAGGCCGCGCGCGCATCGGCCGGTGCGTAAAAGCGATGCACGTAGGGCAGATAGGTCAGACCGACGTTAATCCAGTCGAGACCCCATCCCGAAAAGTGGTCGCGTCCCGTACACGCGCCGACGTGCGAGACGTGGAAAGCAACGTTGAGCCCCTCGTTCACTCCGTTGAGATTGCGCTGGTAGCGCCACAGGTCAAATCCCTCGCGGGCGATCCCTTCGAAAAAGGCGGCAAACGTCGATACTACGTTGAGCTGCGGCTCTGAACCGCTCATAGCCAGCCCGTTGGTCACTAGCGTGGCGGCCTGCTCCTCAATGCTCATTTCAAACTGGTGATCGTCTGCCAAAAACGAGCGTGCCTTGGCCAGTTTGGTCGAAGGGTCGAGGTCACAGCTAACGACAAAGACCTTGTCGGGATGCTGCTTAGCCACGAGCGCGTAGCCGGCCTCAGAGCCCGCACGGGCGCTGTCGCTTTCCCCTACGCCTTTGAGCGAAACGCCTTTGCGCGCGGCCGCCGACAGCGTCAGATTGCGGCTGCCCGGTGCCGGACGCGCCTTGGTAACGACCGTGCGTTTTGCGCGCCGCTGCAGGGCCGACAGAGCGCGTTTGTGCGCCCCGCTAAGCGTGAGCATTGGATTGCTCAACACGCTTTCGACGTCGCGGCCTTTCATGTGGCCGTCGTGGTGTCCCTTGCCGCCGGGTAGGTTATTGACGAGCAGGATGCATTCGAGCATAGCTTCGACGTCGCCGTAGCTCATCAGCGATCCCGGTATCCAGACTTTCGCGTCTAGAGCAACGCCGTTTTGCCCGGCCATATCTCCCACGGCCGCTTCGATGCCGTGCGCTTTAGCAAACTTGGCCAACGTCATCTCTTCGCCCGTCGGATAGATCATGCTCGGGCGACCGCGCTGCGCCAGCGCATACGCTTTGCGATAGGCCTTGTACAGACCTGCCATATCGTGCAGCGACTTGACCTCGATGATTTCAATGCCCATCGCCGCAACCATCGGCCGCGGGTCTTTGTCGAGAATGCTCTGCGTGCTGCCCGACAGCTGAATGCCGTTGCGGTGCATGACAAACGTAATCGGCGCACCGTGCACGTCGGCGCCGTTAAATCCGTTGAGGGCCTGGCCCGATATGTAGCCGGCATCGCCGCAGTGGCAGACCACCCACGATCCCTTGCCGCGCTTGGCCTTCTTGCCCAGCGCCTGACCGACGGCGACGGGAATCATCACGCCAAGTCGACCGCCGTTGAGCTGGGTACCACCCGGAAGCCAGGACACGTGACCCGGCACGTCTAGGCTGCGGCGGAACGCCTCGACCACGGCCTCTTCCCGGATAAAGCCCAAGGCAGCAAGCGCCGCGTAATAGCCCACGCTCGTGTGCGCATGTTCAATGGTGTAGTCGACGTTCTCGTAGTCGGTTACGGCAAGGGTCAGCAGCAGCGAGGGTATCAGTTCCAACCCGCCGCCCAAGTGATCCACCTCGCCAATCTTGGCCAGCGAACCCAGAGAGCGTATCGCCATCTGCGCAGCGGAAATCTGCAGACCGCCGAGCGCTTCTACCTGCGCTTTGCTCAGCGCCTTGTCCTTGGCGATATCGACCTGCAGCGGCAACACCTGCGAGCGCACGCGCTGTCCCAGATAATGGGCGTCTTTTAAGAGCTTTTCATTGCGCCGTTTTTGCCCGGCGAGTGCGGCGTACATAGAGGCGGCCATAGGGGAATTCCCTCGCTTTCAATTCTGGTGAAAATAGACTGGAAGAAGATAAAGGTAGGATACGAGACGGGCAATTAGAGCGGGCACCGTCGAGGGGATGCCCGCTCTCTATTTGGCGACAGTCAGCGCGTTTAGCGCGGCTTGAACTGAGTCACTAGCTTTTCCGACCACGACTTGTTGGCATCTATGGTACGGCCGGCGTTATGCGGCGTATGCACCACGTTGTGCCGACCCAGCAGCGGGTCGTCCAAGGGAAGCGGCTCCACGTCCCACACATCGGCGGCCAAGCTCAATTCGTCGGCCAACACGCGCCGGCGAATGGACTCCGTATCGCAGATTTTTGCCCGCGTCACCATAACCACCAAGCAGCCAACCGGCAGCGCATCAATATGCTCGGCCCGGACCAATCCCGCGGTAGATTCGGTTAGCGGCACCATCGGCACGAAGATCTCGGCATCTTCTACCAGCCGCTCTAAATAATACTCACGCCGCGCACCTGCCCGATGAAAGTTGGGCTCGCTGGCAAACGGGTCCCACGCGGCGACATCGGCCCCCATGAAGGAAGCAAAGCTGGCGTAGCGACTAGCAATATTGCCGGCCCCGACAATGCGCACCCGCTTGCCCTGCAGGGTGCCGCTAGTAAAAGAAGCATCATCGCCAAACTGATGACCGCGTGCACCTGGCTTACCGTGACCTTCCGGCGGATCGTAGTCCCAAGGCTGCAGATCCGCCGTGATAGCGCTGTGCAGCTGGGGGATGCGGCGCAGACCGCACAGCGTCAACGCTAGGCCAAACTCGGAGACGGACTGTCCCCAGAACCCCTCGGAAGGATGAGTATAGACGGCAACGCCGCGCGCCTGTAAATCCGCTCCACACTCCTGGTCGACCTGCGATCCGTACGCCCCTTGAAACGTCGCCTCTTCTAGCGCAGTGAATGTCTCCAGACAGGACCGCGTGGCGTGCACGCCCAAACAAGCCAAGCGGACAATCGACCCGACCGACGCCAAGATTTCTCCCACGGGACGTTGGTCGCCGGGGTCTAAGCGGACAAATTCTACCTCCCCCTGTTCTCGCCACAGCGCACAGAAGTGATCGGCGGCAAAGGGCCATACGCCGTCAAAATGGGGGCTGACTACAATGGCGCTCTTCATATCTATTCTCCCTCCCAATAGTCGACGCAGTCTCCCGTGCGATAGATGCCATCGCCGGTCGCGCGCTTGACAAATACGTTAATCTTCTGCGAGTCCGGGTACTCACACACATCGTGTGCCATCTGTTCACCCAGCGCCAGCAGCACACATTCGCGATCTCCCTCGTTGATAAATTTATGCGTCCCGGACGGTCCAGGCGGAAAGGCGATCACGTCGCCGGCGCGCACGGGCCAGTCGCCGCGCGGCGTGTGCAGCGTGCAATCGCCCTGCAGCGCGTAAAACATTTCTTCTCCAACGTGATGGAAGTGCAGCGGACAAATGCTCTCACCCGGCGGGAGCCGCACTAGCTGATAGCCCAATCGCCGCGCACCGACCAGCGGATCGATATCCTTTGCCTGCCAGCTATAGCCGGGCCGGTCGATCGCCGTTGCCCAGGGCAGCTCATCGACGTTGATCTTGTTTATGTAAATATCTCTGCGCGCCTCCAGACAGGCGAGCAGCTGCGCGCGCGCGCCGTGCACAATGGAGTGACCGTCGCCGACCAGTAGCGCATCAAACGGACGCGCCAATACTTTGCGCAGCTCGAGCGCTGCCCGCGGTGGGTCGGCCAACTTCTCGTTCATCAGCAAGCTGAGATGTCCCAAGGGAGCTCCGACGACTAGGTCGCCGGCCAGCACCAGCCGACGCGCCGGCCAGTAGAGCGCTATCTCACCAGCGCTCTTGCCGTGGCGCAGGTGAATGACCTCAAGTCCGGGGACGATTTCCTCGCCGTCTTCTACCATGCGATCCACGGCAACCGACAGCGCGTCGGCGTCCTCGCTGTGCACGACGACTTCAGCGCGCGTGCGTTCGCGAAAAAACGCCGCCTCGCGCTCGTGGTCGGCGTTGGTCAACACGATCAGCGCAGCACCGCCCAGGCGATCCAGCTGCTGCAGATCGCTCTCGCTCATAGGGACCGGATCGATGAGGATGTTGCCCTCTTTGCGCACCCACAGATGACCGTTGAAGTCAATCTGACGTTGCTCGTTAAAAACCGACCAGCAAAACATGTCTTCAAAGGCGATTTGTTTCATGTGCGTTCCTCTACAAAGTCGGGGCAGGCTCTATATACCCTACAATACAAAACCCCCCTGCTGGACAACAGGGGGGTTTGCGGTCTGCGACAGGTAAATTCTAGGCGGCAAAGAAAGGCTGCGTCCAGGCGAAGGCCTCGCCGTCGCCCCAGCACTCAAAGCGCACGTAGCGCACTCCGTCGGGCACCTCAAACTCCATGCAGCGTCCGTCGACGGTGGCCAAGCGCCGACCCGTGTCGCGCAGGGCGACGATACGCGAGGCATTCTCCGTCTCCAACACAATCCGCCGACCATTCACTTCGATGCGGGATATCTCCACGCCGGTCGAGGCATAGAAACGACCGCGTGCCAGCGCGTCGACAACGCCCTGTGGCGTCTCGTCCTCGACGTAGACCACGTTCCATCCCAACCCCACGTCACCGACCGCGGCGTGGCTATCGTCGTTGGCAAAACCCCAGACGCGCCGGCCGGCGCTCAGCAATAGATCCCAGCGATTCGTCGCATAGGGACTGCCGTCAAGGCGACTGATCACGCCGTTGTAAATCTCCAGCCCCATATAGCCCTGGCACTGATCCATCAGATCCTGTGGGCAGTGGCTAAAGCGCGCCTGCCAGTTGGGGTGGTTAAATATGACAAAGCCGCCGTTGGTCCCGACGTCATCGATAACGCGCTGGCGATCGGCGTGCGGCTCGACCAGTCCGCTAGCGCCTACGTGCAGCATATGCGGACCCTGAGCGGTGATCTCGTTGCCGGGAATGAGGATCATACCGTGTGGATCCAAATCGGCATAGTCGTCAGCATCGGTGAGAATATCGTGGTCGGAAATCATGAGAAATCCATGTCCACGACCGGCGTAGTCGTCGATAACGGCCTGGTGGTCGCGCTGACCATCACTGGCCGTCGTATGCGCGTGGAGATTGCCAACCAGCCAGCGTCCTCCCTGCAAACTAGCGTAGGGGTGTTCCATCATCTGTTCACTCCTCCTGTTGGGGTCCCCAAGATAAAAGAGGGCACATGAGTCGACAAGTCAGCGCTTCCAGCGGCGCCAAGCCTGCCGAGCGAGCACGGCGGCGACGGCAGCGGCGGCGGCGATACCCAACACCATGGGTGCGTGGCCGCGCGCTGCATCAATCGCCCGTTCGCCGTAGCGCATCGCCAAATAAGCGACCGTCGAATAGCGCACGCAGCGGCCCAGCAATACGGCGCTGACAAATGTGACCACCGGCATGCGGAAAACGCCGGCCGAAACCATGAAAAGCTTCATCGGGTAGGGAGGGGGCACGAGGACCGACAGCGCCATCGACCAAAACCCGTAGCGATGAATCTTCGCACGCACCGCTTCGCTGCGCACTGGATTGACATGCCGGAGCAACACCTCGCCACCGCGACAACCTAAGTAGTAGGGCACAATGCAGCCGACGGTTGATCCCAACACGGCTAGCGGCACCGCGACAAGGGAATCAACCTGTATTTGCTGGGTTCCGAGCAGCAGGACGATCATCCAGTCGGGCCCCCCGCCGGTGGGAACGCCGGCCGAATCGATGAGGGCTAAACCAAACAGTCCCATCACGCCGAACTGGCGCAGAACGAGAATAATGTGTTCGATGTAGTGCAAGCGTATTGGATGCGTATTGACGGAGTTGGCGAGCAAACCTATCTATAGAGGGCCCAAGAGATAGAATAAGCGCATTGAGCTCTGTTTTAGCTACCAATTAGGTGGGGATGCCCGCCGCAAGAAGGGATATTCACTCATGCAGGAACGCGCACCGACGCGACCAGAAGCGCTCGACCTACTGCTTCAGTATAACGACAGCCCATCGCTTATAAATCACGGCAAGGCCGTCGAAGCCGCGATGCGCTACATGGCGCGCAAGGCCGGCCAGGACGAAGAGGTGTGGGGCATCGTCGGCCTGATTCACGACTTGGACTACGAACAATTTCCCGAGCAACACTGCCAGAAGACAGAAGAAATTCTGCGCGCCAACGCATGGCCCGCAGAGTACATTCGCGCCGTGCTGTCGCACGGTTGGGGCATCTGCACCGACGTCGAGCCGCAGAGCCTGCTGGAAAAGACGCTCTACACGGTCGACGAACTGAGCGGCTTTGTCACCGCCTGCGCGCTCGTGCGCCCATCCAAGAGCGTAGCCGACCTAGAGGTTAAGTCCGTTAAAAAGAAGTGGAAGCAAAAGGGCTTTGCCGCCGGCGTTCAGCGCGATATCGTCGAACGCGGCGCCGAAATGCTCGGCGTGAGCTTTGACGAGATAACCGCCGATGTCATCGCCGCTCTGCGCGAGCGGCGAGACGAACTCGGCCTGTAGGAGGTACGAGCATGCGTTCCGATACACCCGATATACTGCCCCTGTGCGATCCGCATTTTCACCTGTGGGACGTGCCCAATCGACCCAACCCCAATCTCGGCAGCGACAGCACTTACATCGCCAGCGATTACCGACGCGACATGGACCAACTACCGGCTCCTCTGCGCAGAGTTTCAGGACTCCACGTCGAGACCGTCGTAGGCCAGATGCCCGGCGGCGCAGTAGTTGACTCGGTCGACGAGACGCGCTGGGTCTGCCAGCAGCTAGAGCCCCTCAACCAGCCGTTCGGCATCGTCGCCTACGTTCATCTGGATCGCGAGGCCAGCGAGATTGAACGCGACCTAGCGCAGCACCGCGCAGTATCCGCGGGACGCCTGCGCGGGGTGCGCATGATTCTCAATCACCATCCCACGCTGGCGGAGCTGACCTGGCCGCAGGTAGAGCACGGCGCGTTTTTCTCTCGCCCGAATTTTCGCCGAGGACTGTCTATGTTGCAGGAGCAGGATCTATCGTTTGACCTGTCTTGCCATCCGCATCAGGTGGCCGACGCAGTGGCGGCGCTGCGCACCGCACCCGACCTGCGCGTCGCCATAAACCACCTCGGCTTTCTCCACCACGGCGAGGACGCGGCCCACGAAGCACTGTGGCGCCAGAGTCTGCACGCGCTAGCCGAGCTGCCCAATACCTACATGAAGCTCTCCATGCTGTGGTTCGGTCGCCACGACTACCACCGCGATCCGACGGACACCTCTTTTGTGCGCGAACGCGTCCGCGAAACGATCGACCTCTTTGGCGTAGAGCGCTGCATGTTCGCCAGCAACTATCCCGTCGATCGATACAAGGACATCGATATACCCACGCTCTACGGCCATTTTCTCGAGTGGAGCACCGAGTACACGCACGACGAACAAATAGACCTTTTTCACGATACGGCCCTGCGCGCCTACGGCACGCTCTAATACGCGGAGAACGCACATGGTCAGCGACCTCGACACCTACCTATTCGATTTGCGCGGTTATATCCTGCTCAAGGGTGCGCTCAGTCCGGAGGAAGTAGCCGAGCTCAACGCAGGGCTCGACGCCATACCTCGCATGCAGCCCGGCCAGTGGTACGGACACGTGCACGCACACTCCTACGGCACTAACGACGGCCTTAACTTTCAGCAAATATACGAGGGCGGCGCCCCGTTTGAACGACTCATTGACCATCCGTCGTGGATAGATCACATCAAGCATTTTGTCGGTGGAGAGGGATCGTTCGACTACCAGCACGGGCCGCTATTTATCGATGAAAACTTCGCCCACTTCCGCCAGCCAGGCGAGGCCATTGGCCTGCACTCGGGCGGCTACCCACCCATTCACCGCAACCAGTTCCGCTACCACGGCGGCCGCTTTATGTGCGGCCAGGTCAATGTGCTGATGGCGCTAACCGATATCGCGACGGGCGACGGCGGCACGATGATCATTCCCGGCAGCCATAAGTCCAACTTTAAGCACCCCCATTTTGACCAGCACCGCATGAAGCCGGACGGTGCCAGCGTTGACGGCATCGAGGGCGCCGTCGAAGTGCACATGGAAAAAGGCGATGCCATCGTATTTGTCGACGGCCTCTCGCATGGTTCGGCCAAGCGCACCAATCCGGGCGAGCGGCGGGTCATCATCTTTCGCTACGGCCCGTCGTGGGGCAACTTCCGCCACGGCTATCAGCCCTCGCCAGAGCTGCTAGCCCGCCTGACGCCCGATCGCCGCAAGATTGTGCAGCCGCTCGAACTGCTGCCGCGCGAACCGCAGGTAGCCGGTTGACGACGTCGACCCACCAATCCCATCGCACCGAGTGTAAACGCACAGGAGTACGGTCGTGAAAACCCTCTTTATCATGCTCGACTCGCTTAACCGCCACTATCTGCCCCTCTACGGCGGACATCAGGTGCAGACGCCCCATATCGACCGGCTTGCGGCGCGCGGGTTGACTTTCGACAACCACTTTTGCTGCTCTATGCCCTGCATGCCGGCGCGCCGCGACCTGTTCACGGGACACGCCAACTTTCTCGAAACCCCGTGGAGTCCCATCCAGCCCTGGGACGACTGTCTGCAGCCCGAGCTGCGCCGACAGCGCGGCACCTACTCGCATATGATCACTGATCACTACCACTACTACCACGCCGGCGGCGAGTGCTATCACAATCAGTTCGACTCATGGGAGTTCCAGCGCGGACAGGAAGGCGACGTGTGGCGGCCTCTGGTCGACGCGCCCGAGCCGCCCGTCTTTCGCGGGCGCAATCGACGCGCCTATTGGGCCAACCGGCATTTTATGGATACCGAGCGCGAGGAGGACTATTCAACGCCGCAGTGCTTTATGCGCGCCATCGATTTTCTCGAACACAACCACAGCGCCGATAATTGGCACCTGCACCTGGAGTGCTTTGATCCACACGAGCCCTTCGCCTGTCCGCAGAAATACCGCGCGTTATACGACGATGTGTGGGATGACGACGCCCTGCATTTTGACTGGCCCGACTACGCCCCCGTAGATCCCTCTATCGAAGACGCTGCCGCCATTGCGCATATCCGCGCCTGTTACGCCGGCACGCTGACTATGGCCGACGTGTGGTTGGGCAAGCTGCTGGACAAGATGGACGAGTTTGACCTATGGAAGGATACGGTGGTCGTACTGAGCACAGACCACGGCCATCTGCTGGGCGAGCACGGCTACTGGGCCAAAAACTACATGTTTGACTACAAGGAGCTCGTGCACATTCCCCTCGTCGTCTGCGCGCCCAATACGGCGCCGCGCCGCGTGCAGGCGCTGACCTCGACGATCGATTTAATGCCGACCTTTATGGAGCTGCACGGCGGCCAGCTACCACAGCACGTGCACGGTCGCTCGCTGTGCCCCTTGTTCGAAAGCGACGTGGATCACCACGACGCCGTCCTCTATGGATATTTTGGCAAGGACATCAATCTGACGGACGGACGCCACACCTACTGCAGGCAGGCCAAACCCAACTCCACCGTCCATCACCACACCGCCATGCCCGTCAACTTCTCCAGCGCGCACGGCCGGACACAGCTGGCAAACGCCGAATTGGGCGTATTTTTGTCGAGCGCCCACGACGTGCCGCACTACCGCTTTGCCGTAGACAGCAAGCATCATCACGGCGCACCTGATTACAATCCGATTTACGACATACAGCAAGACCCACTGCAGCAAAACCCGCTCAGAGACGATGCGCTCGAAGTGCGTCTGGCGGAGAAAATGAGTGAATTGTTGGACCGCTATGGCGCACCGGCCTGTCAGCGCGCGCGCATGGATTTATAGAGCATCCATGCGCGAAAAGCCACCTGCTCTTCGCGCATGGCAGGAGATAATAATGTTGCGTATTTTTTCTCTCCACACGTAGCGTTTATCATCTTCGACCGGAGATCCAGCGCATCGCCATGTCCGAACTCAATTTGAGCTATCAAAACATTCTCGACGGTCAAGGTTTTGAAATGGCCTTTGCGGGCATGACCATCGTATTTGTCGCCCTATCTATGGTCAGCATTTTTATTGCTCTCCTGCCGCGCATACTCGTCGTAGTCAATCAGTATATCCCCGAGGGACATGCCCACGCTACTGCCAACCCCAAACCGGCGGCAGCCGACGCAGAAGAAGCGGCCGTGGCAGCCGTCGCCTATGCGGTGCATCGACACAGCAGGGGGCAAGCATGACCATTCTCTCCGAGTTTTTAAAAACTACCGGCGTAGCCAATATTTCGACCGGCAACCTGATCATGATCGCCATCGGCATGATCTTTATTGGTCTGGCCATCCGCAAAGACTACGAACCGCTGCTGCTCCTACCCATCGGTTTTGGCTGCATTGTCGGCAATATTCCGCCCGTCGCCGGCATGTCGGTCGGCGTCTACGACGAAGGTAGCGTCCTCAGCTATATCTACTACGGCGTGAGTCAGGGCATCTTTCCTCCGCTGATCTTTCTCGGCATCGGAGCGATGACCGATTTTTCTACCATGCTGTCCAACCCGCGATTAGTCCTCCTGGGGGCGGCCGCGCAGATGGGCATCTTTCTGACGCTGATCGGCGCGCTCTACCTGGGCTTCACCCCCGCCGAATCGGGTGCTATCGGGATCATTGGCGGCGCCGATGGCCCCACGGCGATCTTTCTCTCGGCTAAACTCGCACCGCACCTGCTCGGGGCCATCGCCATTGCCGCCTACTCCTACATGGCGCTCGTGCCGGTCATTCAGCCTCCTATCATGAAGCTGTTGACCACCCGCGCAGAACGGCGGATTCGCATGAAGGCACCGCGCGAGGTATCGCAGCGCGAAAAGATCATCTTTCCCATCGCCGCCTTTTTGATCTGCGCGCTGATTGCACCCGGCGCCATCGTGCTCATCGGCATGCTGTTTTTTGGCAACCTGCTCAAGGAGAGTGGCGTCACCGAGCGACTAGCCGATACCGCCCGCCACGCCATGATCGATATCGTGACGATTCTACTCGGCTTCTCCGTGGGCTGTTCGACGCAGGCACAGACGTTTCTAACGCCTGACTCGCTGCTCATATTCGCTCTCGGCGCCACATCGTTTGCCGTGGCTACCGCCTGCGGAGTGCTCTTTGCCAAGTTCATGAACCTCTTTATAGAGGACAAAATCAACCCGCTCGTCGGCGCGGCAGGCGTATCGGCCGTACCCGACTCGGCGCGCGTAGTGCAAATGGTGGGACAGCGGGAAGACCCGCAAAATTTCCTGCTCATGCACGCAATGGCACCCAACGTAGCCGGCGTTATCGGCTCGGCCGTTGGAGCGGGCATTCTATGGTCTGTGCTGGTCGGTTAAACGCAAGAAAGGGATGTAGAATTGAGTAAGAAAAAGGTCCGCTTCATGTGCACGGCCTTCCGCGACGGCTTTCAGTCCGTCTATGGGGCCCGCGTCTTCACGAAGGACTTTTTACCCGCCTTAGAAGCAGCGCGCGACGCTGGAATAGACTATTTCGAAGCCGGTGGAGGGGCGCGGTTCCAATCGCTCTACTTCTACTGCAACGAAGATGCCTTCGCCATGATGGATGCCTTCCGCGCTACGGTCGGACCCGACGCCAACCTGCAAACGCTGTCGCGTGGAGTTAACGTCGTAGGTCTCGAATCACAGTCGAGCGATATCGTAAAGATGCACGCAGACCTGTTCAAAAAGCACGGCATCTCCACTATACGAAACTTCGATGCCCTCAACGACGTCAACAACCTGATTTACTCTGGTCAGTGCATCGTCAACGCGGGGTTGCACCATCAGGTCTGCGTCACGCTGATGGAACTCCCGCCCGGCTGCGAAGGTGCGCACGATGCCGATTTTTACGAACGCACCCTGCGCGCGATTCTCGACGCCGACATACCCTACGACTCGGTATGCTTCAAGGACGCCTCCGGCACGGCCGTCCCCTCTAAGGTTTACGAGACAATCAAGCGCGCGCGCGCCATGCTACCCGAGGGAACTTTCATTCACTTTCACACGCACGAGACGGCGGGGATTGGCGTCGCCTCCAACCGAGCAGCACTCGATGCCGGCGCAGATGCCATCGACCTGTCGCTAGCGCCCTGTTCGGGTGGAACCTGTCAGCCCGACGTGCTCGTCATGTGGCACGCACTGCGCGGATCGGACTACGATCTCGACCTGGATATCGACAAGGTGCGCGACGCCGAGGAAGTGTTCAAAGAGTGCATGGCCGACTACTTTCTCCCACCCGAAGCCGTGGCCGTCGAACCGATGATTCCCTGGAGCCCGATGCCCGGCGGAGCACTGACGGCCAATACGCAGATGCTGCGCGACAACGGCATTATGGACAAGTATCCCGACATGATAAAGGCCATGCGCGAAGTCGTCGAAAAGGGCGGCTTCGGCACTTCGGTAACGCCGGTATCGCAGTTCTATTTTCAGCAGGCGTTCAACAACGTGATGTTCGGTCCGTGGAAGCGCATCGCCGAACCCTACGGGCAGATGGTGCTGGGCTACTTTGGCAAAACGCCGGTAGCGGCCGATCCTGAGGTCGTGCGCATTGCCGCCGAACAGCTCGGCCTCGAACCAACGGAAGAGCCACCGCTTGGACGCAACGACGCCGATCCGAACAAGGGTGCAGATGCTGCGCGGGCTCAGCTGCGTGAAGCCGGCATAGAGGAGACCGACGAGCACATTTTTATTGTCTCTACCTGCAAAGCCAAAGGGCTCGATTTTCTGCAGGGCAAAGGCGAAATCGGCGTGCGCAAAGTCGAGAAGCAGCCCGAGGCACCGGCGGCGGCAACTACCGGTCCGGCACACTACACCATCAACGTCAACGGAAACGACTACAGCGTCTCCGTAGATGGAGCGACGGCTACGGTCAACGGACGCAGCTACAGCGTGTCGCTGGGCACGCAGGCCACCGACGCCATGCCCAGCGCACAGTCGGGCGGCGGTACCGAGGTCCGAGCGGAGATGCCGGGCAAGGTGATGCGCCTACTCGTTCAGGCAGGGGATCGCGTCGAAGAGGGGCAGGGTCTCATGGTGCTAGAAGCTATGAAGATGGAGGTGCACATCACGGCACCGATCGGCGGCACCGTCCTCGATATCGCGGTCTCACCCGGACAGCAGGTGGCCACCGGCAACGTCCTCGCGCACGTGGGATAAGTCGCTTGAAGACGGGATGTCGCTGTGTTCAGTGCGTTACATCACCGACCCACACTTCGCGCTGGCGCCCGTCGTCTTCGCGCAGAAGCATCTGTCCCGCATCGCCAAAGCCCAGCAGCATACCCGTCTGGCGTGCCGTCCCGTCGCCGACCTCGACGTATTCCCCCACCTGTATACAGCGCTGTGTCCAGGCGGTGCGCAAGCCGCTGAATCCACTCGAACGCCAGCGATCAATCCACTCTTCAACGCGCGGCAATACAAAGCCCAGCGCCTCATCAACGTCGTATTCTTCCCCCGTCTCCATGGCAATGGAAGTAGCGGGTTGGTCGATCTCAGCGGCCTCTTCCGACCGCATATTGACGTTTAGGCCGATGCCGACGACGGCGACATCCGAGCCACAGCTCTCGGCGAGCACCCCGCAGATCTTGCGCCGGGCCACAAGCAAATCGTTGGGCCATTTGGTCTGCACCGACACGCCGAGTGCTTCCAGTGCGGCGGCTATGCCAAGCGCGGCGGCCATGGGCAGCGATGCGATATGCGGAAAGGTGATGGGCGCGCGCACCAGCACGGAAAAGGTTAGGTCACGACCGGGGCGAGCCTGCCAGCGGCGACCGGAGCGCCCGCGACCGGCCGTCTGTTCGCGGGCGGCCAGCACAAAGCCATCGGGCAAAGCTTGGCCCGCGCGCACGCGTTCGACCAACACGGTATTGGTCGACGTCAACTGTGGGTGCCATTCAGGGGTGGTGCACTTCACGCTGCCAACCTCTCTCGCCGCGTCGCAGCAGGCAGCAGACCCTGCGCGACAAATTGATGTGAACCGAATCCTTTATCACCCAACTAGACGGACCCAACGCTATGAGTAATTCACTCATAGCATCGATTTGGCACCGCCTGCAGGGCGTGCATACCCTCACTAGCCAGTGCGCTAGTCGTCAAGACACGGGATGGAACGGACGAGGGGAGGGCCGCGTGCTGGTCGAACATCAAGGAACCGACATCCTCGTATTCAATGAGGACGGGTATTGGCACGGCAGCGGTGGCGCTCCTCCGCTCCCCTTTCACAACGTCTATCGCTGGACGCTGGGCGACAATCAAATCGCGCTCGAGCACCTGCGCTTGGGCGCAGCGCATCCCGTGTTCTTAGTGGACTTTATCCCCACCCATACCCACCTGCAGGCAGCCGCACCGCACCCGTGTCGAGACGACCGCTACGACGCGCTGCTCTCGCTCGACGACGACGCGCTGCGGCTGATTTGGACCGTTAAGGGACCGAGCAAAGACGAGCGCTTAGCTTACGCATACCGGTAGTTGATTCAATAGGCCACGACAAGCGAGCGCACTACGGTCGCATTCTGCGCGCTCGCAACCAAATCAATGGCACATAGGTAGGTTCCAGGCGCCACGCGATGACCGCTCATATCGCGACCATTCCAAACGTATTCAGCGGCACGACGACCTGACTGTCGCACGAGTTCGGCCACGCGGCGACCGCTTAGATCGAAAATGTGCACGCGCGGATCTTTGCCCTGCACGTTGAGCACGTCAAAGCGAATGGTCGCCGCATCGTTCCGTCCGTCGTCGTTGGGCGTAAAAATGGCGGGACTAATTTCCAGCTGTTCTATCACCGGACCCCGGCCGATCAAATCTGGCGTGAATACCACGTCGGCATGGCGCGCCAGAGGCGCCACGGCCTGCCAGATACTAGTGTCGTCGACCCGTCCCAGTTCGGCGGAACACTGCGTGGCATTTTCTAGAACGCGCGCGGTGAATTCCACGTCGACAGAATCTGTCTTCACATCCTGCGGCAGATTGACGTACAGCAGTGAATCGGCCTCGACGAATATCGAAGAAGGCTGCGTGAGCACTCCACCGACCCTTAGTGCGATACCCTCATCGGCCAGCGGGCCGGGCAACGCGATGCGCAGGCGATTAAAGCCGCGATCGCGCGCGTCGCTCTCCGGCCAGAGCACATAGCGAAAGCGCACGAATTGATTGGACTCGACCTCGCGCGGCAGCACCCGGCCCAGGGCCTGCTGCACCAACGCATCGCTAAAGTTCAGCGTCAGGTGATGTAGCACCGGCGCCACGACCGGCTGATCAGTAGCCAGAATCGCCTCTAACTGCACCAAGCGCGCCGGCGTGCGCGACTTAAACGGTTCGCCCGATAGCTGATACACGTTGCTCCACTCATCCCAATCACCGGAGACAACCAGCGCTGAGTCGATGGGGCCGCGCAGCACTTTAGGCGTGCTGTTCCACGTCCGCTCCGTAACGATATCGCCCTTGCGATCGTAGAAGGTATACTCTTCGCGCAGCGTATCGCCCGAGCGCGAGCGCAGCTGAATGCGCGTGTCCGGTGGCACGTCCGCACTCCACGTCAGACTGCTGATGGCCTTTGCTCGTCCATCGCCAGCCAGCTCTCCCAGGTCGATAAAATCCGAGCGCAGCACGACTTCGGCCGGATGACCCGTCGCGTAGATCATGAACTCGTCTATGCTGCCGCCCCAGTCGACCTCATCCAGGCTGTGGAAAATGAGATGGCGTATTTTGCGCGGACTAAAGGCATAAAAGAAATGGTCGTAATTGCCCACGATATCGTCCTCGACCAAAAAGGGCGACAGGCCAGCATTCTCGCCTTCGACTAACAGGCGCCGTGCCGTGCTCAGCGCAAAAATAGAGCGCAGCGGCGACAGAAACAGGCGGTCAACCCAAAACTCAGCGCCTAGGTCGACCTGCAGCCACATACCGCTAGCGCGCCAGCTATTGTCGACGATCGGCCCTCTGCGCAGCGATACCCGCGTATCCATATCGCCGTCGAGTGCGTTGGTTATGCTGCTAGCCCGCTCGCCGCCCTTGATCGCACCGCCGCGCTCCAGCGTGCCCGGTCCGATATTGCCACCAATACTGTATACTTCGACTTCGGCCAGCGCGGCATCTTCGCTCAGCGCGCTTGCTTCAAGACGCACATACTGCACCGGCAGAAAATGGCGCAGAGGATCGATAGCGACGGCGTCGTCCAGTGCAATCAGGGTATCGCCGAGCTCAAACGACAGCGGGATGCGTATTTCGGTCGCCCGGTTGGGCAGCGTCGTCTCGTAGATCTGCTGGTGGATAAACACGTCATCGCTGCGACCGCGAAAGCGATTGCCCGCGCTGACGTAGGCGTCAAACTGGCGGAATGGACGCGCACCGGGGCGATCGGGAAAGCGCAGCACCACTTCCTGAGCCAACACCACGCGACCGAGATCAACTTCAATGCGCCAGTCGCGCAATCCATCGTCTGGATCGGGCTGCCAGTAGGTGTCGGCATTGCCATCAATCGCCCGCTGCGCTGTAGCCGCCCCCGAGCCCACCTGCCAAATGCCGCCGCGGCGCAGACCGCGTTCTTGCGTCATATGCTGATACGAGCGCGCGGTGCGCACGGCCTCAATCTGTCCATCGTAGCGCACCAAGTGTAAACCACCCGCTGCATCAAATTCGATCAGCCCGTTGGGCAAACTCCACAGCCGCCAGGCTTCCGCACCGCTAAAGCGCAATTCTTCGGCGCCGACTAGCCCAGTCCAACACGCTAAGATCGCGCACAGCAGTCTCCTTATAGCCGTTGACGATGGAGCATATGATAGGGCGGTTTTCAGCAGCATGGGCACGGACATTGGGTGAATAAACAGGCGGAGCGCTACGATACATTTCATAATCACTCAGAAAAGGTGGTTATACACAAGATGCCGGCTTTTTCGCTAGCGTCGCCTATTGCCTTTGGCCCATGGAGCAATATCTTTGACGTTTTCCGCCCCTTTGCCCATAGCCTATTCCATGCCCTTACTCAACCTGCGCCAACTGCGCATCGCCTTCGGCGGACCGCCCATTCTAGATGGGATCGATCTACAGGTCGAGCGCTCGGAGCGCCTCTGCCTAGTCGGCCGCAACGGCGAGGGCAAATCAACCCTCATGAAGCTCATCAGCGGTGAAATACGCCCCGACAGCGGCGAGCGCATCCTCGAGCGGCAGGCCCGCGTTGCCCGGCTCGATCAAGACGTGCCCGTTGGCCTATCCGGCACGGTGCTCGATATCGCCCAACAGGGTCTGCGCCCCGGTGATCCGCCGCACTGGGCCGACAGCGCCATAACGCGGCTACAGCTCGATCCACGGGCCGACTTTGCCCAGCTATCGGGGGGGCTAAAACGACGCGTGCTGTTGGCAAGAGCCCTGTCCACCAACCCCGACTTACTTCTGCTCGACGAGCCGACTAACCACCTCGACCTCGATTCAATCCTCTACCTCGAAGAATTTCTCCTGCGCTGGGAAGGCACGCTCGTCTTTGTCAGTCACGATCGCGCCTTTGTGCGCCGACTGGCCACCCGCATTGCCGAGATCGACCGCGGACAGCTCTACTCACACCCGGGTAGCTACGACGATTTTCTTGCCAACCGCGACGCGCGCCTAACGACGGAATCCACTCAAGCAGCCGTTTTTGACGCGCGCCTGAGCGACGAAGAGAAGTGGGTGCGTCAGAGCATATCGGCGCGGCGGACGCGCAACGAAGGCCGCGTGCGCGCACTCCAAAAGATGCGCGAAGAGCGCCAGCAGCGCCGCACTCGTCAGGGCAATGCGCGGCTGCGCGTGCAGGAGGCCGAGCGCTCGGGCGACCTCGTGATTGAAGCGGAAGCGCTCTACTTCGCCTACAGAGAGGGTGAGCCGCAGGTGAGCGATTTTTCCCTCATTGTTGGACGCGGCGACAAAATTGGCGTCGTCGGTCCCAACGGCAGCGGCAAAACCACGCTGCTGCGCATGCTGCTCGGCCAACTGGAGCCGCAGCGCGGCAGCCTTCGCCACGGCACGCGGCTACAGACAGCGCACTTTGACCAACTGCGCGCCCAGCTCAATTTGGACGAGAACGTCGCAGAAAACGTCGCCCCGGGGCAGGAGTATTTGGAAATTAACGGCCAACGCCGGCACGTCTACGGCTATTTACAGGATTTTCTTTTTACGCCGGCGCGCGCACGCACGCCAGTGGGTGCCCTATCCGGCGGCGAGCGCAACCGCCTGCTGCTGGCGCGCCTATTTGCCAAACCCGCCAATCTCTTGGTCCTCGATGAGCCAACCAACGACCTAGACGCGGAAACGCTAGAGCTGCTGGAAGAGCAACTGGTCAACTACGGCGGCACCCTGCTCATCGTCAGCCACGATCGCGCCTTTTTGGACAATGTAGTGACCAGCATACTCGTATTTGAGGGATCAGGTGTCATTGGGGAGTATGCCGGAGGCTACAGCGACTGGCTAGCTCGGCATAGAACGACACGCACCGAACGCACAGCAGAGGCCAAGGCCTCTCCCCCGCCGCGCAGCAAACAGCGCGAGCGCAAGCTGAGCTTTAACGAACAGCGCGAACTGGATCGACTACCAGAGGAAATCGAAGGGCTAGAAACAGAGCAGGCAGCTCTACACAAACAGATGAGCAACCCTGAGTTTTACCAGCAAAAAGGCGAGGAAGTAGCTACCGCACAGGAGCGACTGAGCCAAGTCGACCTAGCGCTGCAGCATGCCTATGCGCGCTGGGAAGAGCTCAGCGAGATTGCCGAGGCTCAATAACAGTGATGTGCTATTACCGTCGCCGTGCTGGGAGCACCGCACACGCCGGCGCTATTGCGCACGCGCGCGCGCAGTTGGTTCGTGCCCTCGTGCAGGTGCCACTCGAACACACCTGCATCTAACGCCTGCTCAACGCCATCGTCTACCTGCACTAAGTAGGCTTCCAAGTGCGGCGTCTGCGTATCGATTTCCACGCGCAGCACGCCGCGGCGATCCGTTTCGCATAGGAAGAGTTCGGCTCCGTTGAGCGTCGGATTAAAATCCTGCCAACGATTGGTCTGCCCCTGATACTCTTCTTTGCGCGGAAAAAGTTCGCTGTAATAGCAGTAAAACTGGTCACTGCCCCAGTTGCTTGACAGACGCCAAGGCACTGGGTGAGGCCGGCTGGCAAAATCGTTGCGCAGCGGCATCTGAATATGCCCCTTATACATCAGCAAATCCTCGCCTTCCACCTCGTCCTCGGACCGCACAGAATAGGGCAAATCACCCTCTCGGTAGGAGACGCGAACATCGGCCAGCATGGCTTTGTTGGACACGCGCCCCTGCACGGGAAACTCCCACGTCGATGGACCTGACATCACCTCGGCAAGACGCTGACCGATTTCCACCAGACCCAAGGGCACGCCGCTGTCCGGATCAAAGATGTAATAGTCGCGGGTCGCATCCATAAAGACCCACTTGCCGAACTCGTTTGACCAAACCTCGGCCACCTCGTGCCCGTAGGTGTGCTTGGTCGATATATTGACCCAGCGCGCCGGATATCCCATGGCCGTGCAGGCCGCCACCAGCGCCAAGTTGCTGAACAGACAGTGTCCATCGCGACGACGTTTGCCATAGTCGCCGTTGAGGACAATGTGCCCAGCACCATCGCGCTGCACGTTGAGCAGATCCGCATAGCGCCACGCGTACGGGTCGAGTGCACCGAGCGGCACCCTGTATGCCCAGCGCAGCAGGCGCAGCTGGGCAGCAAACTCGCCGTGCGCACCCGCTACGACTCGATCCAACTCGAACGCGCTGCGCAGATCCGCTAGCGCAGCAAAATCTTCATAGATATACTCCACCGAAGAGCGCACGACGCGGACGTTGGCCACGCTGTGCACCCGGTGGCACAGCGGACCGTGCTGCACCTCTTCGGATACCGCGCTTTCAATCGACACGCCGCGCAGGCGAGGGGTCTCCAGCGGATTGTCCGTGCACAGCTCGAGTTCGAACTGCACATAGCGCCTGCCGTGTGCACGCAGTTCCATCCCCTCCGCCGTGACGTAGTCCGACCAACCTGGCGCATCGAGCCGTGGACTATCGGAAAAGCGCACGCGTGCGCGCACGGCGCAGCCAACTGGCTGCTCGACGTCCCAGCGCATACGCGTCTGGCACACCTTCAGGTAGCGCTTTGCCTCTCCTTCCCCAGCCAGATCGATCACCGGGGATATGTAGGTTCCACTGGGGACGTAGCGCTGCAGGCTCAGGCGAACGCAGTACTCGCCGTCGAGCGCATCCTGCCAGCCCAGATGCGCCCAGTCCCACGTTGTCCCGCCGTCCCGGCTTTTCGCACTGCGATCGGGGTGCTGTAACCGCGTCCGCGACCCGCGTGCGTATTCCTGATCCGCAGCGACCATGACCTCCCAACTCACTTCGGATGAATCCGCCCAAAGGAGAATCTCGTTGCGTCCCGCGCGCAGCGCCCCCACGGGGATAGGCACCACAAACCAGTTATCAAAGTGCGCGCCGCCCCAGTCACTAGTGTAATACTGGCGCGCCGAGGGATGCGCCCACTTGCTCGGCGGCCGCACCACCTCGACGCCGTTTATGCGCACATAGAGCGGCGTCTCGTTGTCGTCGCGCTCGACACCGGCAAAGACCAGATGAGCTGCGGTGGCACGTGCGTCGTCTAACAGCAGGTCTTTGCGCAGTATTATCCCGCTCTGCAGCTTTTCGAACCAAGCGCGATCCTGTGCTCCCTGAGGCTGACCAATAGCCGGTGCGTCGTCTTCGACCAACACGCGGTCGTCCAGCGCGATAGTCCGACCGTCATAGCGCACGGAGCACAACCGACCGCATTCTTGAAGTGTTGGCGCATCAAATGTTAGAGCGATCTGTTCGCTTTTCATTGCTCGCTTCCCTATTGTATTGGTGCGAAAACTAGTGGACTACGCTTCTTCAACGCGTCCCACAGCGCGCTCGGCAACCCCATATACAACCAGCCCAACCAGTACGCTTAGAGCACCCCACTTATACATAGCGGCGGCTCCTATGCGCTCGAGCAGGACGCCACCAGCCAGAGCTGCTGCCGTGCCACCCAAGCCAAAATTTACGCCGCCAAACAGGCTTTGGGCCGTCGCGCCCGTACCCGGCGGAGCGATTCGATTCGCCCACGACACGCCGGCCATCCACATCAGCGCAAAGGAGGGACCGTGCAATAGCTGCACGCACAGTGCATGCAACGGTTCGGTCGCCAGCGAATAGGCCAACAGGCGCAGCGCGGAGGCCAGCAGGCCAACCACTAGGAGCGTCCGCGCTCCCCAGCGCTGCATGGCGCGTTCGGCCAGCGCAAAAGCCACTAGTTCACTCAGCGTAGCCACGCTGAGCGCCCAACCCATAACGGCGCGGGATGCGCCGAGCTCGTCCATGTAGAGAAAGAGATAGTGATGGGCAAACCCCAGACCGACGCCACCGGTAAAGGCCAGCAGTAGAAATAAATGCCAGCGACGATCGCTCAATATTTCTCGCAGACGACCCCGGAGCGGCTCCTGTGGAGCCGCTGCATGCGCCGGTAAGTAGACGACAACGAGCAGGCACAGTGCCATGAGCAAACCGTAGCTGCGAAACGCCCAGTCCAGATGAGAGCGCTCGACCACCCAGCCAACCAGAGGACCGACGGTACCCCAACCAACCGCACCCCACATGCGCACCTTGCCGTAGCGAGCGCGGCGTCCGCCGAGCATCTCTATGACTGAATGGTCGACCAGTGGCACGATGGGCGACATGAAAAATGCCATAAAAAAAACGAGGGGAATCAACCAGAAGAAAACGCTCAGATGCGGGAGTAACTGCGAGAGTGCGATAGAGCCACCGATGGCCAACAGCAACACGGTCCTGTGGCGGCCGGTCGCGTCGGCCAGTCCACCCCACAGTGCGCCGCCTATCAGCACCATAGCCGATGGTATACCCGCAAGCAGACCGATTTGATCCCCGTTGAGGCCGATCTGGTCATAGTAGAGCGGCACAAAAGGAAACAGGCATGCGCCCGCTCCATAGTACAGCGCGTAAAACGCCTTGGGAAGGCGCTCTGGTGTGCGCCTTTCATCTCCCACTTCGTCGTCCTGAGCCATCGCCGCCATATCTCCGCCTAAGTGCGCACATGTTGAAATGCGCCCAATATACGCGTATCGTGCAGCGGCAGAAACGGCGTTGGAGGGCTGTAAAAAACGA
>JAYOKQ010000053.1:0-28257 GCA_038119905.1 Gemmatimonadota bacterium | reverse complement strand
AATGCCTACCTAGCCGCTCTCGCCTACGTTCAGAAGGGCCACGGGCGCTTCGACTCGTTCTTTATTTCGGGGGATGCCAACCACGACGAGGTCAATATGTCAAAGGCAAAAATGTTGCTGGGATGGGAACCGTGCGCCCATCGCGAACTGGGGTTGGACGACGAAGCAAACGGCAAAACCGCGGACTAACGCGCAAAGATCTTTTCCGCCAGCGGTTTTTGCAGTTCGTAGATACCCCCACCGCTGCGCGCGCCGGCGGGCAGGCGCGTGCGTACCGTCATTGATACAGACCGAAAATCATAGGTGGGTTCACCGCGTAGTATATCGGCATTGAACGCATCCCAATCGTTGACGCCACCCAACGGCCAGGCATCTACTGCGGCATACTGGTAGAGCAAGAGGCGCCGACTATGGCTCGATGTATTGAGCGCCGATCCGTGCAGCGTGCGTGCATGGTGAATAGAGATAGACCCCGCCTTTATCGCCAACGGCACCGCCGTCGACAGATCAATTTGGTCGCGGGTCGGGCTAATGGCCCCGATAAAGTATCCATCCTGATGGTGGTCGAATATCGGCCCCCTATGCGAACCGGGGACCACCATCATACAGCCATTCTCTTCCGTTGCATCGTCGAGCGCAATACCCACCGCACACAGGTCGTCGTTGGTATGGGGATAGTGGGCAAAGTCCTGATGCCATTCGACCGGACTTCCCACTTCCGGCGGCTTCATATTGAGCTTGTTTCCCTGAGCGCGAATAGCGGGACCAACCAATTGGGACAGCATGTCGAGTATGCGATTATCCCGCATCAACTGATCGAAAAAAGGGTGATACGTCGCAGGAGACGACATCCTGCGCACCTTCGGGTTGTCCGCCGTGTGACCTGGCTCTAAATCGAAGTGCCGACTTTGCTCTGTGAGCAGACGAGAGGCTTCGACAAAATCGTCGACAATACTCCATGCCGCTTCGAGTTCGTCCCTCCGCAGCACGTCCTCGACAACGAGATACCCCTGTGTCTGGTAGAATTCAACCTGTTCCTGACTGAGCATAGCTTATCTCCCAAGCAGTGGTTACGGCTACAAGGGATCGTCCCCGTCGGCAAAGTCGCCAAAAACGAAGGCCGTCTGCAGTTGGTCGACAATCATCTTGCCGTCCGCGCCCGTAACCATCAGAGTGGCCATATAGGCCTGCCAGCGGACCATGACCTCGCCCGCATGGCTCTTTTCCATCGCCTCGCGATTGGGGGCTGTAGCAAAGAGAAACAGCCGATCTTCGTAATAGTGAATGACCATACTAACGCCGTTTTCATGCATCGCCGTGGCAATCTCGGGCCACAGTTCGTCATGCGCCTTTTTGTACTCGGCGTAGCACCCAGGCTTTAGCGCAAACGTCAAACTGCTGCGGTACATGGCTCCGCTCCCATTGAGTATGGCAGTACGCCCATATAAAACCCACTATGGGTCCTGTTCATCTACCTCGTCCTCCATAAAGCGCGTCTGTCCTTCGACCTGCCACTCGGCGCACGCCGTCCAGCCGCCATCGACCACCAGCGAGGTTCCGGTAATACCAGACGAGTCTTCGCAGACAAAGTAGAGGGCGGCCTTGGCAATATCGCTCGGCTGCAGGGCCGTGCCCATCGGCACGCGCTGCAGGCGCTGTGCTAGAGCCGCTTCGGGATCGCTTGCTGCACTCAGATGAAAACGCAGCATCGGCGTATCCGTTATACCCGGGCAAATGCAGTTGCAGCGCAACCCTAGCGCAGCGTAGTCGAGGGCAATTGAGCGCGTCAGCCCCAGCGCCGCGTGCTTTGAAGCCGTATAGGCCGGCGTCAGCGCCTGACCTATAAAGCTGCTGGCCGATGCGATGTTGACGATATAAGAGCGCGCACGCTGTCGCAGATGTGGCAGAGCGTACTTAGTGGACAGGTAAATCGCCTTTACATTGACGCCCATGAGCTGATCCCACTGCGCCTCGTCATACTCGTGCAGTGG
Organism: Gemmatimonadota bacterium; assembly: GCA_038119905.1. Classification (GTDB taxonomy): domain Bacteria; phylum Latescibacterota; class UBA2968; order UBA8231; family UBA8231. Next base: position 26,266 of record JAYOKQ010000053.1, on the reverse strand, counting down.
GGCTACGTGCACAATACCCGCACAGTTGACGACGATGTCCAAACCGCCAAACTGCGCTGCGGTTTCGGAGATAGAGCGCTCGACCTGCGCGCCATCGCCCACATTGCATGGAGACGCAAGGACACGCCCTCCCCGTGCTCTCAGACGTTCTACAACCGCTGTGGCGCCCTCTTCCTGCACGTCTGCTACGGCAACGCTAGCCCCCTCGCTGGCAAAGAGCTCGGCGATGGCTTCGCCCATCCCCGAAGCCGCACCTGATATCCAGGCGATTTTACCCGCTAGCTTTTTGTTCATAAGGCCGATTTTTTTCGTCTATCCATCGATCATCGAGCGCATTTTCTCTGCCACCCAATCGATAGCCACATCAGCCATTACGCGCCCCTTCTTGGGCGTAGACAGATCGCGGCCGGCGAGGAAATACTCCGGATCTTTCGGTCGGTAGGTTTCACTCTGGATATCCAAGTTCGCCGCCTCGTAGTCGACGCCCTCCCAATGGATATTTTCGGGAAAGGCCGCCATGGCGAACGAGGTCTCAAACTCCGCCGCGTGCGCCGGACAGTCCTTGGACTCCAGTACTTCGTCGACGAACTCCTTCGAATAGGCCTCCCAATAGCTGTGAAACTGCACGTCAATACCCAGTTTTTCACTGAAATCGGCCACTTCGTTGCGCAGCGGCCCGTTGCCGGCGTGGCCATTGCAGATCAAGATGTGCTCGACGCCCAGTCGCTGCAGCGATTCACATATATCGTAGGCCACGGTAAAAAACGTCTCCGGACGCAGGCTCAGCGTGCCTTTGAACTCCATCCAGTGTTCGGATATACCCACCGACATCGGCGTGGCCACAACGACCTGCGGATAGAGCTGTAGTGCCGCCTGATGGGCCACGTAGGCCGCACTGGCCGTATCGTGTTCCATGGCTAGGTGCTCATTGTGCTGTTCAGTACTACCAGTCGGCAGGATGGCCGCTTTTATCAATCCCTGTTCCAAGCGCTGGCGCACGTGGCGACGCGTCAGCTTCCACAGGCGCACTTCTTCTACGATCATTTTTCAATCTCCCGGTATACAAGGGCCCGTGCCCCTTTGTTGACAGCGGTCTACACAGGCAGTATCATGCACAATTATCGCCCCTGCCACAACCGTAAAACGAGGATTTTCTATGCCCGACTCTCCCCCCCAGCCCAGCGGCATCTTCGTCGACTGTCAGAGCCATTGGAAGGGCCGATTTGGCCATTCCCAAGCAATCTCATTTGCCAAATACCAAGGTGGCGTCCTATCGGTTGGAACCGACGGCCCCGATCGCCGCAGCGGTCTACGGGATATCGCGCTACACCTTGCCTGCCGCGTGCGTCTGGTCTGTCGACAGGAACCCGGCGCCGAGGACTACGAGCAGCCCGTGCTGATTCGCCAAGAAAACGACCCGGCACCTAAATTTCACTTTCTCGAAGAAGGGCCTGTGCGCCTAGGTATGCGCGTGGCCTTCGATCTGCTCGACGACGCAGGCCACTACCACGGCGATGGTCGTCAGGACATATGGCTCTATCCCAACGGCGATATACACTGCACCTTCAATATGCAGATCGTCGATCGCGCGGGTCATGGACCCATAAGCGATGCGTTTGTCGAGGTCGTTGACGATGGACGCTATACGCACCTACACCTAGGCCCAGAAACCCTGAACGAGTATGGAGCAGCGGATCGCCCCTTCGGCATCTCCCTAGAAGAGCGTGCTGTATTTTTTGAAAATGATTCCGAAACGGCGGCTCTATTTTGGGCGCGCGACGAAGGCCACGTCTGGACCGTTGGCTCCGACCACGGTCCGCTGCCTCCATTTTACGCCTCGCGGTGGCCCACCGGTATGCAGCAGTGGGCCCGCGGCGGCATGGGCTGGGCCTGTCACTCAGCGTCAGCCGGCGTAGAAGCCTCGCTATGGGAAGAGGGTTCTGCCGTGCGCTTATGCTGGTTACGCGATGAGCGTATCGAAGCAGAACGGGAGGGCGAGTGCACCTTTACCGCCTCCCTTATCGTCGCACGCGGAGCCGATCGCCAAGCGCTTCAGAGCCGAATAGAGGCCGTGCAAAAGCCGCTCGAACCCAGCGTCTTGGGCGGCAGTCTGCGCTGCTATACGGAAGAGGATGGGACCTACGAGATCGGCCAGATCGATCCGACCTCTGTCCATATTACTTTTCCGCCCGACCCACTAGCGCGCGACATTCGCGTGCGCTTTTTCCGCCGCAAGACCGATCCGCGCCACCGCGGCGGCGTCGTGGCCACCGTCGACGGCCAACGCGTGCCCGTGCAGCTAGTGTCCGAGGGTGAACTAACCGACGATATCTGCGTGCCCATCGAGATGTCGCACCGTCGAGACTCCGTCGACGACGTTCTCGTCGGCGCGCGTTTAGACCCCGAACGCGAGACCGTCCTGCGCATAGAAAAGGTGCCGGGCATCCAGGCCGTGTACCAGAGTGAGATCGGCGGCGTCGATCTAAAACGCCGCGCCGGTAACCGCCGCGATTTAGTCGTCTGGAGCAGCCACAACCAGCAGGTCCCCCTCCTCGAATTCGATCTATTCTCCGGCGCCGTACATCGCCTGACCCATTACGGTTCGGCCGAACCGGTCGTATGGGAAATGCCCATGGCTTTTTTCAAGTCCTGCGGCATCTCCAAACACCACTACTGCAGCGACGTGCGCGCATTTCGCCTCGACGAAGACGGGCCCGATGCGATTGCGCTGTATTTTTGCGCTACCAATCCCAACGGACGCGCCCAGTCGGAAACCTGGCTGCGCATTCCCTACGACCATCCGCGCCCACGCTTAGAGGTGCGCATGCGCTTTACTGCACTCGAGCAGTGGGACGATGACAACGTCGAATTCTCTGACATTTTCCCCTACCCTTCGCGCCTACCCGAGACCTGGTTTCACGACGCCGTGCTCTTCGTAAGCGGAGGCGAGAGCTTTGTAAAACACAGCTACCGACCCGACCTAAGCGGCGGCACCCAGAGAGAAGGGCAGCGCCTGTTTTACGCCCTCTATCCCTCCCAGCGCGGCAACGTGCTCACGCTCATCGACAATCCAGATCCCGCGCAGAAGATGCACTACTCGGTCTGCGGCAACTACGTCGATATCCACGTCAACTTTCACCCGCCACAGGTTCCCGCACCGGCCGGCACCGCGTTCGAAGTGCGCTATATCTGCGAGATCTTCGGCGACGAGCAGGTGAGCGTCGACCAACTCAAACAGATCGGTCTGCGCGCGACAGAGACCGGCGACATCCATATCGACTGAGGAGAAACACTATGCGACTCGCGCTCGTCCTGCTGCTACTTACCAGCATTTCCCATGGTGCCCAACTTTCGAACGCCGAGTTTTCCGGCTATGCCGGATGGTGGCTGCGCAATGCCAGCGCCGAGGCCTTTGTCATCGCCGAACCCTTTCCGCGCATCATCGCCTTTCGCACCTTGGACGGAGAGAACCCTCTGCACGTCAGTCACGACTACGAGTATATTGGCATCCGCACGTGGTTTCTCGAACCAACACAAAACGCACAGTCGCCCCTGCCCGCACTGCAGCCAGCGCGCGTCGAAGAAATGGAGAGCGGCGGCCTACGTCTGCTGGCCGCACCAGCCGACAGCGCCGACTTACAGTTATGTATGGAGATTGACCTGCACGAGACGGAGCCCATTCTCTATGTCCGCCATGGGATGAAGAATCTCCGCAATGAGCAGCGTCGACTAGCGCTGTGGGCGCTCAACGTCATCAGAGCAGACGGCGGTGTTGGCGTAGCTCCCTGGCTCAGCACGGATCGACAGCATTTTATCTTTTGGCCCAACACCGACCCGGATCAAGATGGAATACACCTAGGCCGCAATGCACTAGCTGTCGACTACCGCGTGCTGCCGCGGCACGGCTGGCTCAAAGTCGGCACCGATACCGACCGCGGCTGGATAGCCTTTGTCTATGGGAAACAGGCACTGCGCTCGCACGTGCCCCACGTCGCCAACGGAGTGTATCCCGAGGGCGGTGGCACCGTAACCATGTTTAACTCTACTTCGGAGATATTTGACGGTAAGGCGCGCTTTGGCGAAATCGAGAACGTCGGCCCGCTCAGCGATCTGCTGCCGGACAACTGGCTGTGGATGGAACAAGAGCTGCAGATCGTATCCGACCTGCGCGGCACAGATCCCGAAAGCTGGATCGAACAGCTCGACGCTCCCTGAGCCCCGAGCGGCTGGCCGGCTACTCGACTCCCTCCAACAGATCCATTTGCGGTTTTTCGCCGATTTGTATCAGCGAGCCGGCCACTTCAAACGGCATGCGTCCGCCAATGCAGAAGGTGCATAGATCGCTCTCCTCCAGACCGGCGCGGGAGAATGCCTTGAGCATGCCTTGGCGCGACAGATAGAGCACCGGCATTTCCATAGCTTTGCCGATTTCTTCTATGCTGCGGTTCCGCGCAATAAACTCATCGCCGGCCGGCGGATCGGGCGGCATATCAACGCCGAACGTACAGCCGCGCGGCACACCGTCATCGCCGATGATACCAATGGGCGGGGTGTAGCTTACCAGATACGCCTTTTTGACCTGCGCCTCTTCATAGAGCAGATCGCGAGCGCGCTTGGAGTTGTTGCCGCGCACGATGCTGTCGTCGAGTAGGATAACCGTCTTTCCGCGCAGTTTTTCATGCATACCCGGCAGCAGATGCAAGTTTTGTCCAATGGACTCCTTGCGCTCACCCGCCGTCGACCCCTGAAACGACCGTTCGCCGCGCATTTTGTAAAAGACCGGTTCAAAGGGTAGCTCGCTCTTTTTGGCAAAAGATCGGGCAGCAACTTCCGGACAACGGGGCAGGTAGGTCACCAAATCGGCATCCTTGATTTCAGCCTTCAACTCGTCGCTGAGCTCTTCACCCAGCGACTCGCGAATGCTGCGCACGCTTACGCCGTTAATAATCGAGTCGAGGTCCGTGATATAATTCCACTCAAAAAAGCAGTGCGACTTTTTGACGTCGAGCAGCTTTTCTTTTGAGTAGCCGCCCTCCGGCTCTATGTAGTAGATCGTGCCCGGATCTAGGTCTTCAACGTATTCACCGCCGTTTTTACGAAAGGCAATGTCTTCGGAAGCGACCCCGTATTTGCCGTCCTTCCACCCGAGCACGCCGGGTTTAATGCCCGTGCGATCGCGCATGACGATCACGTCTTTTTTGCGCTTATCGGCAATGGCGAGCGTAAAGGCACCGGGCACTTCTTTTAAAAAGTTGAACTCACCGCGCTCGCGATATAGATAGAGCAACGCCTCGGTGTCACAACTCGAATAGAGGTTTTGCGGCGCGACGTCGCGAAAGAATACCGGGTCAACCTGGCCGTTGTGCACCGCGGCCATATCGCAATCCCAGATCAGAATGTGATTGTCGCGATTTTCAATGCGGCCACCGATGACGTGCGGATGGGCCTCTTCGAGAATCTTGTCTTTTGAGCCGCGCGTTGCGTAGCGCACGTGGGCTAAATACGTGTGGTAATGGGGGCTGAGGAAAATCTTGTGCAGATCGGTTACGTCAAAAGTGGATACCCCTCCCTTCCACTTGATGACGTCAATGCGCCCATCGCCGACGGCTGCAATACCGGCCGCCTCGCGGCCTCGGTGCTGAAGGGAATGGATAAATCGGTAGGCATCGTGCAGCGTGTGCGCCACGCAAAAACCACAGTTGTGACGTACGAACTCGGTCATCTACTTACTTCCTCATCAGGTGTGCAAGGGGTGCATTATGCGCTCACCGCTGCGCCGCCTCAGCGCGCGGTATAGTCTGCCTGCAATGGACACTCCGTGCCCTCGCTGGACAACAGGGCTATGCGCGCCAGGCCGTGCAGCAAAAAAGACGGGCCCATTTGCGCGTCGTACCAGTCAATCCCCGCCGCCCCGCGCGGCAACACCGCATCAAAATAGCATGCGATTAGGCTTTCTGCCAGAGTCAATCCAGCTTCGAGCCAGTTTTTGTCCCTGCTAATGGCATAGAGTTCAGCCAGCAAGCCCAAGCCCAGACCCGCATCCATCGCCGGCACAGCTACGTTCTGGGGCAGCGCTTCCTGCGCGTAGGCGCGCCCGACGGCCTCGGCCCACTCCAGAAGACGCGCATCATCGGTCAGGCGATATCCACACAAGCAGCTCAGCGCGACGTAGGAAGCGGGCCAAACGCCGTACACGCTCCCCCATACAGGCATAGTCTGTGCTACGGCATTATCGGCGCGACGGCTCAGGATAATAAACTGGCCGGCGTCTAGGTCATGCGGCGCCTGGAAAAACCCGTCGATATAGGCAGCGGCACGCTGACGCATAGTTGCTGCCAGCGCGCGATGTGTATCCTCGAGTAGCGGAGCACTCTCGAGCAGGCTTATGGCCAGAGAGAGCGTTTGTCCGGGCGCGTTGGTATCGTAGAAATGTTGGTCATCTACCGGAGATCGGCTCTCGATAAGCAGTAGGTTGCGCCCGTCGCGCAGCGGCCACCAATAGTTGAGCATACGCTCTATTTGCTCGATCCACCGTCCGTCCCCCCCGTGCGCGTGTGCAAAGGCCCAGTCGAATATGTAGAAGCCCCCGTGGCGCGGAAAATCGCAGGAACGCGCTCCCCGGCCGTGGCGACGCACTTCCTCAATGTGGGCATGGCGTATATACTCCCACCCGTCGCCCTCCGTCCAGTGGCCGTCTAGGCCTTGGGCAAATTGCTGCACGCACTGCGGGTTAAAGTGCTGTAACTTTTGCCATAACCACAGCGGAGCCTGGCGTAGATGGTCGTGTATAGCACCGTGCGAATCGGCCGGATTGCGCAGATGGCGGCTGTTGCCAATGCGATCGCGCTCAAGATCCCAAAAGGCGTGTTCGCCCCATGGAAAAAGGCCCGAGGGCGTGTCGGTGCAGTGAGTCGCAAAGCGGTGGAGGTAGCGATCGGCCGCCGTCCCATAGTCGGGGCGCCCGAGCGCACAGGACAGCGCATAGAGCGTCTTTAAGGCCGCTTCGTCGTGAATGAGGTTGGAGCCGCCGTAGGCGCGATCACCGTCGCGCTGGCCGGCTATAGCCGGCGGCATTGCGTCTGGCCTGTCGCCAGAAAATCGATCGAGCACGGAGGGAAACAGCCCCCCGTGCTCGTCGGCGCGTTCTATGAGCAGATCAACGGACCGGCAAACGCTGTCCAAGACTGCTTCGGTTCGCATTTAGCGTCCCATGCTCTTACCAGCGGAGTTGAGATCCTGACAGGCCTGAACAACGCGAGCGGCCATATGCGCCTTGCCTTTCTTCAGCCAAGCGCGTGGATCGTACATCTTCTTGTTGCCCACTTCCCCTTCGACCTTTAGCACGCTCTCGTAGTTGGTCAGCATATGATCTACGATCGGGCGCGTGAAGGCATATTGGGTATCGGTATCGACGTTCATCTTGATGACGCCGTAATCAAGCGTCTCGCGAATTTCTTCCTGCGAAGAACCGGATCCACCGTGAAAAACGAGCCAGAAGCGCGCGCTGTCGCCATGCTTGGACATAACGGCTTCCTGACCGTCCCTTAGAATCGATGGCGTGAGGACGACATTACCCGGCTTGTACACGCCGTGCACGTTGCCAAAGGTAGCCGCCAGCATAAAGCGCGCCCCTTCGATGGGACTGAGGGCCTCGTGTACGGCCAGCATATCTTCAGGCGTTGTGTAGAGCTTCTCCTTATCGATGCCTTCGCGGTTGAGACCGTCCTCTTCGCCACCGACTACGCCCGTTTCGACCTCGAGTATGATCTCGTTATCGCGGCACAGTTCCAGCAGCGGGACGGCCGTTTTGAGATTGTCTTCCAGCGGCAGATCACTGCCGTCATACATGTGGCTTGAAAACAGGTTGGGCAGCCCCTCTTTGCGACGGCGCGACGTTTCAGCGATGAGCGGCTGGAGAAACGATTCGACCTTATCGGTGGTGCAGTGATCGGTGTGCAGGGCGATGTTGACATCGTAGCGAGCGGCAATCCGGTGAGCGTGTTCAGCCAGCGAAATAGCGCCGAGTACAGCGTCTTTAAGATTGCCCGAGGCGTGTTCACCGCCTCCGGTAGAAACCTGGACAATGCCGTCACTGCCGGCCTCGACAAAGCCTTCAATGGCTGCGTTGAGGGTGTCCATATTGGAGATATTGATCGCCGGATAGGCGTATTTTCCGGCGTGTGCCTTGTCGAGCATTTCGCAGTAGCGCTCGAAATTTACAATGGGCATAGATTCCTCTCGAATTGGTTAAATTGGGTTAATTAACCTATAAAACATAAACATTGGCCCCCTATTGCGACATAGGCTTGGGGATTTACGACGGAGACGAATCATCCACTGCAGCGCATAAATCGCCCACGTCAAAGACAAAACCAAAGGCCAGCGCGACCCGCCAAAGGGCGATTTCTTTGCACCATTCTTCGCGCGCCGTCTCCCGGTTCTCGACCGCGGTCACCGCTTGGCGCAGCGCCGAACACATTAGGCCGCGCTTGCTCATATCGGCCATACCCCCCGGAGAGAGCAGCAAACACCAGTTGATGGCAAATCCGGCATAGATAAGATGGTTGATATGCTTTTCTTTGCAGAGAGCAAAGAGCTGTTCAGCATTTTCGGCCACGCCTTCCTCTCCCTGTGGCCGCGCCTCTTCTATAAAATCCAATCTGGCAAAACCGCTGCGCACGTCCTCCTCGTTGTGCGGCCCAACAAAGACGCGCTCGCGGCGCAAAGTGCGCAGCTGCTGGAGCACTGGATCTGCTGCGATTTGCTCAAGCGGCGGCGCGGGATCTCCGGCCCGATCAACGGCGCGCTGGTAGCCGGGATAGTGGCTGTAATAATCTCCACCGCCGACCACGTGCAAAACGGGCAGGTCCGACTGACGGACGGCGCGCAGCATATCGGGAAAGACCGTGCGCGCGATTTGGTTGGCGCGCGGCATATATTCGACGGCCCGATGCCAGCCGGGAAAATTCTCTCGGGTTCCAGTATCCCACGCGTGCATAACGACCAACGCCGTGTGCTCCCGTGCGATATCTACCTCGGTCTGCTGCCATCCGCCATAGCCCTCGGCCGGCACATCCCGCGTAAAGTCTGCGTCGAATTGCTGATAGTAGTGTGCCCGCAGGCGATAGGTCGACATGTGAATCACCACCTATAAAAAAGCCGCTCTTCCTCAAGCGGAGGGAGAGCGGCAACAGGATAGACTAGATCGAGTGACTAAATAGCAGCATCACCCGTTTCACCGGTGCGAATGCGTACCACGCCATCGACGGGAACAATAAAGATCTTGCCATCGCCAATCTTGCCGGAATTGGCCGCTTCGCGCACGGCGCTGACCGCCTGTTCGGCCACGTCGTCGCGCACGACGACCTCAATTTCCACCTTGGGCGTGAAGTCTATGATGTATTCAGCCCCTCGATAAACTTCTTTGTGACCCTTTTGACGTCCGAATCCTTTTACTTCACTGACGGTCATCCCCATGATTCCAAGTGAACTCAGCGCTTCTTTCACCTTTTCCAACGCGTTGGGGCGGACGACGCATTTTAGCAATTTCATACCCTATCTCCTTTAAAAAGAGCCCGAACGATCGCGCCCTCTTCACCTTTCCAAAACGGCCCTACCAATCTATACGCTCTGCAACAGCGGTCAATCCCTCCAAGCGGACAGCCGTTGGGTCCGCCTTGTCCCCGCCGATGCCAGCATCTATTTTCACCCGCGCGCAACGGCAGTAAACAGCTCAAACATACGGGATCTACCCGTCCTATATAACACAAGAAACTGCGCTGCTCAAGTTTTTTTCACACGTGGAAGGCGGGACGCTATGAAGATGGTTCTCAGGGGGTCACTCAACGAAGAAGCTGCGCGAAAAGTCGCCCCAGACCTGGACATCATTCGCACCGACGATGAAGAGGCCCTGCTTGCGGCAAGCGCCGATGCCGAAATTGCAGTCATGATGGGCATGGGCTGGCTGCGCGGAGGATTTGCTGCCTATCTGCAGCAGGCCCCTCGCCTGCGCTGGTTCCACTGCTCAAGTGCTGGAGTCGACCCGCTGCTCTGCCCTGAATTTCTGGCCTCCGACGTCGTTATGACCTGCGCGAAAGGAACCCCCGTCGGCCCCCTACTGGCCGAACACGCCTTTGCCCTCATGCTGAGCCTAACCCGTGGGATTGCCGCCTGCGTGCGCCTCAATCGATGGGACGGACGCTCCGACGGCGCTCGATCAGCCTACGAACTCGGAGGCAAAACGCTCGGCATCGTTGGCTACGGCGGCGTCGGCAGCGCCCTAGCGCGCCGTGCGCGTGCCTTTGATATGGACGTCGTCGCCGTGCGCCGCAGTCCGCAGAAAGATGAGGACGTGCGCCAGTGGGGCATGGACCGCTTTGAGGAAATGCTGTCGCTGTCCGATATCGTTGTTGTTACCGTGCCCCACACGCCCGAAACGGAAGGACTTTTCGGCGCTCGCGCGTTTGCGAGCATGAAATCGAGCGCACTATTAATCACCGTAGGGCGAGGACAAACCGTGCAGACGCAGGCTTTGGTCGATGCCCTAAATAACGGCACCATAGGCGGGGCCGGCATCGACGTAGTCGATCCCGAACCGCTGCCCGACGACCATCCCCTTTGGCAGTGTCCCAACACCATCATCACGCCGCATATGGCAGGTAATGCCCCCGAGCGAGCGGCGCGCAATGAAGCGCTAGTATTGGAAAATCTGCGTCGCTACGTCGCCGGCGAACAGCTACTGAGCGCCGTCGACAAAGGGACCGGCTACTAGCCCCACTTATATACAGCCAGCGCGTTCTTCCAGAAGTACTGCTGCGATGCCTCCTCGCCCTTGCTGGCAAAGAAATCGCGCACTACGGCAAACGCGTCGGCAAAACTACCGGCCCGTTCGCACACCGGCCAATTGCTGCCATAGATCAGTCGGTCGGCACCAAATACCTGCCACATAGCCTCGAGCGTAGGCGCGTAGAACGCTGCATCGGCCGGAGCTGGCTGCGCCGTGCTCTGCTCCATCACCGCCGAAACTTTCATGTGCACATTGACGCATTGGGCCAAGCGCTCTATGCCCGCCTGCCACACCGCATCCGGTGCATGCCCGTCGATGGGCACGTGGCCGATGTGATTGATTACAATACGCAGCCCGGGCAGCGCTTGAGCCAAGCGCTCGAGCGCTGCAAAATGAACGGTGCTCAACAGCACGTCCAGCGCCAAATCATGATCAACCAAGCGCTGCATATCGCGTAGAAAAGCCTCCTGTGGATCCTCCGTAAAGTAGCCCGATCCACAGCGAATCCCACAGAAGCGCGGATGGCCAGCAAAGCGCGCCAGTTCGTCGGCAAATGCGGGGCGCAGCGGATCGATATGGCCAACTAAGCCCAGCACAAACGGATCGTCTTCGGCTAGATCTAAAATCCACTGGTTGTCCTCTAGCCAAGCACTAGCCTCGACGACTACCGTGCCCGTGATCCCTTCGGGCTCGGAGAGTTCCCTGTAATGAACCGGCAGCACCGTGCGGTAGAGCAGTTCGTTGTCGGGACCGGGCCACGGCACGCCCTGGGGTCGAGTCGGATCGTAAAAATGAGTGTGCGTATCGACGATCAAGCGTTGTTCTCCCTGTGAAAAGAATCCATCGCCGCAGCGATGCATTCAACGAAGGCGTTGATATCTTCCTCCGTTGTATCAAAGGACGCCATCCAGCGAACTTCTGCACGCGCGGCATCCCATACGTAAAAAAAGAACTGTTCCTGCAATACCGGAATAATGGCCTGAGGTAAGCGAGCAAAAACGGCGTTGGCCTGTGCCCGCTGCGTCACTTCCACGCCGGGAATGGCGCGCACTTTTTCTTCGAGACGCTGTGCCATTTTATTGGCGTGAGTGGCGCTGCGCTTCCACAAGTCATCGGCTAGTAGCGCGGTGAACTGGGCTGCGACAAAGCGCATTTTGGATGCCAACTGCATGCCCTGCTTACGCGCATAGCGATAGTCGACGGCGAGTTCTTCGGCAAAGAAGATGACGGCCTCTCCCAGCAGCAGCCCGTTCTTTGTGCCGCCAAACGACAGCACGTCGACGCCAACGTCCGTGCTTATTGCGCGCAGTTCTACGTCTAGCGCAGCGGCGGCATTGGCAAAACGCGCCCCGTCGACGTGAAGATAGAGCCCCAAATCATGTGCGCATTCGGCTAGCGCAGCCATCTCCTCCGGCGTATAGACCGTGCCCAGTTCCGTCGTCTGCGTAATTGAGACAACGCGAGGCCGCACCTGATGCTCATCGAGTCGTCCCGCGAAGCGCGCGCGCACCTGCTCGGGGCGCAGTTTGCCGTCGGTCGTCGGCAGCGTCAGCAGCTTTACGCCGCCAACCTGTTCCGGCGCGCCGCACTCGTCGATGTGTAGATGGGACGTCTCTGCGCAAAGGACGGCCTCGAATGAAGGTGTTAGAGACCCTAGCGCAGTGACGTTTGCTCCCGTCCCGTTAACGACAAAGAACGGCTGCGCATCCGGGCCGAAATGATGGCGTATAGCCTCTTCGGCACGCCGCGTATAGGGATCGTCCCCGTATGAGTGCACGTGCCCCACGTTGGCCTCGACCAGCGCCTGCAAGACTTCTGCGTGCACGCCGGCATGGTTGTCGCTGCCAAATCCCTTTTCTACCGTCGGTTTAAACATTGCTTCTCCCGGCCCTTGCCATATGTCCATTTACCCGTGCTCAATGGGCCTCCAGCCAATCGCGCCCCGTGCCTATCTCCACTTCAATCGGCACGTCCATCGGCAGCGCCTCGCGCATAGCTCGTTCGATCAGCTGTGGCACGGTATCCATTTCGCTCTGGTGCAGGTCGAACACCAATTCGTCGTGCACCTGTAACAGCATCTTGCTCTTGGCGCCACGCAGTTCGCCGTGGATGCGACTCATGGCCAGTTTTATCATGTCCGCAGCCGATCCTTGGATCCGCGTATTGATTGCGTTGCGCTCGGCCCCTTTCCGCGTATTGGCATTGCGCGAGTTGATATCGCGCAGGTAGCGCCGACGGCCCGTTACCGTTTCGACATAGCCCTTTTCGCGAGCGAATTCCACCGTCTCTTCAATGTAGTTTTCCACGCCCGGATACTGGGCGAAATACTGTTTAATTAGCTCGGCCGCTTCAAAGCGATTTACGTCGAGCCGTTCGGCCAGCCCAAAGGCAGATATGCCGTAGATAATCCCGAAGTTGACCGTCTTGGCCTGTCGGCGCATATCGTCGGTGACGCCTTCGGCATCGACCCCGTAAATCTTCATTGCCGTCGTCATGTGGATATCGCCTCCCTCGCGGAAGGTCTGTATCATATCTACATCCGCGCTCAGTTCGGCGGCTACGCGCAGTTCGATCTGCGAATAGTCGGCCGAAAGCAACAGGTAGTCCTCATCGCGCGGAACAAAGGCGCGGCGAATTTCGCGCCCCTGCTCGGAGCGAATGGGGATGGTCTGCAGATTGGGACTGTGCGACTGCATGCGCCCAGTGGCCGTAACCGCCTGCTCGTAGTGGGTGTGGACACGTCCCGTTTGGGCAAATACCGAACCGGGCAGCATGTCGATATAGGTCGACTTGAGTTTAGTATGTAGGCGATAATCGAGCACGCGCTGAGCAATCTCGTGGCGATAGGCAAGGCGGCGCAGAACCTGTTCGCTCGTTTGGAACTGACCCGTCTTGGCCGTGCGCCGTGCATTGGGGTCGAGTTCGAGCTTTTCGAAAAGGATAGATCCTAGCTGCTGTCCCGAGTTGAGGTTAAAGGTTTCGCCCGCCAGTTCGTAAATGCGCTCTGCGGTCTCTTCTATGTGCGTTTGGAATTCGCGCGCCATCGCCTCGAGGACCTGCGACTCCATGCGGACTCCCTCGTACTCCATTTCAACCAGCACCGGCAGCAGCGGGCACTCGATCTCGTAGAAGACGCGCTCCTGTCCCATCTCGGTGATATTGCCGCGAAAGACCTCAGCCAATTGCCAGGTAATATCGGCATCTTCCACCGCATATTCGACGACCTGATCGAGCGGCACCAGATTCATGCCCAGCTGCTCATTCCCCTTTTCACCGATCAGTTCAGAAATGGCAATCGGCTGGTAGTTGAGCAGCGTCTGCGCCAGGTGATCCATGCTGCGACGCCCCTCCGGATCAATGAGAGCAGCGGCTAACATGGTGTCAAAAAAGGGACCGGCGACCTGCACATCGTGCCAGCGCAGCACGCCCAGATCAAACTTCAAATTGTGGCCGACTTTTTCCGCATCGCCCGAAAACACGGACTCAAACTCGCGCAGCAGATCCAGCGCTTTAGCTCGTTCTGCGGGTACGGGCACGTAGTAGCCGCGCTGGGCTTCCCACGAAAAAGCGATGCCCACTAGACCGCAGCGCTTGACGTCCAGTCCCGTAGTCTCGACGTCGAAACAAAACGCCGTGCACTGCAGCAGCTCTTCGATTAGTGCCGCACGCGCTTCGGCCGTATCAACCAGTTTGTAGGCGTGCTCCACGCTATCAATCGTCTTCAGCGGAACGGGGGGGCCGGCCTGTCCGCCGCTGGCCAATGCTGCAAAATCTTCTCCGAGCATGCGCTTGCCCAGCGTATTGAATTCCAACTCGACAAAGAGCGCGGCCAGTCTGCGCTCGTCCCAACCCTCGTAGCACATGGCCTGCCAGTCCTGCTCAACGGGCACATCGCGTTCGATGGTTACCAGCTCTTTCGACAGCAGGGCCTGCGCGCGGTACTGCTCTACATTCTCCTTTTGCTTGCCCTTCAACTCGCCGACACCTTCCAGCACGCCCTCGACGCTGCCAAAGCGTGCAATCAGCTTCTGGGCCGTCTTTTCCCCAATACCTGGTACGCCGGGAATATTGTCCGATGCATCGCCCATCAGGCCGAGCATGTCGATTACCTGATCAATGCGCTCAATGCCCCAGCGCTCGAGAATTTCAGCCACGCCCTGCACTTCGGCCTCGTCTCCAGCTCGACCCGGCTTGTAGATGAACGTCCGTTCCGATACGAGCTGGCCGTAGTCCTTGTCCGGCGTCACCATAAAGGTGGTAAAGCCCTCAGCCTCAGCGCGCAGTGCCAGCGTGCCGATCACGTCGTCGGCCTCCCAACCGGGCATTTTAAGCACGGGCATATTAAACGCCTCACAGAGCTGAAATACGTAGGGCAGCGCCAGACTGAGATCCTCCGGCATGGCCTCGCGCTGTGCTTTGTATTCCGGATAAGCTCGGTGTCGATGCGTGGGCTCTGGCGTATCAAATACGACGGCCATATGCGTCGGTTGCTCGCGATCAATGATACTCAGCAGAGTATTGGTAAAGGCAAACACAGCCGATGTATTCATTCCCTGCGAGGTCATGCGAGGATTGCGCATAAGGGCAAAATGCCCCCGGTAGACCAACGCCATTCCATCGAGTAAAAATAGTTTTTTTTCGTCGCTCATCGCTTGCTCATTTAGAGGAGTGTAACCTGGCCATATACTACCCCAAGGCGCTTTATAACACAAGCGCTGCACGCCGTACTAGCTTATCTTTTCGCGAGTTCATTTCCCGTATCCAGAATATCCGTTCGCATGCCCACGATCCGCACGATGCAGCCGATAGACAACACGACGATCCCGTCCCTATGAATTCTTCTTTAGTCGAAGCGCGCGACCAACTGCGCGACCAGTACGGGCTGGAATTTAGCCGGGTGTGCCGCGCACTCGCCCTGCTCACAGATATCAAGTTCGTATTAGTCGACGAATGGGTGCATCAATCGGCGCTCTCTCATCGAACCGTGAGCTACCTAGTCGACCGCCTAGCGCCCTTTTTTGAACGCCAGGGCGACGGCCTGCGCTTTGCGCCCTCCCTACGCAGTCAGGCCACCGCCCTCTTTGCGAGTTCGGCCGTTCCCCCCGACCCCTGGGAGTCCCTTGCCAGCCAGCACCCAGTTCTACCGCGCCTCGTCGAAGTGCTCGCAGCCCGTCCACAGCCCGACCGCCATTTGGACCACGTAGCCGCAACGCCGCTGACGGCTCTCAAGCGCGCACTGTTCCTTTCGCGCCAGTACGACCTAGCGCAATCCCCCGCGCTGATGCTTGGCGACCACGATATGACAGCCGTTGCCCTAGCCCTGCTCCATCCCGAACTCGATCTAGCCGTAGTCGACATAGACGATCGACTGCTGTCCTATATCGACGAATTGAACCGAACTCAAGACACGCGCATACGCACGTATTTTGCCGATTTACGCGTCGAGTTGCCCGGCAGCCTCGGGGGTCAGTTCGACCTAGTGTTCACCGATCCACCCTATAGCGAAAGCGGCGTAGGACTCTTTTTACAGCGCGCCATCTGCGCGCTAAAGGAAGCCGAATTCACGCGTATTTTCCTGTCCTATGGCTACGGTGAACGGCAGACCAGTTTGGGCTATAAAGTTCAGGTCACCCTGAGCCAACTGCGCCTGCTCAACGAGGCGATCCTCCCCCGATTCAACCACTATGACGGCGCGCCCGCTCTCGGTCAGCGCAGCGACCTCTACATTCTGCGTCCCACCCGACGCAGCCTGCCGGCAGCTCAGCGCTACCGCAGTCAACCACACATATACACGCAGGGAAACCAGGCTCAAGAATCCGATTCCGACGCTTCTTTTGGACCAGCGCTCATCAGCGCTATGAAACACGCTATGACGGACTGGGAGGAAAAACGAACGCTTATAGTCGGCCCTCCCATCGAGCAGTGGCCCTTAGACCATGTGCTCTCGGCCGACCTCGCCGTTTATTTTGAACAACTTCGCGCCGCGAAGTCGAATTTTACAAAGCGCACACAGGTCGTTATCAACCTATACCCGACCTTTCCCCACCTAGTCGCACACACCTGCCTAACAACGCATGCAGACCATCTGTTGCTGACCGCTCACCAGCGCCCGTTGGCCGATTTATTTGCCCACCCGACGCCCCTGTCTCAGCTCATTCAATCCGTCTTCCGTCTGGAGCAACGGGTTCAGGACGGACGCCTAGCTCTGGTCGAATTGGTGAGGCGACGCGACGTACCCGAGGACTCAACGACTCTGCTCGTACGACAGATCCTGCAGCGGCGGCGGGCACAGTTGGGCAATGCATGGCGAGAGGCGCTGATCCACACCGCCGCAAGGAACGGCAGCCAACTGAGCAAAAACGCCGCGCGGCGCTGTATAGCCCAGACCACGCTGGGCAGCTATCACGCCCAGAGTTACATTGGAGAGATACCGCTTGGCGCACTGGCCGAGCTACCCGATGCGGCTACAGCAACCTTAGAAGCGGCCCGCAACGAACAGATTTAAAAGAGAGCATAGCATGGACGAAACAATGAGTGCACTAGGCCTTCAAGCCTACGCACTGAGCTCGGAGCAGCAGCAGCAACTAGACCAAAACGGCTACCTGCTATTGGAAGATGTCATCGATGGAGCGTGGCTTGCAGCGCTGCGCGAGGCCTTTGATCAAATCCACGCCAGCGAGGGTGCCGAAGCCGGAAAAGAAGTGGCACAAATGGAGGGCGTCCGCCGCCTAGCCGATCTGGTCAACAAGGGGGCCTGCTTTGATCGGGTCTATCTCTTGCCCGCGCTGCTGGCAGCGGTCCATCATGTGATCGGCCGCCCCTTTAAGCTGCACTCACTCAACGGACACGATCCGCTCAAGGGCTGCGGCATGCAAAACCTACATCCCGACACGGGCCAACCCTGCATCCCGGGCGGCCCCTATCACGTCGTCAATTCCATGTGGATGCTCGACGACTTCACCGCAGAAAACGGGGCCACGCGCCTAGTCCCGGGATCTCACCTAAAGGCGGGGCGCATCGGCGACTACGTCGAAGATCCCAGCGTAGACCACCCCGAACAAATTCACCTAACCGGCAAAGCCGGCACCGTGGCCGTATTTAACGGCAACGTCTGGCACAGCTCATATATCAACCGCAGCGGCGCGCTGCGACGCACGCTACACTGCGCTTTTATCGCGCGCGAACACAAACAGCAAACTGACCAGCGGCAGTATCTGCGCCCGGAGACAGCGGTGCGTCTCTCGCCGCTGGCCCGCTACGTTCTCGACGTAGACTGAGATCGGCCTTCCTAAACGACCCGATTGTCCTCGTCGTAATAGCGATTTACCCCTGGCACGTCGCCCATGCCGTGCCAGGCACCGCGAAAGAGCGTCTGCCGCTTGGCCGGCAGCGCCTCAATCACTTCGACCGCGGGTCGTCCCTTACCCCACTTTGAGTTGACGGTATCGTAGCAGGTGAACAGACTGAGGCGATCACGCGCTTCGTTGGCCCAGCGCTGCCCCGTGTGACAGAGTGCCTCGGTAAAGATCACCGCAGAACCGGCCGGGCAGGTATACGTCTCCCACAGCGGACTTTCCCGGCTGCTCCACTCTTCTGGACGTGGAAAGGCCGCCTTGTGGCTTCCGGAGAGAAAGAGCGTTCCACCGTCACCTTCGGCGACTTCGTTGAGCTCCCATACTACGCGCGTAAGACCTGAATGTATGCGCCCCGGCTGCATCTGGTAGATGTGAGAACTCCCCCTAAAGTTGAAGTATCCCCCGCCACCGTGCGGACCAAAGTTATCGTGGCCGGCCTGACGATGGCTGGTATAGGTATGGTCGTAGCGAAAACCGTAGCACTCCTCGGTCGCCAATGCCTGATGGGAGAGAATCTCGTTGAGAATGCCAACCACTACCGGATGGTCTAGGAGAATCTGCGACGGCCCCCCGTGGTTATCGCGTTCGTGTGGCGGCAGCGAATCGCGCTCGTAGAGAAACTTCATTTGGTGTTCGCGCACCGAGCCTAGCTGATCTTCGGAGAGCAATCCGGGAAGGGCTATCCACCCTTTAACATCGAATAAATACTTTTGCGCCTCACTCATTGGCACGACGGGTAAGCCGTCGGCATTGGTCGTCGGCAACAGCGGTCCACTCATAATTCACTCCTTGTTGAATAGTGCCTAAAGGCAGCAGGACGGGCGTCCTCAACCGCCTCTTCAACGCCGTCTCTTCGGTCCACACCTCTCGAGTACGCGCGCTATATCTGCCAGTCGAACACCACGTTGAGCATATTCTTTTCGCGTCGGTAGGCCATCTCGTACGCCGTTACCATATCAGTATAGGGCATGCGGTGACTGACTAGGTCGCTGGGCTTAAGTCGGCCTTCGGCCATCAGATCGAGCATCTGTGCGCAGAGCCTTGCGCCGTCAAAACGATCGACACCCGATGGATAGAGATCGCCCGCTCGCCCACTGACGGCTATCAGCGAAATACCCTTGGCGTAAAACCAGCGCATATCGAGCGGGTTGCAGTCGAGCGGCGCTTCTCCGCGCCCCGGCAGGGCCACAATCGAAACGCGCCCTCCCTCGCGCACCACCTCAACCGCCGTGCGATAGGCCGGCCAGGGGTTGGCCGTCAAAATCACCAGATCAATACCGTGTCCATCGCTCCATTCGTCCAGTGCTTGCGGCAGATCGGGATCGTCCGAAAGCAGCGCCTCGTGGGCACCCACGCGCCGGGCCATATCCAAGCGCAGCGCGCTATTACCCAGTGCCACTACCCGAGCCCCAAAGAGCGGTCCCAGCGCCACAGCTCCCATCCCCAGCACCCCTAGCCCCACCACAGCAACGCGCTCGCCCGGCACAAAATGGGCCTTGTGATAGCACAGAGCACTCAGGGCATAGAGATGAGCAAAGACGGCGTCTTGATCGTCAATCCCGTCGGGCACGCGCACAATACATTCGGAGGCGCGCGCCACGTATTCGGACTGGTGGGGATAGCGGGATACCACGCGGTCGCCCACAGAAAAGCGCGTGACGGCGGCCCCCACTTTGCGCACCACGCCCACATTACTGTCGCCTACCCAGCGTGGAAAATCGGGGGCGCCCGGAACGCGTTCTGCCCCTTCGTAATTGCCGCGATCGGTGCCGATCTTAAAACCGGTGACCCGCGTTTCTACCCATATCTGATCGTCTTCCAAGCAGGACACATCGAGTGGCTGTTCCTCGATACGCAGGTCGCGCGGGCCGCGTAGCATCGCAATCTTCACGAGGTTGTTCTCCCTCTACCCCTCATAGGCGGTGTAGCTGTCTTCAATGTCGTCGACGCGCACCGGCGTCCCCCGCTCAACCGAGCGAATAGCGGCCAGTGTACAGCGCACGGCCTGCGTGCCTTCTGCCGCGCCGTAGCGCACTTGAGCACTGGCATGAATCGAGTCGAGTAGGTGGTGAATTTGGGCGACGTGTCCCTTGCTATAGTAGGCGATCTCCGAATCCCAGACGTCGTCACCCCCTTCGTCAAAGCGAAACGCTTCACTCGGCCTGCCCGCTCGGTGCAGCACCAAATGCGCCGGCTTGCCCGCCCACTGTAGTTGACCGCCTCCTTCACCGAGCACTTCGATTAGTCCCTTCTCGCCGCTGATAGTCGTGCTAAATCCGCGATAAAAGTCGTACTGACCATTGAGTCGCTCCGAGCGCATCCACACGCCCTGACAGGACCCGCTGCGATGCTGCCAGGTTATGATCGGTATATCGATTGGGGCCTGCGCATAGGGATCGTGGCGGGCGCCACTGCGCGGCGATGCGGCTGCGCTCTCGGCGCACACGGCATAGATTTCGGCAATAGGATCGCCCAAGGCAAAGTACTCGGCGGTGGCAAAAAAGTGTACGGCGTGATCGAAAATCCACGGATATGCACCGCCGCCCGAGGCGCGCGCGTCAACGCGCCAGCTGCGGTCGGTAGGTCCCGTATCGATCCGCGGCGGGTCCCGTTCAATCCAATCGCCGTGCCGTTGGCGTATCTGCCGCGGCGCACCAATGGCCCCCTCTTCGATCAGCTGTCGGGCCCGCTGATGGGCGCTGATAAATACGTAGGTCTCTCCCACCAGCAGCTGCAACCCGCGCGTGCGGGCCATCTCTACGAGTTCCTGCCCCTCACCCACGCTGCGACAGAAGGGCTTTTCGCAGTGGACGTGAGAACCGGCTTCCAGCGCCTTGCGCGCCATAGGCGCATGCAGGAACGTCGGCGTAGCAATATCAACCACATTGAGTCGAGCGTGGCGCAACATTTGATCGTAGTCAGCATAGACTTCGTCTATGCCATAGCACTCGGCAAAGCGCCTAGCTCGATCTAGATCGAGATCGCAGACGGCAACGACTTCGGCCCGAGGATGACTATCGTAGCCTTTCCAGTGGGCGGTAGAAACCAACCCCAAGCCCACCATACCAACGAGCAGCACAGACATCTACAGCCCCATTTCGTGACGGAGAGCCTGCGTATCTTCAACCCAATTACCCACGTTCCATCTTCCAAACGCCCCGAGTCCCCCCAGTTCGTCCTCGCCGTAATAGACGGGCACGTGAATCAGCGTCAGTCCTTCGTATGCCCGCGCCGTTTTCAGCGCTTCTTCCAGTTCGTCCGGGGTGTATCCGCCGTGCACACCCCGCACTCCCGCAACCGAATTGGCCCATCCCACGTAGTCGACCTCTACCCCGTCGGACGTGGCAAAATCCTGGCCATACTGCGCCGTTTGCAGCCCGGAAATGGCGCCCATACGCCGGTTATCAAAGAGCAAAATGCAGCCGCGCGCCCCGTGCGCGACGCCGTCGATGAGAATTTGCGGATTCATCGTAAAGGAACCATCGCCGCTAAAAGCAACCCCGTAAAAGGGCGTATCGGCTAGGGCCGTGGCCAGCAGCGCCGAAACGGCAAAGCCCATATAGCTGGCTCCCGTCTCGGTGAAGGTCTGGCCAAGCTCCGTATCTTCTACCGCCTGAAACCCGTTGGCCTGCACGTCGCCGGCATCATAAAAGGCCACCGCACCCGCGCTGCGCGCCCAAGTGCTAGCGATGTGAATGGCCGCCGGTTGGGTGAGCACAGTGCGCCCCCATACTGCATCGTGCAAAACGGGTGCTTCCCAGCGCCGGCGCTTGTATGCATCCCATGCCCGTTTCTGATCCATACACGCATTCAGCCAATCCGACGGAGTAGTCTGCGCCGTCGCCCCAAGGTCACTCAACGCGGCGTTGAGCGCTCTAAGCGTGGCCTGTGCGTCGCCGACGAGCGCTTCTGTCCGGCTGTAATGGGTCGCGGCCTCCATATCGACATTGATATTGATGACGCGTTCAACCCGCGGATAACCGGTGCGCGAACAGTCGGACTGACACACCGACCGCGAGCCGATGACGACCAGGACGTCGGCGTTTTCCATGGCGTAATTGCCGCAGATCGACCCCTTGGAACCACCCACCGTCATATTGCGCGGATGCGCATAGGGCAGCACCCCTGATACGAGAGGACTCGTAACGGCGACGCCGTCGACGAGATCCAACAGTTCACATAGCGATGCCCCGCAGTTGCGCGCGCCCCCCCCGACTTTTACCACCACCCGCTTCGCATCTAATAAACTGCGCGCCACGCGCTCGTAGCGTCCCCCATCTGCGGCGGCTCCCAGCGGCGGCGGTGCGCCCATTGGCAGCGTCTGCGGATTCCAGTCGGCGATGAGAGCCGGCTGCGTGTTGAGTGGGAGCAATAGGAAGAAAGGGCTAGCTCGATGCGGATGTTCCACGGCATTAAGACCGCGGCGCAGAGCCGTTGGCAAAGCCTCCGGCGTGTGTAGCGCATAAGCAGGGCCCATCGTGTCAAAGAGTCGCAGATAGGCGCTCTGACCGCGCTCGGGTATCTGCTGCATATTGGGCCCTTCATCTTGACTGGTTTCGTCGCCCAGCAAATACCAGACCCCCACCCCATCCGAGAGCGGGGCCAGCGCAGCGGCCAGCGCCTGTAGCGCCCCTGGACCAATCGAGGTAACCACCGCGGCCTTCTCTCCCGTAACCCAACGCAGAGCCATCGCCGCGTGCGAGGCCCCTATTTCGCTGCGCACACCGCAGGCGCGTAGGAGTCCTACTTTGGCGTAGACACGCAGCACTTCGCCGACCTCGGTAGAGCCGTGCCCCAACACGCACAAGAAGCGCCTCACCCCCTGACGCAACAGACCCAATACGAGCGCTTCGGAGAGCGTCACATGCATTGAGCGCGTCAAGACACCCGACGAAATGGCCTGTTCAACTCCTCCGACGTGCGCGATAGCAGCAGCGCGCTCGGCGCGCTCTTGGGCAATGTCCATATAAAAGCGCTACAGGGTGAGATGTCTGCGAATACAGCTAGCCACGGCCCCGGCAAGCAGCCGGCTGCCGCCGTCAGAAAAATGCACGCCGTCTTCGCGCAGGATATCGTCTCGTCCGATGCTCTCGACGAGCGCATACAGATCGTTGACTTCAATAGAGCGGTTTCGACATGCCGTGCGTGCGCGCTCATTATAGGCCTGGACGTCGACCTCAAAGCGATCGAATTCCTTGTTGGCACGGTGCCATTTTTCGTTTACCGGCGTCGTAAGCGCCCACACGACGCGCATGCCTTGGCACTCCGACAAGCGCGAAAGGATCTGCTCGACGTTACCGGCATACTCTTCGAGCGGCACCTGTGGTGTGCCGGTTGCGAAATCCTTTTTTATGTCGTGCAGTCCGCAGTTAACGTGCACTACATCAGGTGCTCTCTGCAGCACCCACTCGTCCAAATGAGCCAGCACATTGCGGCTGTCGCCGCCATTGGGCTCCGGACACCATACCTCGGCCTCGTGGCCAAGCGCCTCGACAACGCCCTGCTGGTATCCCATGCGAATGGAATCGCCGATGAGAACGACTAAGGGAGGTCCGTTTTCCGTCACTGCATTCACTCCGCTATATAGGATTCGACGGCCGCACGCGTATGGGCCAATCCCTCCCACTCGTCGCCGGGACTTGAAAAGATGAGCGAGTAGGGTCCGGCAAAACCCGCGTCGACGGCTAACCCCAGACAGCGATCGAAGTCCTCCCGATCCATAGCCCCCGGTCCGCTAAAATCGGCCTTGGCATGCACGGAGGTAGCGCGCGGCAGAATAGCCGCTAAATCGTCGTATTTACCAGAGCCTTTAAAGTTGCCAAAATCAGCGCACAGTCCGACCTGTCCTTCGCACATATCTAGGATGGCACAGAGCGCGCCGACGTGGCAGCCCAGTGCGCGGAAGTTTTCCGTCGAAACATACAGGTTCAATTCGGCTGCATATTGCGCTAGAGCACGCAGGCTATCTGCGCTAGCGCGCACCGTGTTGTCGTCCTGCAGCGCGCACTCCTCGCTGGGCAGCGCATCACCGGCGATTACGCGCGCGTAGCGCGCCCCCAGCCGTGCGGCAATTTCGAGCCAAGACCGAACCCAGTCGACTTGTTCGGCGCGCACGGCCGGATCCGGATGGGCGACATCGCCCGCGTCGATCAGCACGCTGTACAAGTCGACGTCGCAGCGATCCAATTCACCGCGCAGCTCGTCGAGATAGGCAGACGCTAGGCTCGGCAGATGAAAATGACATAGTTCTACCATGCCGATGTCGCGGGCAGCTAGATTCTGTGGCAACTCTAGCAGGTTCAGTGCACCCTCTCCCCCGCGCGCTAGCTTCGGCTCAGCGCGCACATCAGACCAGTCGTACATAACCTCGCCTAGCAAACGGTGTAAACTCCAGCTCGACGTCATTATGCGTTTCATAAGCAGTTCCTAGTGCGCGATGCGAACGACCCAACCGGAAGTCGCATCGCAGTATAGTAGGTCACTTCCAAAGGCCGACAGACCGTGTGGCTCTGGCTCGTTGGCCGGCACTTCAATGCGGTCGAGTTCGGCTCCGCTGTCCACGGCGAGCTTCACAATAACGCGATCAGCCGTATGGACGACCCAAACGCCGTCTTCTACCCGCACCACGCCGTGCGCCCGACCGTAGGGTAGCGCAATCACGTGTTGCACCGACCAGTCTGCTACGCGCACCTTGCTCAGCGTCTGCGATTTAAGCGTGGTAATCCACACCATGCCCTCTTCAAACGGATCGTACTCCATGCCGTGTACCCCGCCTCCGCCGGGCACGGGCCACCGGTTACGGGTGTCCCCCGACGCCGGATCAATTTCTAGGATATCGCCCTGTCCCTGTTGAGCATCGCTGGGACGCTCGGGTCGCCACAGCGTAGCCTGGCAGTTGGCCGCCAGCCACAGCGAACCGCCGCCATAGGCCATGCCACTGGTATTGGACGACTCGCTGGGTATATCGCGCACCATCCGCGTCACGCCGTATTCGGACGGTTCATCGATTTCGATCAGAGCGACGCGATCGGTAATCTGATCGGCGATCCACAGCTGCCCATCGACAACCTGTAGCGCATTCGGCACGCCGTACGGCGCGCGGAACATCCTGCGAATATCTCTCCCCATGAATCCAATTCCTCCGTTAAGCGCCGTCCCACACGAGGACTACGGCCATCGTCTGTCCCAGGTCGTTATACAGCAAATCAAAGGCAGGTTTGGCTTCGTCGCAGGAAAAGCGGTGAGTAATCATGCGTTCGACCTGGATAGCGCCGCTGGAAAGCAGTTCCAATGCACGCTGCGAGCCGCGTGGGCGCGCCCCGGCATCGAGGTAGCCGCCCACTAGGCGTACCCCCTGAATTTTTCCCGAATCCAGCGGCAGCGGTTCGTTCTCATACAGGCCGAGCACCTGTATAAGCCCACCGCGCCGCACCATGTCCTGAGCCTGAGCAAAAGCCGCAGCCCCCGCTCGCCCACCAACGGCCTCGACGACAACGTCGGCTCCCTGTCCCTTCGTCAAGTCGCGGACCGATTTGACGGCCTGACTGTCGGCCCCATCGATCACGGCATCCGCGCCCAGTTCGGCGGCCAGTCGGCAGCGCAGCGGCAGCGCGTCAACGGCGATGAGTTGACCGACGCCCTGAGCTCTGGCTACCTGCATACAGCCGCTGCCCACAAGTCCCTGTCCCTGAATGACCACCGCATCTTGAGCGCCGGCGCCCGTCTGCTCCATCCACAGCACCGAGCTAGTGGCCAGCGGCCAAAAGGTCGCCGCTTCCATCGATAGATCCGTTCCAATCGACACCACCGCCGGTCGGTGGGGCGGATTGACGACCTCCATTGCAACGTATTCGGCATGCGGGGCCAGTGCCGCTACGCGGTCACCAAGGGCAAACTCCACGACCTGCGCACCGACCTCGACAACCTCTCCTGCCAGCGAATAGCCCATGATGCGCGGATCAATGGCCTCTTCTCGGTCGTAGCGTCGACCGATCTCTGAGCCTCGGCTGATCAACGAGCAGGCAGCACGGATCAGCACCTCTGTAGGCCCAATCTGCGGGACCTCGACTTCTTCCATCCATATATTGCCGCGCCCGTGGGCTTTGGCGACGCGTTTCATAGGTTC